>CAZFIS010000106.1:0-13240 GCA_964519125.1 uncultured Gemmatimonadaceae bacterium | reverse complement strand
GCGCGTAGACGACGTTTTCGTCCTTCGGGTCGGCGTAGATCCGGGAGTAGTAGAAGGCACGCTGGCGGAGCTTGCGATCCGCGTTCACGCGCTTCCAGGTCTTGCCCTCGTCGTCCGAGCGGTAGAGGCCGCCCATCGGCTCATGCTCGACCAGCGCCCACACCCGGTCGGAGTTCGCGGGTGACACCGCGATGCCGATCTTGCCGATGGGTGATGCCGGCTTGAGCCCCAGACGGTCCGTGATCTCGGTCCAGTGCTCGCCGGCGTCCGTGCTCTTGAAGAGCCCGCTGCCCGGGCCTCCCGACGAGAACCCCCAGCTCTTGCGCCACGCCTGCCAGAGCGAGGCGTACAGCACGTTGGGGTGGTTCGGGTCGATGACGAGCTCGATGGCACCGGACTTCTCGTCGCGGTAGAGCACCTTCTTCCAGCTCTCGCCGCCGTCTGTCGTCTTGTAGACCCCCCGTTCGGGGTTCGGTGCCGACGTAACGCCGAAGGCGGCCACGTACACCGTGTCGCATCCCCCGGGAGCGACACGGATCTTGGAGACGTTCTGGGTGGCGGCGAGTCCCATGTGCTTCCACGTCTTGCCGGCATCGGTCGACTTGTACACGCCGTCGCCCTGCTCGACGTTGCCGCGCAGCTCCGATTCTCCCATGCCGATGTAGACGACGTCGGGATTCGCTTCGCACACGGCGACGGCGCCCACCGAGGAACTTCCGAGTTGGCCGTCCGTGACCGGTCGCCAGGTCGTACCTCCATCCGTCGTCTTCCAGAGGCCTCCGCCCGTCGCACCGAAGTAGTACTCGTGGACCCGGCTGTCGCTGCCGGCCACGGCGATCGAGCGGCCTCCGCGGTTCGGTCCGACGTTGGTCCACTGGAGTACGTCGAACAGGGCGGAGTCCGCCTGCTGTGCGGACGCGACGGGCGTGGGCGCAAAGAGCGCACCGGCGAGCAGGATGACGAGCGGGGAACGAAGACGTGCTCTCATGGCACCCTCCAGGACGTTCAGCGCGTGATCCGTGCGACGCACTCGATCTCCACAGCGGCGAGCTTCGGCAGCGTGGCCACGGCGACCGTGGCGCGCGCCGGACGGTGGCCCCCGAAATGGCTCCCGTACACCTGGTTCACAGCGGCGAAGTCGTTCATGTCGGCGAGGAAGACCGTGGTCTTCACGACCGAGCCGAGGGACGAGCCCGCCGCCTCGAGGACCTGGCTCAGGTTCTTCAGGACCTGCTCGGCCTGGGCCGCGGCATCCTTGCCCACGAGCTCGCCGGTAGCCGGATCCAGCGCGATCTGGCCCGAGCAGAACACCCAGTCGCCGCTCACTACGGCTTGCGAATAGGGCCCGATGGCCGCGGGGGCGTGCTCGGTGTGGACGAACGTCAGGTCGCTCATGGTGCTATGCTCCTTCGAGGAACGCTCGTGAATGTTCGATGATCTCGGCGGGGCTCACGGTCGCCACTCCAGCCTTCCCGACCTCGACCGCGGCGGCGTGGTTGGCGAGAATCGCCGCCCGGGGCGCAGAGGCACCCGCCGCCATCGCGACCGCGGTCACGGCCGTCACGGTGTCACCGGCACCCGACACGTCGTAGATCTCCCGGGCCGCGGTGGGCACGCGCACGAAGTGCCCCTCGGAGGTCTGGAGCGCCATACCCGCCTCTCCCAACGTGAGCAGGAGGTTCTCGCAGTGGAGACGTTTGCGCGTGCGCTCCATCCACTCGGGATCGTCCGGATGGAGGAACTCACCGAGCGCGTCGGCGAGCTCCTTGGCGTTGGGCTTGAACAGCGTGGCGCCCGAGAACGCATGGAAGTTCCGTCGCTTGGGGTCCACGACCGTCGGCACCTTCCTGCGCGCGGCCACGTCCATCACCGCCCGGATGACCGGCTCGATGAGGACGCCTTTGTTGTAGTCTTCCATCACGAGCACGTCGCTCTCTTCGGCCAGCTCCCGGGCCGTCCGGGCGAGACGCTCGGCGAGCTCACCCGCGACGTCGGCCTCCTCCTCGTGATCGAAGCGTACCACCTGCTGCCGGCGCGCGAGGATGCGCGTCTTCACGGTCGTGGGGCGCTCGTCCGTGACGACCAGGCCTTCGGTCCGCACACCCAGGGCCGCGAGCTCGCTTTCCAGCAGGCCTCCGTGGACGTCGCGTCCCACACACCCCACCACCCGGCACGTCGCGCCCAGCGCGGCGACGTTCGCGGCGACGTTGCCGGCACCCCCGACCGCGGAGGACTCCTTCTCGACCCTGACCACCGGGACCGGCGCTTCAGGTGATATGCGCTCGACGGTTCCAGCGATGTAGCGGTCCAGCATGAGGTCGCCGACCACGAGGACCCGCACGCCGGAGAACCGGGCCACGAGCTCGGAGACGTCGTCCATGCTCAACCGGTCCACGGTCCCCTCCCCCGTCCCTCGAGCGCCAGGATCGCGTAACGGTCGCCCAGGCGGGCGAGGAGCCCCTCCTGGAGGTTCACCGAGACGCACACGTGGTTTGGAACGATGCGCACGCGCTCTCCGATGCGAGGCCTCCACGCGGAGGCGGACAGATCCAGGACACCATGCTCCTCGGACAGGGACGACACCGTGACCTCGGGGCGTTCGAGCAGCACGCCGAACCCGGCGTCCCCACCTCTCGCTTCCTTGGCCAGGGCCTTCGATCCGGCGTCGACCACCGCCTGGCCCGGCACGGCGGTGCTGACCACGGTGGCGAGCACGGTGTAGGCGATCTCCTCCTTCGTGGCGACGCCGAGAGCCAACGCCTCGCGGTCGTAGAAGATGCACGAGCCCGCGCGGATCTCGGTGAGGCCCTCCACCTCGTGACTGCGCCAGAGCGTCGGCGTGGAGCCGCCCGACACAATCTCCGGAGGCACGTGGGCAGCGTCCAGGGCGTCGAGCGTCTCGTGGAGTCGGGCCGATACGCGCTCGACCTCGGGGCCCTGCGCGCCGGCCGCCATGCGCACGTGTCCAGGATAGAAGAGCACGCCCCGGAACGCGACCCCCGGGGTGTCCGCGGCCCGGCGCGCCAGTTCGACGACGTGGGCCGCGCTCTGCACGCCCACGCGGCCCAGCCCCATGTCCTGCTCGACCAGGACGCCCGTCACCCGCTCGGCCTCGACGGACGCCGCGGCCAGCGCGTCGAGGACCTCGGACGAGTCCAGCGCCACCTTCAAGTCGACGTGGGGTGGGAGTGCGAGGATGCGCCTCAGCTTGGACGCTCCCACGGGTGGATAGGCCAGCAAGAGGTCGGGGGTCAGCTTGGCCATGACCTCCGCTTCGCGCGGGGTGGCCACCGTCAGGCCGCACGCTCCTTCCTCCAACTGGATCCGCGCGACCACGGTGGACTTGTGCGTCTTGATGTGGGGGCGCCAGAGAAGTCCGTGCTCGGAGGCGTAACGCGCGACCCGGCGTGCGTTGGCGCGGGCGCGGTCGAGATCGACGTACCCGATGGGCGTCTCCACGGTCTCCGGAGTCGGGGGCTCCTTCATCGCAGCATGTCGTCCAAGGCGGCCGTGAAGTCCTTGTCGCGCGCGTTTATGGCTCCGAAGCGCAACCAGCGCACGACCCCCGAGCGGTCCACGAGGAATGTGGCGGGAAGGCCGGGGATCCCGAACGCGTCCATGGCCCTCATGGCGGGGTCGCGCAGCACCGTGTAGGTCACTCCGTACTTCTTCATGAAGTCGCGAATCTGGCCGAGGGCGTCGCCGGTGTCCATCGACACGCCGATGACCCGAAGTCCCTGCCCCGAGCGGGCTCGGTACACGGACTCGAGGTAGGGCGTCTCCCGCTGGCACGGCGTACACCAGGTCGCCCAGAAGTTCAGCAGGAACGGCGTTCCATGCAGCGAGGCGAGCGCGAGCGTGTCGCCGGTGAGCGTCGCGGCGCGGTACGGCGGGACGGGGTCTCCCGCGCGGGGCGGGCGCGACGCCTTCGGGCCCGCACACCCGGCGAGCAGGGCGACGACGACGAGGAGCCGGGCCGCGGCGGGTCTCCCGTTCATGGCCAGCGGTCGCACGGACGCTCCGTGCCGTCCCCCCGGAGGGACACGTCCTCTGCACGGTTGCCCACTCCAGCGGGCGCTGAGGGCAGATCCGGCGGGTCTGCGCCGGGGACGTCGGTAAGCGCTGGATTCATCGCGACGTACCAGAGAGTGGATCGGGGGACGCGGATGGCCCCCCGGGAGTTCCCGGCGAACGGCAAGCTTTTTGCGAGGCCGGCCCGGAGGGTGGTCCCGTGAATTTCGACCCGCCCTGGCGGACGCGCAACGCGGCGTCGGGGAACTCTGGTCTCGGACACGGGGATTCCCAGGATACCCGAAACGGTGTAACGAACCTTTGCGGGGGTGACTCCGGTATATAGCCCTCGACCGACGAGACCTTATCATGGTCACGGCGGTGGTGGGCGACAGCCTCTTCTCCAGCTCCAGGTGGCGACGATGCGGATCTCGAGAACGGTCTCGACGGATGGGAGTATGCGATCGGGCATGCTGGCCGGTCTGGTCCTGGCCGTATCGATGCTCGCTTTCCTGCCCGTGCCCGGCTCGGCGCAGCAGTACTTCGGGCGGAACAAGGTCAAGTACGACAACTTCCAGTTCAAGGTGCTGAAGACCGACCACTTCAACATCTACTACTATCCCGAAGAGGCCGAGGCCGTCTCGGACGCCGCGCGCATGGCGGAGCGCTGGTACGAGCGCTACGCCCGCACCTTCCAGCACGAGTTCGAGCAGCGCAAGCCGATCATCCTGTACGCCGACCACCCGGACTACGAGCAGACCAACGCCGTCTCGGGCTTCATCTCTCAGGGAGAGGGTGGAGTGACCGAATCGCTCAAGAACCGGGTCATCATCCCGTTCACCGGCTCGTACTGGGACGACAACCACGTCATCGGCCACGAGCTCGTGCACGCCTTCCAGTACAACATCGCGGAGGCGCGGCCGCGCGGGGTCCAGGGCCTGAACGCGCTTCCCCTCTGGCTCATCGAGGGCATGGCCGAGTACTTCTCGCTGGGCCGTGACAACCCGCTGACGGCCATGTGGATGAGGGACGCCCTGATCCACAAGGATTTCCCCACGATCCACCAGATGACGACCGAGCGGCGCTTCTTCCCGTACCGCTTCGGGCAGGCGCTGCTCGCCTACATCGGCGGCATCTGGGGGGACGACGCGGTCGTCCAGATCTACCGTCGGTCGCTCCAGATGGGCTTCAAGGCGGCGGTGCAGCAGGTGCTGGGTATGTCGACCGACACCCTGTCCGTCCGGTGGAAGGACGAGGTCGCCAAGGAGTACGAGCCGCTCATGAAGGGCCGAGAGACGCCCGCGGAGCTGGGCAAGCCCCTCCTGGCGCCCCAGACGGGCGCGGGCTCGACCTACAACGTTTCACCCTCGCTGAGCCCGGATGGTCGCTACGTGGCCTTCCTGGCGGACAAGGACCTCTTCTCCGTCGACCTGTACCTCGCCGACGCCCACACCGGGAAGATCATCCGGAAGCTCCGGAGCGCGAACTCCGATCCGCACACCGACGCGCTTCGCTACATCGATTCTTCGGGGACGTGGTCGCCCGACGGGAAGTACTTCTGCTACGTCGCGACGGCGGACGGGACACAGGAGCTCCAGATCGTACGGGTCGACGACGGCACGCTCACGCAGCGCAAGAGTTTCCCCGAGATCGGCGCGATGGCCAACCCTTCGTGGTCGCCCGACGGGAAACAGATCGCGTTCACGGGGATGGTCGGGGGCATCAGTGACCTCTTCATCTACGACCTCGACTCCGGTCGCCTCATCCGCCTCACCAACGACAAGTACGCCGACTTCGAGCCGTCGTGGTCGCCCGACGGCAAGACCATCGCGTTCGCGTCCGATCGCGGACCCGAGACCAACTTCGCCAAGCTCACGTTCAGCAAGTACCAGCTCTCGTTCATCAACGTGGCGACGCACGAAGTCCACGTCGTGCCGGTGTTCGGTGACGTGAACCACATCAACCCGCAGTACGCGCCGGACGGGAAGAGCGTGTACTTCGTCTCCGACCAGGACGGTTTCAGCGACGTCTACCGCCTCAACCTCGCCACGGACTCCGTCGAGCGGGTGACGCACCTCGCCACGGCGGTGTCCGGCATCACCTACACCTCCCCGGCCATCAGCGTCGCCTCGAACTCGGGGCGCCTCGTCTACACGGTGTTCGACTCGCTGCAGTTCGACATCTTCGCCATGGATCCCCAGGGCAAGGGCACGCCGGTGAAGATCGTGGACAACGCCCAGGATCAGTCGGGGCGGATGCTTCCACCGGCCCATCCCCAGCGGTTCAGCCGCGTGGCGTCGTACCTGGCCGACGCCGAGACGGGTCTCAAGCCTCCGCACACCTACGCGATCGCGGATGCGAAGAAGTACTCGCCGTCGCTCTCGCTCGACTGGATCGGCCAGCCCAGCTTCGGGGTCGCCGCCGACCGCTTCGGGAGCTACGTGGCCGGAGGCGTGTCGGCCTACTTCAGCGATATGCTGGGTGACCGGAACCTCGGCGTGTCCGTGAGCGCCCAGGGGAGGTTCAAGGACATCGGGGGCCAGGTGTTCTACATGAACTCGGCGCACCGGTGGAACTGGGGTGTGGGTGCAGGCCGCATTCCCTACGTGTTCGGTTCCTACGGGTACGGTGCGGACACCGTGGACGCGAACGGGAAACCCGTCACGCCGCAGTCGACGGATTCGCTCCTGGCTCCCTACCTCGGCCTCTACCAGTACCACGTGTACGTCAACACGCTCACGGGACAGGTGGCCTATCCGTTCTCGGAGACCCGGCGCCTGGAGCTCGGACTCGGCGCGACCCGCTACAGTTACGACATCGTGCTCGACAAGTACTACATGGATCAGTACGGGCGCGTCTACAACTATACGAGGCAGGACCTCCAGTCCCAGGCGCCGCCTCCGCTCAACATGGTTCAGGCATCCGTGGCGCTGGTGGGAGACAATTCCTACTTCGGCTTCACGTCGCCGGTTCGGGGCGGGCGGTACCGGCTCGAGGTGGATGAGACCACGGGTGACGTGAACTTCACGACCCTCATCGCCGACTGGCGCCGCTACTACAGTCCGACGAAGAATCTCACCATCGCCGTGCGCGGCATGCACTTCGGGCGCTACGGACTGACCCAGACGGATCTCTCGAAGGACCAGTTCGGGATCCTCCAGCCACTCTTCCTCGGCTACCCGACGCTGATCCGTGGATACGACTACAACAGCTTCAACGCGAGCGAATGCGCTCCGGTCGGATCGACCACGACCAACTCGAATGCCTGTCCGGTGTTGAGCCGACTCTTCGGTCAGCGGATCGCGGTGGCGAACCTGGAGGTGCGCATTCCCGTCCTGGGCGTGCGGCAGTACGGCCTGATCAACTTCCCGTACCTGCCCACCGATCTCGTGCTGTTCGCCGACGCGGGAGCGGCCTGGGATCCGCTGTCTTCCGCGTACAGTCCAACCCAGATCCAGTGGCAGTGGAGTCGCAACTCGCAGGCGAGGGTTCCGATCTTCTCGACGGGGGTGGCGGCCCGGTTCAACGTCATGGGCATGCTCGTTCTGGAGGCGTACTACGCCCACCCGTTCCAGCGTCCGCAGAAGAACTGGGTCTGGGGCATCAACATCGCCCCGGGCTGGTGATCGACGAGCGAGACGCCCGCCCGCGGGGCGAGCGGCCCGAACGAAAGGGGGCCCGGGCATCGATGCCCGGGCCCCCTTTCACGTAGATCCGCCGGAGTGCTCCGGCCCTCTCCGTTCGTGTCTCCTCAGAAGATCGACACGTTGATGTACTTCTTGGGGTGGGCTTTCACGTCGTCCATCAGGGAGGCGACGCTCGCTGCGGCTCGGTTGAGGTTCACGTACAGCGAGTCGTCCTTGGAGAGCCGGCCCAGCGTGCCCTCGCCGCGGTCGATGCGCGCCAGGAGCTCACGCAGGGAGGTCGAGGCGTCGTCGAGGTTCCTTCCCGTTTGCGTGAGGACCACCATGGCCGAGTCGGCGCGCGCGACCGTGCGGGCCACGTCGGGTCCCGTCGCCGTGTGCTCGAGCCCGCTGGCGGAGCGGCTCAGGCTCGCGGTGAGGCCCTTCAGGGTCGAGCGCTGCTCGCGCACCATGCCGGAGAGCTCGGTGAGGAGCGTGTCGAGCTGCCCGGCGCTCCCGCGCACCGAGCTCACCGTGCCGTGGTTCAACAGCGACTGGATGCTGTCCAGCAGCGTCGTCGCCTGGCCGCCGAGCTGGTCGATCGAGCCCATGAGGCCACCTCCCCCCCCCTCCCCCGGAATCGTGTCGCCCGGCTGGAGCGTTCCAGGACCCGAGCCCGGGACGAGCTCCATCGTGCGTCCTCCGAACACGCCGGCGCCGGCCAGCTTCGTGTGCGAGCCCTGCGGGATCTTCCACTGCCCGTCGAGCTCCATGGTGATCGCGACCCTGCCGTTCCGCTCCATCTCGAAGGAGTGGATGCGTCCGATGTTGACCCCGCGCATCTGCACGGGATCGCCCGAGCGCACGCCTCCGGCATTCTCGACCGTGGTGACCAGCATGTAGCGGCCGCGAAGGGTCGCTGGATCGGTCATCAGGAAGAGCACGACGATGAACGACAGCAGGCCCAGGAGAACGAATACGCCGACCCTGGCCTCCCGCCCTGCCGCGACCGGGGGAACGGCAGTCAGAATCTGCTCGTCGGTGGCGCGGGAGCGGTGGGCTCCCCCGCCCATGGGCGTATCAGTCATAGGACGTCGCAACCATGTCCAGCGCCGCTTCGGCGGCGGCGCGGTCCACAAAGGCCTGTACCACGTGATCAGCGCTCGCGCGGAACTCCTGCGGCGTGCCGCAGAAGCGGATCTTCCCTTCGTCCAGCATGGCGACCCGGTTGCACATCTCGAGTCCTCCTTCCACGTCGTGTGTCACGAGCAGCGAGGTCACCTCCAACTCCCGGGACAGGCGCGTGATGAGCCGCTCGACCGCGGCGGAGTTGATCGGATCCAGCCCCGTCGTGGGCTCGTCCCAGAGGAGTACCTCCGGCCTTCCCACGATGGCGCGTGCAATGCCGACCCGCTTCTTCATTCCTCCGGACAGCTCGGCCGGCAGCTTGGCCATCACCGCGGGCGGCTCCAGGTTCACGAGTTCCAGCGCCCTCCACACGCGTTCCGCGGTTTCACTCCGGCGCAAGCGCCTGAGCTCGTCCTCGGGCATGCCCAGGGACACGTTCTCGAAGACGTTGAGGGAATCGAAGAGCGCGGCGTTCTGGAATACGTAACCGACCTTGCGCCGGGCGGCCGCCAAGGCCTTGCGTCCGCCATGGTGGACGGAGATCCCGTCCATCTCGACGTCACCGCGGTCCGGGACGATGAGCGCGATCGTCGTCTTCAGGAGGACGCTCTTGCCGGTCCCGGAGGGCCCGAACAGCGCGAACATCTCGCCGGTCTCGATTTCCATGTCCACACCGGACAACACCGGCGCGTCGAAGGCCTTGTAGATGTTCTTGTACGTGATCATGGGCGGTCCCTCCTCACTGGAGCATCAGCGGTGGGAAGAGCGCGTCCAGGATCAGGATCGTCAGCGTCATGAACATGACGGCCTGCGTCGTCGTGCGTCCCACGCCTTCGGCTCCGCCCCGGGTGCGCAAGCCCATGTGCACGGAGATGAGCGGGATGGCGACACCGAACACGGTGGCCTTGGTCAGGGAATAGAGCAGGTCCCACGAGTGCCAGAAGAGACGCGCTCCATACAGGAACGACTCGGTTCCGAGGCCCACCTGCATGCGGGCCGCCACCATACCCGCCAGGATGCCGATCACGTCGGCGATGCCCACGAGGAGTGGCAGCGCCACGATTCCGGCGATCACCCGCGGAGCCGCGAGGATCTCGATCGGATCCCTGCCGAGCGAGTGGTACGCGTCGATCTGCTCGGATACCACCATCGTGCCCAGCTCCGCCGTGATGCGCGCGCCCACACGGCCCACCAGCACCAGGCCCGTGAGGACCGGCCCCATCTCGAGCACGATCGTCTCCACCACGAGGCTTCCCAGCACGTAGAGCGGCACCGAGCCCGTGAACTGGTACCCTCCCTGCTGGCTCGTGACGATGCCGGCCAGGGAGCCCGTGACGAGCACGATCGGCAGGCTCTGGATCCCCATGATGTAGATCTGGTGCACGATCTCCCGGAAGGACACGCGCAGGCGGACGATCGCCACGATGATCTGCCAGGAGAGGATGCCCATCGCCCCGGCGTGCTCCGCCGTCACGTCGGCGGCTCTCCCGACACCGGCGAACCAACGTCTGATCGGGCCCGGCTGGGAGAGGACCATGAGAGGCGGACGGTTCACGTGGTGCGCGGACTCCTGCGGAGGCGGCCTCGGGGCTGCGGCCGCGGAACAGAGGCAGAAAAGCCCCAAACCATCGGGGAAAACCAGGGCAAAATCAAGCCATTCCGCCTCCCTCCGGGAGGGCCGGGCCTCCCCTCTCCTTCAGATCCCGGCGCGACGCAGCGTGGCCGTCACCCGGGCGAGGAAGAGGCGTGGGTCGAGCGGCTTGCGAATGTAGTCGTCCGCGCCGTCTTCGATGAGGTCGGCCTCGAGACGGGGATCCCCGGCGCCCGTTACGACGATCACGCTCGGTTGGGTCCGGAGGGGGAGCGCCCGCAGGGCGCGCAGCATCTCCCGGCCCCCCATCCGGGGCATGGACAGATCGACCACCACGAGGTGGATCGAGTCGTCGCGGTCCAGGCGCTCCAAGCCTTCCTCCCCGTCGCTGGCTTCCAGGATCCGGAAGCCGCCCTTCCCCTCCAGAAGCGCCCGTACCAGGAGCCGCGCCTCCTCGTCGTCGTCGACCAGGAGCACGGTCGTCCCCGCCACTGCGGAATGGGCCTCGTCGCTTCCCGGCGCCTCGGGAGAGGATGCGCTCGGAAGGTGCTTCAGGGCCTCCCGAAGCTCATCCGGAGGTGCGATCCGGAACACGACCCTGCGGCCCGTGACGTGTCGGATCGCGAGCTCCGCCGTGAGGTCGGTGGGGTTGTCGGTCGCCACCTCGATGCTCACCCCGTCCTCGGTCAGGGGAAGGATCCTGTGCCGACGTACGAGGGCTTCGGGGACGAGGCGGATGGCCATGCGGCCGGCGGCGGTCGTGTCCGCGATGGCCAGGGCGAAGGCGTCGGCCACCCGCTCGGCCACTTCGTGGACGTCGACGGCCGCCTCTTCCGCCCCCCGGCTCCATGCCGTCGCCGTGTCGGCCGGGTACGGGAGCGACCTGGGGCGGAGGTCGAGGACGCGCGCAAGCCAGTCCATCGGCCGGTGCTCCGCCGTGTCGTCGGGCCAGGCCGTCTTCCTCAACAGCACCACGAGGCCTTCGGCACACCTCAGAGCATCGGCATCGGGCGCGCCCTCCAGGATCTCGGCGGCGTCGCTGATTGCCGGGAAGCCGAACGACCCTCCCGAGCCTCTCAGGGAGCGGCCCAGGTCCCTGGCCTGTCCGGCGCTCTCACGACCACCGGACCGGAGCGGCTCGAGCAACGCTTCCAGCTCGTGGACACGCACGCGCAGCGCGTCGCGGTACCACGCCTCGAGCGCGTCGTGATCCAGAGGGCTGGACATCGCCGGATCGCGTTCCTTCAGGCTCAGCGGCTCCCGGCGTGGGCGCCGGCCGCGGCTCCGTAGTAGATCCCGTTGAACAGAAAGGGATACGTCCCGTGGGGCTGCGACCGGTACGTGATCCTGGGCGTGAAGAGGAAGAGCTTTCCGCGCCCGAGGTCCGCCTCCACGACCGCCGCTGCCCCCTCGAGGTGGCTCTGGCCCCACGCCCATCCGCTCCGGAGGGGGTGGTCGCTGTCGTACCATCCCACCCTCCGGATCCCTCGACTCTCGGCCCCGGGCTCGAGCCGGAACGCGGGGCTACGCTCGAACATCACGACCGTCCGGCTCCCCAGGCCGTCCGCGAGCGGGCTCACCGGATCGACCTTCATGTCGAGGAGCGTCCCGGGGACGAAGAATTCCGAGGGCGTCAACGGCTTCCCGTCCTGGGAGAGGGCGTCGGCGAGGGGAAGCCCGGCCTCGTACGCCAGTCGGGTCGAGGAGCCGATGGCCACCACGGCCCCGCCCCGCCGCACGAAATCGAGGATCCGCGGAACGGTCTTCTCCACCGTCACGGCGCCCAGGCGCCGGCGGTACTCGGGCGGAATGGAGGCACTGTCCAGCCTCTGGGCTCCCCGGCCGACGCGGCCTCGGCGGCCGGCGGCGGGCACGATGCCGTCCGGGAGCACCAGGACGTCGTAGCGGGACAGGTCCCCCGAGTCCAGGTCGGGCGGATACAGGACGTCGAAGTCGAAGCCGAAGGCCTCGAGGATCATGCGGTCCCATCCCGAAGCCATCGACCCGCCGTACACATCGACCAGGCCGACCTTCACGCGGCGCAGCGGCATCGACGGCCCGGACGGGCGCCGGCGCACGCCGTAGAAGTCGAGCCCCTTCTCACGGGCCAGCCGCTCCACCGTGGCGCGGCCGGTCTCGAGGTAGAGCGCGCCGGGCGGGAACGTCCTCCCGTCCACGGTGAGCGTGTCCGTGTACCAGGCGGCCTTGCCGCCGCCGGCGAGCACCCGGTTGAGCGCTACGAACGCGTCGTTGACGTGGTCGACCACGAATCCCGACGCCCCCGAGGCATCCACGACCCTGCCCGGAGGAGGCCCGACGGTGTCCTCCCTGATCGGTTGGAACGGTCCGTCGAAGCCGTCGAGGACGCGGTCGAAGGAAACGCCCATCTGCCAGGCGAGCGTCCACCCCGTCGCATCGTACGGAGGGATGGGCGGGCCTCCGGGGTAGGCGAAGTCGTTCGGATAATCCTGGGCCTCGAACATGTCGAGCACCTGCGGACGGAAGGCCTGATCCGTCTTCACCACGTACGATCCCGCGGGGTAGCCCTTGCCGGCCACCTGGAACGGCGCCGTCGCGCGCTCCACCTCGACTCCGTTCTTGAGGAGCGCGTTGACGAATTTCGTGGCCGTGAGGAAGTGGCGCTGGTCCGCCGGGATGATGAAGCCACGCGGGTCACGCTCATCGGGACGGCGCAGCCAGTGCGCCCAATCGTCGCGCGTCCCGCGGGTCACGGCGGCCTCGGCCGCGGTGATCTCCGTCGGCGTCACCGTCCAGGAATCCGCGCTTCCCGCCTCGATCGAGTTCTCTCCCATCCGCCAGATGTCGAAGAGGAGGTGGTCCTTGTTCCGCGACGCATAGTCCAGCACGGCACGGTCGGCGGTCATCT
>CAZFIS010000105.1:0-13301 GCA_964519125.1 uncultured Gemmatimonadaceae bacterium | reverse complement strand
GTCCCGTCGGATGGCGGCCCTGGAAGGGATCAACCGCCAGGTGCTGCTGCAGGAGCGGGCGTCGGACGAGGTCACCGCCATAGCCGAGCAGGCGCAGCGCTTCGCGTCCGAGGGGCGCTCCTCCTCTGTGGGCCGCGTCGAGTTACACCACGCACGACTCGTGAGGTACCTGGCGGAGATTCGCACCACCACGCCGAGCCCCGCGATGGCCGGCGTCTACGTCCAGATGGAAGAGTACGTGGCGAGCTTCGACCGGACCTTTCGGGCCAGCATCGAAGAACGGCTCCTCCGCACGACGCTGGTGGAGCAGACCCTGCCGCAGGCGCAGGCTCTGCTCGATGAGACGTTCGCCAAGCTGTCGAGAGACCCGACGATTACCGCCGAAGAGGTCCTAGCGTGTAGACTGCAATTCTTGGTGGCCCGTACGAACGCTGATCAGTATCTCCAGGGGCTGGACGCGAGAAATGTGGACTCAGCGAAAGCCCATCTCGTGATGCTTCGGCGGCAACTCGAAGCGTTGGCTCGGAAGAAGGGAGCGGTCACGAGCGATCTGGTCAGAGCGGAGGGCGCGACAGATGCCTACCAGGCAGCCGTGCTGCGGGTGGTGCAGGCGACCCGGGGCTACCTTTACCTGACCAATGTCGTCATGGCCGGGGAAATCGCGGAATTCCTCTACAAGAGCGATGGACTGCGAAGTGCCGCGGCCGCCGCGGCGAGTCGCGGATACCAGGAAGCCCGGACCTCGATGACACGGACCATGATCGCGCTCATCGGGACCTTCCTTCTCGTCATGGTGTTCGCTCCGCTCTTTTCCGTCTGGCTGTCGAAGAGCATCCTCGAACCGATCTCGCAGATCACCGACACGTTTCGCGCGCTGTCCGACAACGAGGTGATGCCTTCGATCCCCGGTGGCGATGCGAGCGACGAGATGGGGGCGCTCTCCCGCGCGGCGGAGAAATTCCGTCAGAAGAATCAGGAAGCTCGTGAACTGGTGCTGAGGACCGAGGCGGCGGAAGCGGCCAATCGCGCCAAGAGCGTATTCCTGGCGAATATGAGCCACGAGTTGCGCACGCCGCTGAACGCCGTTCTCGGCTTCTCCACGTTGCTGCGGACCGACCCGTCGATGTCCCCGGAGCAACACGAATCACTCGACATCATCAACCGCAGTGGCGAGCACCTGCTCGGTCTGATCAACGACGTGCTCGACATGGCCAAGATCGAGTCGGGGCGCGCCGCTCTCGAGATCACGTCTTTCGACTTGCGTGCGACGATGCAGGACATCGACGCGCTCATGCGCCAGCGGGCCGAGTCCAAGGGGCTGCAGATGGTGCTGGAGCTGGCCGCGGATATGCCGACGGGGGTCCGGGGCGATGAAGCAAGGCTCCGCCAAGTGGTCATCAACCTCGTGGGAAATGCCGTCAAGTTCACTTCGAGCGGCACGGTGACGCTGCGACTCGCAACCGGTTCCGTGGGAGAGTCTCACCGTCCCGGGCTGGTCATCGAGGTCGAGGACACCGGCCGCGGCATCGGACCTGAGGATCGGAAGCGTATCTTCGAGCCCTTCGTTCAACTCGACCATTCCGATCAGACAGGGACCGGGCTCGGCCTGACCATCACGCGGCAGTACGTGGAACTCATGGGTGGCGTCATCGAATTGGAGAGCACGCCCGGCCACGGATCGAAGTTCCGGATCGAAATGCCGATGGAGATTTCTTCGGCACCCGTAGGCGCCCTCGTAGTCGGAGCGGACAGGACCGTGGCGCACCACGTTGCGCCGGGGCAGCCCGACTACCGCGTATTGATCGTCGAGGACGAAGAAGTGAACGCGATGCTGTTGCGACGGTTGATGGAAGGGGCCGGGTTCCAGGTTCGTGTGGCTGAAGACGGCGCCATGGGGGTGGAGGCCTTCCAGTCGTGGCGGCCGCACCTCATCTGGATGGACTGGCGCCTGCCGGTGATGGACGGCCTCGAGGCAACCCGCCGCATCCGCACGTTGAAGGGGGGGCAGGAAGTGAAGATCGTCGTCGTGTCCGCCTCGGTGTTCAAAGACGAGAGGGAGCAGATGTTGGCAGCGGGGGCGGACGATGTCTTGCCCAAACCGATCCAGTTCAAGCAGATGTACGACTGCCTCACGCGGCAACTCGGCGTGCGCTTCATCCGGGGGGATAGCCGGACGACGGGCGCCGCGGATCGCGACGAGCCGCTGAAGCCGGATGCCATAGCGGCGCTGTCGCAGGAGTTGCGCCGGGAGTTGGTCGACGCGCTCGTCAGCCTCGACCGGGTCCGAATCGCCGACGCGATCCAGAGCGTATCCGCAGTGGATCCGGACCTGGGTGGCACTCTGGCTCACCATGCGGACCGGCTGGAATACAGCTTCATTCTGCGAGCGGTGCAGGCCGCCCCGGGATCTGGGATTTGAGAGGCAACATGATCCACAAGGGCACGATCCTGGTGGTGGACGACACCCCGGTGAATCTCAGACTGATGGTGGGTACTCTCGAGACGGAAGGCTACCGGGTGCACGTCGCCGACAGCGGAGAACTCGCTCTGGCCTCTCTCGCCGCAGCGACGCCGGATCTGATTCTGCTGGACATCATGATGCCGCAGATGGACGGCTTCGAGGTGTATCGCCGCCTCAGGACCCTCGAGGCAGGGCGCGACATCCCGGTCATGTTCCTCAGTGCACTCACGGACCTGGACCACCGGGTCGAGGGACTGAAGCTCGGCGCCGTGGACTTCATCACCAAGCCGTTCCAACGGGAGGAGCTGCTGGCCCGCGTCCACACGCACGTCGAACTGCGTCAGTTGCGGATCCGGCTCGAGCAGAAGGCGACCGCCCTACAGGGGGCCAACGACGCCCTGCGGCTCGAGATCGCCGAGCGTCAACGCGCCGAGGCGGAACGCGAGCGCTTGATTGGAGAGCTGCAAACCGCGCTCGCCGAGATCAAGACCCTCAGCGGCATCATCCCGATTTGCGCCAGATGCAAGAAGATCCGAGACGACCAGGGGTTCTGGAACCAGGTCGAGAGCTACATCTCCAGCCACTCCCTTGCCGTGTTCAGTCACGGAATCTGTCCGGAGTGCATGAAGAAAGACTTCGCCGACTTCGCGGACGAGGACTAGGCTGTCGTCCAGCCATGCGTTGCGGGCCCGACAGGGGATTCGGGCTTTAGTCCCCCATCACTCCGGTTGCCGGTACTTCGGGTGGTACTTCACGGTCTTCAAGGCCGTCTTGTGCTCCGCGACGTACTCGGCCTGCGCCCGCGGATCCGCTCTTCGCCGCTCGTACGCAGCCTCGGCCTCCAGCTTCCTGTAACTCGCCAGTCGGTCCGCGGCCAGCCGACCCTCCTCCACGGCCGCGAGCACGGCGCACCCCGGCTCGGAAGCATGGGAGCAATCCCGGAACCGGCAGCCTGCCGCGAGCTCCTCGATCTCGGGGAAGGTCTGCTCGAGGCCCTCATCGAGCGCCAGCACCTTCAACTCCCTCATCCCCGGCGTGTCCAGGAGGAGCGCACCACCGTGGATCGGAAAGAGCTCCCTGCCCGTCGTGGTGTGCCTTCCCTTGCGGTCTTTCGGCCTGACTTCATCGGTACGCGTCACCTCCGCGCCGGCGAGCCGATTGATGAGCGTCGACTTTCCCGCACCGGAAGGTCCGAGCAGCGCCACGGTGCTTCCTGCGGCCAAGCTGCTCCGCAAAGAGGCGAGCGCCACCTCGTCCTCCACGCTCACCATCCAGACCGGCACGCCGAACGCGATCTCACGGACCGTCGCGAGCGCGCCCTCCGCGTCCGCGGCGAGGTCGGACTTCGTCAACACGATCTCGGGGGACGTGCCGCTCTCCCACGCCACGGCGAGGTAGCGCTCCAGGCTTCGGAGGTTCGGTGGGATGTCGAGCGCCTGGACGATCCAAAGCCGATCCACGTTGGCGGCGAGCACCTGTTCGGACCCGGCCTCGCCCGCCGAGCCACGGCGTACCGCGGATCGGCGTGGCAGCACGGAGACAATGCTCCACGGATCCGACTCGTGGGGGCCGGGCCTGCAGATGACCCAGTCGCCCGTGACCGGCCGCGGGCCTGCCCACTCCGAACCGAGGAGTCTCGCCGGACGAGGTCCTCCCGCCGAGTGGATCGTCCACCGGTCGCGTTGCTGTGAGGTGACCCGAGCAGGCTCCGCGTCCGACGCATGTCCGCGTCGGGAGACCGCAGCCCATCTGTCATCCCAGCCCAGCGCTCTGAGTGCCTCCGCCATCGTGCTTCTCCGGGGCGACCCTGCTCGGGGGCGACCGCTTCTCGCATCAAGGCCAGCGACACGAACCTCTTCACCGAAAAGATACAGTGGTGACCCGCTGGAGAGGATTCCTTCCGGAGGCGGAGCGTCGCCGAAGGCGAGCCCTCCGAAACCGGATCCCCCGGAATTCCGTCTGGCAAGACGTGGGGGTTGACCATGATCGGCGCCGTGGTCGACGGCCGTTCGTGGAGGGTGGGAATCGACATGGGGGGATGACGACGATGACGACGACAACGCTCCGGGTCGCACTGGCAACCGCCTTCTTGGCGATGAGCGCCGCCTCGGTACAGGCGCAGACGCCAAACCCGGTAGGGAATACGCTCGAGATGCGCGTGATCAATCATCGCACTTCGCCGGTACGCGTGTACGCCGAGGACACGTTCGGCCGCATTGCGTCCCTCGGGTGGGTCAACAGCCTGGACGCCAGGACCCTGGCCGTGCCGGTGAGCATGACGAAGCTGGGTGCGGTCCAGATCAAGGTCTTCCCGGACAAGCCGGTCTGGTCGCTCCGAGAGGTGCCGGACGGCGTTCGGACAATGCCGGTGAACTTGAGGCCCGGCGACGCGGTGAGCTTCTGGGTCGAGACCGAGCTGTCGAACTCGTACATCCAGATCGTCAGGATGTGACGAACCTAGGTTCGGGCCGGGACACGTCCCGGCCCGAACCCCAGGGCGCTCCGGAGCGCGAGCCGTCAGGCGAGTGCTTCTGGCTTCAGCGCCTACCCTGCCAGCAGCAAGCCTCCTCCACGCCTCACTCGACCTGCTCCACACGCACGGGGGCACGCCCGAACTGCATGAGGTGACTGCAGTGCGCGCAAATGAGAGTACTGGAGTTCCGGTCCAGTTTGAGCCAGGGGAGGTTGCGTCGGCTGAAGAGTGGCCTCTTCACCTCTCGGTCCGTGACCATGGCGAACTCGGTACCGCGACAGACCGGACACTTGACCTCTTCCCCCCGAACCTCATAACGCGCAACTCCAGAGTAATCCAAGGCGGCCTTCGCTGCCCGATGGAGCCTCGAGAAGAACGACATCTGGATGATCACCACATCGGAGGTGGTCGTCGGCTGTGGGTGTAGGGTGCGGGAGCAACATGCCCACCGGCGGTTGTGAGGTGCAAGCCGCACAACCGTTCGACCCTTCACGAGCGAGCACGGAGGCGCCGCGCGGAGGGAATCCGGTCCTGGGACCGTTGGCTCCTCCCCGTGTTGATGCCGACGCCTCAGTTCTTCACGATCACCGCGTTCAGCGCGTCCATATCGAGTTGCGACAGGAGTCGCTCGCAATTGCCTTGCTTGCCCATGACGTGAATGACGATGGTCTGGACTTTGTCGCTCCTGATTCTCTTCGGCGTGTGTTCGTCGTCCTGGCCGTTGCGGGTGAAGGCGGCATAGGAGTTGGAGTTGCCTCGACGGGGTAGCCAACGCCCCAGCCACAGCACGCTCATGCTCGGCCAGTCGGCGAAATGCCACGGGTCGGTGGCAGCGGGATTGGTGACGCGTACGCGCAGCGCTCCGGCCACCTCCGGTACCGACAGAGGCTGCGTCTCGACGACCGCGTCGTCTTCTTGCACGCCGTTGAACGCCACGTTGAACTCGAAGAACACCTGGACGAGCGCGGCATCTCGAAGGCGCAGCGTCTGCGTCCGCTCCTCCTCGTCGAGTTGATCGGGAGTCGCGGCATCGCCGGGGCCACTGCCGTTGATCAGGTCCTCCATCCTTTGCTGAAATTCATGCTGCTTCTTCTGCGTCATCATCATGTACTTGTCCTCATCGGCAATCGCGTGCGGATGAGCATCCTCGTAGGCGAGACGCAGCTTCATGTAATGGTGTACGGAATCGTTGTACTGCGCATACAACGGGCTCTTCTGGGCGTCTTCCGCCTTCTCGAGAGCTGATGTTCCGGTTTGTCGGGAGCGCTGAGCGAAGTCCTGCACCCAATGGCGCCAGGCCCGCAGCGAGTCGTCCGAAACGATGAACTGAAAGGCGATGCCGAACCCGCGCGGCGAACGCCGCGCGTACGGGGTGGCGGCAGACTGAAGCGGGCCGAGATTGGTGACTTCGTCCAGTTCGGTCACGTTCCAGTGCAGCCGCGAGCCGGCCTGCCGCATCATGCGTGTGACCAGCGTGCGCATGGAGTTCTGCATGGCGACTTCCCGGGGCAGCAATCCGTTGCCGACGCGAATCGAGTCGCTATGCGCGTAGGCCAGGCCTGCGGCGGGGCAGTCGGCCGGTGACAGGCCGCACGCCTGGGCCGACGCCCGGGAGGCCACGCCGGAGAAGAGCAGTGCGAGGAGAAGGCACCGGGCGCTGAAATGGTACAAGCGTCGCATGATCGGCTCCGGTGTGATCAGCCCGGCTTCTTCCAGCCGCACCGCTTGGGCACCGCGAACGTCGACGCGGGCGGCGCACCGACCTTGAACTCCTCGATCTCGAAGAGCGCCCCGAAGGGCTGACCCTTGGCCGCCATCGCTTCCTTCACCAACAGACCGTACTTGTTGTCACGCCAGAACTTGGCGCTCCCCTCGGGCGCCGTCTTCTCGTACGTCGTGGTGGGCATTCCGTTCACGGTTTCCTGGCCCTCCTGCTTCGGCGCAACTGAATCGTCGAGCGCCATCTGGTTCCACAGGTCGAAGGGGTTGCCCCAATCGCCCTTGCCCACCGCATCGCAGGGGACCGAGGGCTTGTTCAGGTCCCAGGTGACGTTCGTCGTCGACGGAACATCCACGATGGTGCGCCAATGGAGCGCTTCCGGTTGGTCCTCGGACTTGGGTATCACCAGGTCGACCAGGGCCTTGTCGCCGTCGCGGTAGATGGTATGGGTCTGCCCCCCGACGAGGACGACGATGGTGTACTGCGTGGGAGCTGGTTGGTACTGCGCCTGCGCGCCCGTCCAGGGAATGGCGGACAGGCACAGCAGCGTCACGCACACGAGCGTTTTGCGCATGGTGGAGTCTCCTCGTAGAGAGGTGAAGGGGTCGGCATCCAGCGACCAGCCGGTCGTCCGGGAAGGCCGGCGAGCCCAGCGCCTGCCGTTCTCATGATCCTCCCCACGCGGCGCTGGCGGTCACCTTCCCGACGAACGGCGGGGCCACCGCCACTGCCACCGATCCCTCCTGGGCCGGACCGGAGCTTCGCCCGTTGATGGTCTCGTTCACCTGGAAGGAGTTGCCGAAGGCGTGGCCTTGCCCCTTCAGACCGATGCCGGCGGTGGTGATCCTCCCGTTCTCACCCCAGTTCGCCTGCATGCCGGCCCAGGCCGAGGCCGACGCGGGTGTGTAGCCGGGCACACCTTTCCCGACGCCGACCCCGGGCCCGATGAACAGGGAGCCGTGGTGCCCCTTCGTGGCGCCGTGGAACTCGAACCTCAGCTTGACCCCGGCCCCGACGATCAGTCGGAAGCTCCTGCAGTCCGAGTAGATGTCGATGACGACCGCGTCGGCCTCCTTCGCCTTGCACGGGCCGGGCTTGCCCGCCGCGTCCGCCGCGCTGGCCGGCGGTGGGAGGAGCTTGCCGTTTTGGACGCACAGGGAGTATTCCCCGCCGCCCCGTTCCCAATCGCCGACCATGGCGACGTTGTCGTACATCAGACCCTCCATGGCCATGATCTGCTTCCTCCGGTCGAAGTCGATATCCACTTCCGTGACCGGATCGTTCGCGTACCGGAACCAAGCCCGCATGACCTTGTCGTACTCCTGCGACAACCCGGTCATCCCGCCGACGTACACGGCCCCGGCCGCGCGATTCTCGTCGTATTCCGAGGACGCCAGCTTGAACCCGGCTCGGCAATACGTCATCCCGCATGCGTCGCCCTGGCACCTGGTGTACTGCTGCTGGATGGCGCCGAATCGTCGCGAGTAGGCCTTGGCGATTCTGCTCATCTGGTCGTGGTAATCCCGTTGGATGAGGGCCAGGCGTGCGAACATGCGGTGGTCCACGCGGTCGTAGGCGTCCTCGGCCTCCTTCGCGTTCGTGAGGCTGATGTCGAGCAGAAAGAAGCCCTCGGGGGGGATGTGCAGGCCTTGAGCGTCTTTCCAGGCGTCTTCCTTCCTCTGGACGGCGTCTCTCACCTTCTGCTCCGACGCGACAAAGGGCCCCGCGATGTTGTGGTACTGGAGGACCTCGCCAAGCATGTGCTTCGAGAAGTCCGTTGCGTCGGTGAGCTGGTCCGGGATCGTGGGGTAGGTCCACGGGAAGGCCGGGGGGACCGGAGGCGGATTGGGCCCCACCCCCGGCGGCTTGGGAAACGGCTTCTTGGCCTCCACATGGTCGTCGTCCGACTCGGCGCCTGCCATGACCTTCTCGCGGTGCGCCGTCCAGTCCACCTCCTGGGCCATCTTCATCGATGCCGCAGCCATGGCCATGGCTCCAATGCACGACTGCGAGCGCCCCAGGGCCTCCCACGCCAGGCCGAACTTCGGCGCCATGCTCGTGGCCTCCGTGAGCAGCGCGATCCCCTTGGGCAGGTCGCCGAGGTCGGCGTAGGCGACGCCCAGCCCATACACGTCCAGGGCATTCCGGGGACCCAGCGCCAGGGCGCGCCGGAACGCAGCGACGGCGTGAGCGTCGTCGCCGGCCTCCTCGAGGGCGCTCCCGAGGCCGCTCCACGAGAGTTGTGCGTTCGGTCCGCCCTTGGCGGCGGCGTCCGCGTACACCGCCACGGCCGCGCCCGGATACTGGCCGACGACGAGCTCGGCGCCGAGCCAATTGAGCTTCGTCGCATCGGTGACGCTCTTGCCGATGGAATCGAGGGCGCTCTGCCCATCGGCGGACTCGCGGTCCGCGTAGGTGCTACGCAGCTGGGCGAGGAGCTGCGAGGCCGCGGCGGTCCCGGGCGGGGACGTGGGAAGCTGGGCGAGAAGTGGAGACTTGGCGGGGCAGTCGTCGACGGACTCCCCGGACCCCGACCCGCCGGACCCCGACCCTCCCGTGACCGAATCGCCGGTGACCGGCACCCTGTGCTTGTCCATGTACGCCTGGAGCTTGGCGGCCTCCGCCTGCGTGGGCAGGCCGCCGCTCATCACCTTCTTCCAGATGGCCTGGATGTCCGGCGGGGCCTTCGACATGTCCGGCATGCCGGCCTGGGCCGCCACTGGGGTAGGGGTGGCCACCGGCACCGCCACGGCGGCGAGCAGGACGGTCGCGAAGAGCAGAGCGAGTCGGCGCATCGTCGTCACCTCACCACGTGGTGCTCAAGCCCTTGATGTCGCCGGCGAACATCGGCGCCACGGCGACGGACGCTGAGCCTTCCTGGGCGGGGCCGGAGCTTCGCCCGTTGATGGTCTCGTTCACCTGGAAGGAGTTGCCGAAGGCGTGGGCTTGCCCTTTCAGACCGATGCCGGCGGTGGTGATCTTCCCGTTCTCGCCCCAGTTCGCCTGCATGCCGGCAAAGCCCGACAGGGGGCTGGTGTTCTTCACACCGGGTATGCCCGGCCCGAAGCCCTCTCCGACCCCGAGGAAGAGGGAGCCGTGGTGCCCCTTCGTGGCGCCGTTGAGCTCGAACTTCGCCCTGAGCCCGTATCCGATGGTGAGGCGGAAGCTCCTGCAATCCGAGTAGATGTTGATGATGAGCGCGTCGGCCCTCTTGGACTTGCACGGGCCGGGCTTGCCCGCCGCGTCCGTGGCGCTGTCCGGCTCAGGGTCGAGCTTCCCGTTGTGGACGCAGTCCGCGGCGTCGCCGACGTCGCCCGCCATGGCGGCCCCGGTGTACATGTCCTTTTCCATGCCGACGATCTGTTCCCGCCGGTCGAAGTCGATATCCACTTCCGTGACCGGATCGTTCGCGTACCGGAACCAGGCCCGCATGACCTTGCCGTACTCCTGCGACACCCCGGTCATCCCGCCGATATAGACCGCCGCGGCCGCGCGGTTGGCGTCGTACTGATCGGACGCCACCGCAAACCTCTGGCGACACGTCTTCGCGTGCGCGTACCGCGGAGCGAAGGCCCCGGCGATGGATTTCAACTTGTCGTTGTATGCCTCGGTGACGAGCGACAGGCGTGCGCTCATGCGAGCGTCCACGCGGTCCACGGCCGCCTGGGCCTCCTTCGAGTTCGTGAAGGCGATGTCGATGGTGACCACGTCGTCGGGGAGGGGTAGGCCTCCGGCCCTGTCCGCCCTCGCTCGAGCGGCGTTCTCCGCCGCCTGCTCCGACCGGCCGAGGTTCGTCAGCAGCCCGTTATAGGCAACGGCTTCTGGCAGCAGGTTCGCGAACGCCGCGGATTGAAGGGTTTGCAGAAGGCTGCCGGGGAGCTTCGGATAGGTCCACGGAAAGGCAGGAGGGACCGGAGGCGGCACGAGCGCGATCCCCGGCGGCTCGGGATACGGCTTCTTGGCCTCCACCTGGTCGTCGTCGGACTCGGGGCCTCGTGCCACCTTCTCGCGGTCCTCCGTCCAGTCGACTTCCTGGGCTTTCTGCATGGCGGCGGCGGCCATGGCCATGGCACCGGTGCATGACTGCGAGCGCCCGAGCGCGTCCCAGGCCAGGCCGAAATTCGGCGCCATGCTCGTGGCCTCGGTGAGGAGCGAGATGCCCGTGGACAGGTCTCCGAGGTCGGCGTAGGCCACGCCCAGCCCGTAGACGTCCAGGGCATTCCGGGGACCCAGCGCCAGGGCGCGCCGGAACGCAGCGACGGCGTGAGCGTCGTCGCCGGCCTCCTCCAGAGCGCTCCCGAGACCGCTCCACGAGAGTTGGGCGTTGGGCCCACCTCGAGCCGCGGCTTGGGCGTACACCACCACCGCCGCTCCGGGGTACTGGCCGACGACGAGCGCGGCCCCGAGCCAGTCGAGCTTCGCCGCGTCGGTGACGCTCTTGTCGATGGACGCGAGGTCGCTTTGCCCCTCCGCCGATTCCCTGCCCTGGTAGGTGCCGCGCAGCTGGTCGAGCAACTGCGCGGCTGCGGCGGCCCCGGGCGCCGACGTGGGGAGCCCGGCGAGGAGTGGGGACTGGGTGGGGCAGTCGCCCCCGCCCGAGGAGGCGCTGCCGCCGGAGGAGCCCCCACCGCCCTGTGACCCTCCGCTCCCGCCGCCGCCGTGCTTGTCCATGTACGCCTGGTACCTGGCGGCCTCCGCCGGCGTGGGGATGCCACCGCTCATGACCTTCTTCCAGATGGCCTGGATGTCCGGCGGCGCTTTGGACAGGTCCGGTATGCCGGCCTGCGCCGCCAAGGGGGTGGGCCGGGCCGCCCCCACCGCCACGGCGGCGACGAGGACGGTCGCGAAGAGCAGCGCGAGTCGGCGCATCAGTGTCTCACCCTGGCATCGAGGGGCGCGCCGCCTCACTTCTTGATCAACTCCACCCTGCGGTTCTGAGCTCGGCCTTCGGCCGTGTCGTTGGAAGCGATGGGATTTCCGGCCCCGAGGCCCTTCGACGAGAGCCGGCTCTGGTCGATGCCGAACTGCTCCACCAGAACCTTCTCCACCGCCGCGGCGCGCCGCGCAGATAGGTCCAGGTTGTGCGCGGCGTCACCGGTGGAATCCGTGTAGCCGTCGATTTCCACCTTCAGCTCGGGGTGCTTGTAGAGCGCCGTGGAGATCTCCTTGATCACACCCGCCGACCCCGGCTTCAGGATATCGCTGTCGGTATCGAACAGGATTCCGTGGGTGACGTACTTGCCTGTGGTGGCCAGCACGTCGCCGGGATCGGGCGCCGACTCCGCGATGCGAACGCTGCGCAACTCGAACGTGCCCTGGGACTCGTCCAGGTAGAGATGGTCCAGGCCGTTGATCTTGACCTGGTTCACGTCCATCAATCGGGTCCCGTTCAGGTAGACACGCACCCGGCCCTGCTGGGACCACAGGTCGAACTCGTTGGGCTTGTTGGCGTCATACTTGGCGTCGACGCTACCCAGGCCATTGTCCAGCGAGACCGACGTGTACTTCACGTTGATCTGCCCGCCGAACACGTTGTCGTCGTCCTTGTTGCGGAACTCGAAGCCGAGAAAGCCGCTGGCGTCGTTGAAGCCGGCCTTGGGCACGAAGACGATCTGCATCGTAAAGTCCGCAGGGATCTGCAGCGACCCCGTCTTCAGGCTCACCCCTGCCGGTATGCTCAGCGCCCGGACGCCCTGGCCCATGAGCAGGTCGACGTGGCCGTCACGCACCATCCAGTGCGGCGGCGGCTCACCGGGAGGCATGTCGCTGAAGTCGTCGAAGAAGACGGTCTTCTCGCCGGGCACGAAGTCGATCTTGGCGGCCACCAGGTTCGGCTCGCCGCCGGGCGTGGCGCCCGCTCCGGCCGTTGTGTCGGCGGACGCCTTCGCCACGGCGTTGGCCGAGTCGGCCGAGGACACGTTGTTCCCGTTCTCGTCGGTGATCGTCACGGGCTGCCCGGCCGCCTGAGCCTTGGCGATACAGTCCGTGTCCGTGACCAGGCACGTGATCGCGTTCTGGGCCTTGTCCAGCCCCTTGTCGATCGCCTGGTCGGTTGCGGCGTCGGCACGCTCCTTCACCTTCTCCTTCACTTTCTTCCAGATCTGGGCGTGGGCGGGAGCGGGACTCAACGCGAGGCCGACGGCCAGCGCGAGCAGGCCGATCGATCGAATACGAGGCATGGGGAGATTCTCCAGGTGGACGTGAGGAGGAAGCGCGCGGCATGCGTTCATGCGACGAGGCGCACGATGCGCCGGACGGCACGAGGTGCCGCGGGATTCCATTGCGCAGGGCGCCGCCGGCGCGAAGCGGCGGATGGGCTCGTCATCTCGGGGCAGGTTCGGAATCGGGTGGGCTCCAACCCTCCACTGGCGGCGTGGGGGGTACCGACAACAAGTTAGGCTTGCACGTCAGACCCGCCTCAACACATGTCAAACGCTTGAGCGAAGCGAACTTTCGGCTCTCGACGCTCGGTGGGATGGCCCTGGTCGACTCCACACTCGGCTCACATGTTCTTCAGTTGCATCCCGCCGATCGCGATCTGCGCCGACTGGCTCGAAGTCCCGGTGCTCATGCTCTGAATCCGCAGGCCCATGAGGCTGATGACGTAGATCGGCGTCTTCAGGTCGGGGGTCAGCAGGGTGAGCGTT
>CAZFIS010000104.1:0-13388 GCA_964519125.1 uncultured Gemmatimonadaceae bacterium | reverse complement strand
CGAAGTCGATCGTCACCCAGTTCTTCTTGAACCACTCGTCGATCCACGAGAAGACGATCCCGCCCGCCATCCCGGCGTCCGCGATTTCCTTCGTGAGCCGACGGTCGATCGCGGCCATCTGCGCCTCGGTGTGCCCCCCGTGGTGCCACCCCTGCGGCTGGAGATGCGCGGCGTCGAGCGAGGCCGGCACCCCGTACTCGGCGATGACGATGGGCAGGCCCGGAAGGCGCTTCTTGAGGTCCTTCAGGTAGCCGAAGTAGCTCGAGGGGCCGAGCGGCGACGACGCCTTCAGGTAGTCGGGCTGCATCACCATGAAGTCCGGGTAATACGGATAGACATGGTAGGAGGCGAAGTAGCCCGCCGGATCGGCGCGTGTCGGATGTACGAGCGAGGCGTCCAGGCCGACGGCGTCGTTGTCGTACTCCCTCGGGCGGACGTCCGGCTTCTCGCCGCGCGCATGCCGGATCGCCATCTCCTCGTCCACCGACGTCTCGGTCGGATGGTGGAGCGGGTCGAGGGTCGGCCAGTTCGTGTAGGCGACCGGGCGCTGCGCATGATAGGCGGAGTCCTCGTACGCGACGATCTCCCCGCACGCGCGGCCGAGCCACGCGTCCATCGGATTGCCGCCGCGCACGGTCAGGTAGCGTCCGTGATAGCCCGTGTGACCCGCGCGCAGGGAGTCGTAGGCCATCACCGCCGCCGGCTCCCATTCCCGGCCGATGATCCAGGCCAGCGTCCATGGCGAGACGTCCGCCACGTAGTGGCCGGATGCGTGGCCGGCCCGCGGCTCCAGATCGGCGCGGCCGTGGACGACGTCGACCACCCGGCGCATCTCCGCGAAGAACTGGCCCTGGAACTTCGCGCCGCTGAAATCGTGGTCCTTGGGCAGCTCGGTCCACACGCCCTGGACGAGCCAGAGCGCCCGGTCCGGGTGGTGCGTGTTCCAGTCCTGGAGCGCCTCGTAGAATTCGGGGGGATGGATCGTGTAGACGCGCACCACGTTGGCGTTCATGTCCGCCATGCGCCGGATCCAGCGTGCGTACGTGGCGGAGTCCGGAAACTGGCTCGGGAATTTGCCGGGTAGCGCGGCGCCGAGATTCACCCCCTTGATGTAGAACGGCTTCCAGCCGTCGGCGGTGCGGATCTCGAAGCGATCGCCATCGACCCGCGCCGGATACACGAGCGTGTCCGGCACGACCAGCGGCGGACGCGGGGGCGCGGGACCCAGGCCCTCCGGAAGACGCGCCAGGTATTCGCGGGCCGTGGCATTGTCGGGCGACAGCTTCTTCACGCGCTCGAAGCGTTTGCGCACCTGGGGGAGGTCTCCGGCGCGCCACGCCAGGAGCCCGAGTCCGACGAGCGCGTCCACGTTGTCGGGGTGGCCGGCCACGACCTTCTCGAAGCGCGCCCGCGCGCCGACGTCGTCGTTGCGCCGAAGCAAGACGTAGCCGAGGCCCGTGCGGGCGTTGTCGTCGTTCGGACAGCGCCGGAGCGCAGCCTCGAAGTGCGTGCGCGCCTCCGTCATGTGGCCGGCGCGGTAGGCGGTCCATCCGGCCTCGGCCTCCGCTCCCGACGCCCGTGGGCATGTCTGCTGCGCGGCCAGGGGCGTACGCACGCCGAGGGTCGCGGTCGCCACCCCAGCCACGAGGACCAAGGCCGCGCGCAGGCCGGAGGGCCGGAGCGTCACGCCGCGCCTGAATCCGCGGGAGCCCAGGCCTGCACGGCGTCGAGCTCGCCCGCCCACCAGGCCAGAATCCCCAGGCTCGACTGCGCGCGGGCCACGTCCATCTTCCCCGCCTCGTACGCCTTCCATCCGGCGGCGGCCCGGGGGTTGGCGGGCACCGGACCATGGGCCGGACTGCCCCACGACGGGCTCGGATCCAGATTCTCGCCCCCACAGGCGTGCGCGAGCAACGGAAGGGGGAGAGGCAAGGCGATCCACGAGCGACGCGTCAGGGCGGTCGGAAAGCGCATGAACTCGGTTAGGTTCGAAGAAGCGGAGGGGGGATCGAACCAAGTATACGGGGCCCCCTACGTCCGTTCCACTCGCTCGCGCCCGGCGGGCGCGGCCGTCCCTTCGCCCACCGCGCCCGGCCCCGCATGGAGCGTCGGAAGGATGAGGCGCACGGCACGCCGGAAGAACACGTAATTCCACGCCCAGTTGACCAGGACGAGGAGGCGGTTGCGGAAGCCGATGAGCTTGGCGATGTGGATCGCGAGCCAGAGGATCCAGGCCGGGAGTCCTCGGAAGGTCCGCCCGTACACGTGGGCAACGGCGGCGTTGCGGCCGATGACGGCGAGCATGCCCGGGTCGCGGAACCGGAACTCGCGCGCCGGGAGGCCCGCGAGCGCCCTCATGATGTTGTCGGCAGCGCAGTTCGCCTCCTGGATCGCCACCGGCGCCACCTGCGGGAGCGGGCGTCCCTCGGCGTCCTCGAGGTAGGCGAGGTCGCCCACGACGTAGACCTCGGGATGGCCGTCCACGGCCAGAGTGGGCTGCACCGGCACGCGCCCCTCCCGCCCGACTGGCAGTCCCCACGCCCGCATGCGCGGGTCACCCTGGACACCCGCCGTCCATACCACCGTCTCCGCTGAGATCCGCTCGCCGCCCGCCAGGCTCACCCCATCGGCGTGGATCCGCTCCGCCCGCACGCCCAAGCGGACCTCGACACCCCTCCGGCGCAGGCGCTCCAGGCCGTAGGCACCCAGCGCAGAGGGAAGCGTTCCGAGCACGTGGTCGGAAGCCTCGAGCACGAGCACCGACACCTCGTCGGGACGGATCATCGGGAAGTCGCGCAGCAGCGGTCCGCGCACCAACTCCGAGAGAGCGCCCGCGAACTCGACGCCCGTGGGTCCGCCTCCGATCACCGCGAACGTGAGCAGGCTCTGGCGCCGGAGCGGGTCCGTGGCGAACGCGGCGCGCTCGAAGCACTGGAGCACGTGATGACGCACGGCGATCGCGTCGTCCATCCAGCGGAGCGGGAACGAGTGAGCCCGGGCACCTTCCACGCCGAAGAAGTGGGGAACGCTCCCCGGCGCGAGCACCAGGACGTCGTACGACACCGGACCGGACGACGTCTCGAGGACGCGGGCCGTGAGGTCCAGGCCCCCCACCTCGGCCATGCGTATCTGGACGTTCGGCGCGCGCCGGAAGATGGAGCGTACCGGATAGGCGATATCCGTGGGGACGAGCTCGGCGGCTGCGACCTGGTAAAGGAGCGGCAGGAAGGTGTGGTAGTTGTTGCGCTCGAGAAGGACGACGTCGACGTCCTTGCCGGCCAGCGCGCGGGCCGTCCAGAGCCCGCCGAACCCGGCTCCCACGACGACGACCCTGGGACGTGCCGTGGCGGACGCGGCAGGCATGGTCGGGCGCACCATCGCTTTCCCGATCTCAGGCCACCGGAAGGCGAGGCTCGACGTCCCGGGCCCAGGCGAGGATGCCACCCTCCAGGTTGTAGACGTCCTCCCACCCTCTGTCGAGCAGTGTACGCGCCGCGGTACGGCTCCGCTGGCCTCCACGGCAGTAGACGACCACCGAGCGGTCGCGGGGCACTTCACCGAGACGCGTCTCGAGGTCGCCCAGCGGAATCAGCAGAGCGCCCCGGTCCGCCAGGCTCCCCACCTCCCACTCCCACGCCTCGCGCACGTCCAGCAGGAACGGCGGCTCGGCCGACGACAAACGGGCGGCCACTTCGGCGGCGTCCAGCCCGGGAACCCCCTCGGCATCGGACTCGGCCTCGAGCGGCGTGCCGTCGGGCTTCACGCCGCAGAAGACCTCGTAGTCGATGAGGTCGGTCTGCGTGGGGTGGTCGCCACAGACGGGACATTCCGGGTTGTGGCCTACGCGCACCTCCCGCCACGACATGTCGAGCGCGTCGAACAGGAGAAGGCGCCCGGCGAGCGTGTCGCCCAGGCCGAGAATCAGCTTGATCGCCTCCATGGCCTGCATCGAGCCGATGATGCCGGGAAGCACCCCCAGCACCCCACCCTCCGCGCAGTTGGGAACGAGCCCCGGAGGAGGCGGTTCGCGGAAAAGACAGCGGTAGCACGGCCCGCCCTCGACGCCGAATACCGAGACCTGGCCCTCCCATCGGAAGACCGAGCCGTACACGTTGGGCTTGCCCAGGAGGACGCACGCGTCGTTGACCAGGTAGCGCGTGGGAAAGTTGTCGGTGCCGTCCACGACGACGTCGTAGTCGCCGAGGATATCGAGCGCGTTGGCGCTGCTGATACGGACCGGGTGGCGCACGATCTCGACGTGCGGGTTCACGTCGTGCAGACGGTCCGCCGCGCTGTCGAGCTTGGAGCGGCCGATGTCCTTGGTGCCGTGCAGGAGTTGGCGCTGGAGGTTGGTCGCGTCCACCACGTCGAAGTCGACGAGACCGATGGTGCCGACGCCCGCCGCCGCCAGGTACAGCGCGAGCGGCGAGCCGAGACCGCCGGCGCCCACGCACACGACGCGGGCCGCCTTGAGGCGGCGCTGCCCCTCGAGCCCGACCTGCGGCAGGGCGAGGTGGCGGGCGTAGCGGTGGAGCTCGTCACGCGAGAGATCCTGGGCAGTCATGCCCGATTGCACCCCGGCTTGCCGCCCGGGTTCCGGCGGGGCGCGGCGGACGTGCACCGCCGGAGCGTCCCCACTCCACCCCCGCGCGAACGTCGTTCGCACCATCCTACGACATTAATCGTAGACATTTCGGCCGCCGGTCACTATTATCTACGAAGCGTTTCGTATATCACCCTACCGGAGCGGATCGGCATGGGCAGCGACGTCGTCTTCACCGAGCGCGAGCTCGACATCATGAGCGTGCTGTGGCGCGAGGGCTCGGGTACGGTAGCCGAGGTGAGGGAGCGGCTCTCCGACGACCTCGGTTACACGGGCGTCCTGAAGATGCTGCAGATCCTCGAGGAGAAGGGGATGGTGCGCCACGAGCAGGAGGGCCGTGCGTACCGGTACCTCCCCGTGGTCGAGCCCGGAGAGGCCGGAGGTCGGGCGCTCGGGCGGATCGTCGAGAAGATCTTCCACGGCTCGGCCGAGCTGGCGCTCGCGCAGCTCGTTTCCGACCGCCGCCTCGGCCCCGCGGAGGTGAAGCGGATGAAGGCGCTGCTGGACCGCGCGGAGCGCGGGCAGGCGACCGCGAGCGACGAGGACGACGCATGATCCTCTGGATGGTTTGGGCCACGGTGCTGGCCGGGCTCCTCGGCACGGCTGCGGCACTCGGCGAGTGGACGCTGCGCGCGCTCGGACGCCCGGGCCGCTTCGCGTGGCTGGCCGCCGCGGGCGCTTCGGTGGGGCTCCCGGCATGGGCGCTCGTCCGGCCGCCTCCCGTCCGGGGAGCCGGCGCGCTCATCGGCGCCGCGACCGCGGTCGCCGACGCCACCCGTGCGGCCCGACCCGGCCTGTTGTCCCGCGTGGAAGCGCTGCTGGCCGCGCCCCCCGCCCTGCTCCCCCACGCCGATCCGTTCGTGATCGGCGCCTGGGCCGCCGCCAGCGTCACGCTGACCGTCGCCCTCGTGCTGGGCCTCTCCCACCTGCGGCGTCGCGCGCGCCACTGGCCCACCGCGCACGTCGGCGGCGGAGACGCGCTGCTGTCCGAGGACTTCGGACCGGCACTCGTCGGACTGCGCGCGCCCCGGGTGGTGATCCCCCGGTGGGCGTTCTCGCTCGGCGCCGACCGCCTGGCGATGGCGTGGGCGCACGAGGACGAGCACCGGGCCGTGGGCGACGGCTGGCTCTTCGTCGCCGGTGCGATGGTGGTGATCCTCGCGCCCTGGAACGCGGCGCTCTGGTGGCAGGTGCGCCGTCTGCGCGCGGCGGCCGAGCTGGACTGCGACGCGCGCGTGCTCCGCCGCGGGTTCCGGCCCGCGGCCTACGGAGCGCTGCTGCTCGACGTGGGTAGCCGCTCGTCGGAGCTCCCCTTCCCGGTGGCGGCGCTATCGAGATCCCCGACACTCCTGGAGAGGAGGCTGACGATGATCGTGAACGGAGTGAGAAGGAACGGACCCTGGGCGACGGCCGCGGCAGCAGTGGGTGCCTTGGCGCTCGTGGCGGTGGCATGCCAGGCGCCGGCGCCGACCACCGTGCAGTCGACTGCCGAGAAGGCTGTCCCGTCGGAGCAGCACAGCCAACCGACGAAGATCGTCTGGCGCGGGAGTCTCGCCGACATGCCCGATTCCCTTCGCCCGCTGTTCGTGGTCGATGGCACCGTCACCGGAACGACGATGCCCGACCTCGACCCGAATTCCATCGGCAGGGTCGACGTATACAAGGGCGAGACCGCAATGAAGCGGTACGGTGCGCGGGGTGCGCACGGCGTGATCGTCATCACGACGAAGGGGGCCGGCGGCGGGGACGGCGGGAAGTAGGGGACGGGAAAGCCTCGGTCTCACGGAGGGGTCGCCGCCCAGTCGGTGACCCCTTCGTCACGTCCGTCTCCCGGCGCGGGCGAGCGCCGCGCACGCACCGCGCCGCCCCTGCTCCGCCGCTCGCGGGTCCGGCCGCGTCCTACGGTCCTCCGGTTCCCGCGGGCGTCCCGGCCGGCCCGCCGCGGGACAGCTCCTCGAACGCCGCCGCGTCGTCCTTCAAGCGGCGCACCACCGTGGAGTCCGTGCCCGCCCTCCGGGCCACGTCGGCCATCTGCAGCGCCATGACGTAATACTGCGCGGGGATATTCAGCGTCGCCCGGTCCGGCCAGATCGCCCGATCCTTCAGCGATCGGTACTTGTAGACGTGCTGGTAGAGCTTCAGGCTCCGGGCGAGCGCGAACCATTCCCCTCCGTACCGGGGATCTCCGTGCACCAGGCTGTCGGGCTGAGGCACCTTCAGGTTGCGCAGCACCAGCTTGGCGGCCAGACCCTGGCGGACGGCCCAGGGTGCCAGGCCGAGCCCGCGCATCATCCCCCCGACCGCCGAGAAGTAGACCGGACGCTGCCCCGCCACATCGTGGATGATCCTGAGCGCGAGTTGGTCGGTGCGGCTGAGCACCGTCCCCTTCGGATACGTCACCGCGAGCCCGGGAAAGCCGATCGTGACGTCGTCCTGCAGGCGCACCGGCACGACCTCGTCCATCGTGGCCGGCTTCATCGACAGGATGGGCTCGCTCGGCACCGAGTCCGGCGCCCGGTAGACGCCGACGGCCTGAGCGGGGTCGAAGACCCGCTGGCGCGTGGGTCGCGTGAGGGCCTGGAGCTGCTTTGGATACCACGACGTCGACAGGTACTGCCCGACGATGACCGTCACGTCCTTTCGGACGCCTTCGACCTCCTGCATGTACCAGAGCGGAAACGTGTCGTTGTCGCCGTTCGTGAACAGGACGGCGTACGGCTCCACGCTCATGAGCAGGTCGTAGGCCCAGTCGTGCGCCGCCCAATCGCCCGCGCGCGACGCCCACCGCCAGTTGAGCGCCATGGGCATGAACGCCACGAGCAGCACGGGCGCCGTCAGCACGAAGCGCTTCGCCGAGTGGAGCTGTGCGGCCAGCACGCCCCAGGCCCACGCCAGCCCGACACCGGCCAGACATCCCCACACGAGGAAGCCGGCGACGAAGAAGTAGTCGCGCTCGCGGACCTCGTGCAGCCCCCGGTTGGTCACCTGCGGGGCCAGCGAATAGCCGTACCGGAAGTTCAGGTAGAAGACCAGCGCGACGGTGAGGGTGAGCGCGAGCGTGACGAGATACGCCCCCGTCTCCCGATCCGCCTTCCACGCCGCCCAGAGCCCGACGAGCCCCAGCCCCAGAAAGAACAGCGTGAACGGGGTACGCGACGTACCGGGCAAGGGTGACGGGTCGAGCCCGCGCGCCCACTGCCAGTCGAAGTACTGGAACCAGTTCTCCATCTGCGCGGCGAACGGCGCCTTGCGCTGCCAGACCGGGGGCGTCTGGTACTGTCTGCGCGTCAGATTGTCCGCGAGCATCTGGCAACCGGCGTGCCCACTCGTGTAGATCGCCTCGGCCGCACCGACCAACGACGCGCAGGCCGGCGCTCCCTCGTCGATCACCGGATGGCGCGCCGCGCGGACGGGGAGCACGAAGTTGACGGAGAGCCCGAGCACGACGAGCGCGACGGCGCGCACGGCGAACGCCCTGCGCAGGAACAGGCCGGGGTCGGAGAGGAGCACGAGAAGACCGAGGGCCGGCAGCGGCAGCACCGACATCATGTGGTTCGTCGAGCCCAGCGCCAGCAAGAAGACGGCTCCCAGGATCCAGCGCTCGCTTCCGGGTTCGTCGCGGAGGTCATGCCAGCGCACGGCGAGCCACGTCACCGCCGCGATGAACGCCATGCTCACCGTGTAGACCTTCTCGTTGACCGTGGACTGATTCCAGACCGTGAGCGCCGTAGCCCCGACCAGAACCGCCACCGCCGCGCCGACCAGCGCCCGCCGCTCCTCCCGCAGGTGCGGCAGGAGGACCCGGTGGGCGACCAGAAAGAGGAAGGCGCTCGACGTGGCGCTCGTTGCCGCGGCCAACAGGTTCACCCGCACCGCAACCGATAGCCCGAGCGGCGTCAGGAGGACGATCCACGACCGGGCGAGAAGCACGAAGAGCGGATTGCCCGGAGGATGGGGAATCCCGAGGATGTACGCGGTGGCGATGTACTCGCTCGTGTCCCAGAACGCCGTCGTGGGTGCCAGCGTCGCTGCGTACAGCGCGAAAACCGCCACCCCCACCAGGGCCGCCACCCCGTAGGGTGGGCGTCGCTCCGTCATCGCCACCTCGCCTCGCTGGAGAACCACGCGCCGGGACGTTGCCGGGCGGAGTCGGCATCATGCCCGTCTCTCGCGCGGGAGCGCAAGACGGGGACGAGTGCCACCCAGCCGGCCCGTTCCTGCTGCATGGGCGCCCGCCTGGCGAGGGGTCAGTGCCCTACGGTAGGTTGGCTGGATGCTTTCGACGCCCCTCCGCGTATCTCGGTACGTCCACACCTGGGCCACGGGTCGAGCGAGGGTCTCCTCCAGGGAGATCGAGATCGACCGGGGCGACGCGCGCGTTCCCCTCACCCTTCTGACGCGGCGGCCCGGCCGCCCGACGACGGGCTGGATCGTCCTGCACGGCGTCACCCGCCCGGGACGCCACCACGCCACGCTGGTGCGCTTCATCCGCTCCTTGGCGGCGACCGGATGCGCCGTAGCGGTCCCCGACGTGCCGGAATGGCGCGAGCTCAGGTTGGCTCCAGATGTCACGCTTCCGACGGTGCGCGCGGCGCTGGAGGCCCTCACCGAGCATGCCGGCGTGGCCCCGCGCCGCCTCGGCATCATCGGCTTCTCGTTCGGTGCGCCGCAGGCGCTCGCGGTGGTCACACACCCGGACGTGAGGCGCCGGGTCGGAGGCGTCGTCGCGTTCGGCGGCTACTACGACCTGGAGCGAACCGTCCGCTTCCAGTTCACGGGCGAGCATGAGATCGACGGACACGTCCACCGGCTACGCCCCGATCCGTACGGCAGGTGGGTGGTAGGCGCAAACTATCTCACTCGCGTCCCGGGCTACGAGGGAGCCGGAAACGTGGCGAGCGCCCTCAACCGCCTGGCCGCGGAAGCCGGTGACCGGGACGTCATGTCCTGGGATGCGCGGCTCGACCCGATCAAGGAGGAGCTGCGCCGGCCGCTGTCTCCCGACGAGCGGGGGGTGTTCGATCTGTTCGCTCCGCCCACCCCGGTCGAGCCGTCGAGGCGGGAGGCCTGTGAGATGGCTGCGGGGCTGGCGGCGGCGGGCCCGCAGGTCGACCCGGGCGTGGACCCGACGGCCGCCCTCCGCGAGGTGGACCGACCCGTGCACCTCGTCCACGGACGTCGCGATCACCTGATTCCGTATACCGAGGGCGTTCGACTCAGCCGTGCGCTGCCCCGCGAGGTGCTCGTGCGCTCGACGGTCACCGGCCTGTTCGGACACTCGACGCAGGATCCGTCCCCCGGGCCCGTGGAAGGAGCGAGAGAGCGCGCGGTGTTCCTGCAGGCTCTGGCCGGAATCCTCGCCTTGCTGTGACGCTCACCGCGACGCGATGAGCTGACGCACCGCCGTGCGCACCTCCAGATTCTTGTCGTCCGCCGCGTCATCGAGGAGGCTCTTCGCGTGCGGTGTGCCGATGCTGTGCAGGGCCCGGTAGGCAGCGATGCGCACGTCCGCCGAAGGGCGCGAGAAGAACGAGCCCACCGCCCGTTTCTCGATCGCGTTCACCGCGCCCGGATCGCCCAGGCGGCCCAGCGCTCGTAGCACTCCCTCGACGACGCTCTCCTCGCTCTCGCTCTCGAGGAGAGCGAGCAGCGGCTTGAGCGCGCGCTCGACCTTGAGCTCTCCGGCCGCCATGGCGGCGGCCAGGCGCACCTCCGGATCGGTGTCCTGGATCATCCCGTACACGAGCATGCCTGCGTCCTCACCCCCGACGCGGGCGAGCGATAGAAGCGCCTCCCGGCGCACGCGCGCGTCGCTGTGCGCCAGAGCCGTCGTGACGAGCTCGACGGCCCGATCCCCACCGACCTCGCCCAGGAAGGCCACGGCGTTGCGGACGACGAACCAGCGGGAGTCGTCCATCATCGACTCGACCACCTTCATGGCGTCCTGCCCCATGGCGACCATCGCTTCCATGAACGCACGCCGAGCATAGCGGTCGGTGGTGTCGGACAGCGCGTCCGACACGGCGAGCGCCATGTCGTGCCCGATGCGCTGACATACCGTGATGAGCTCGGCACGGTGCTGCTCCTCGCGCTCCGAGCTCAGTCGTGCGGCCAGTCTGCTCGCCACCCCCGGTGACACCAGGGACCTGGCCATCGCCAGACAAGCCTCGTCCGCCGAATCCCCCCCCGTCAGGGCCAGGCGCTCGACGGCGTCGGCCAACGCATCCAGCGATCCCGCGTCCCGCAGGGCCGCCGCCATCTCGCGGATCCCACGTCCCTGCCCATCGCGGCCCAGGGGATCGCTCGTCAGAAACGTCTCGATCGCGGCGAGGAAGGCCTCCACGTCCGGCTTGGGCTGGCTGCCCGGGCCCCCCGGTGGGCCGACCGGCTCCCAGATCACGTCTTCCGCAGCGGGCGCGGAGTCGGCGGGCTCGGGCGGGGCGCCGGGCGCGTCTTCCGGCTCTGGACGCGCGGCATCGTCCTCGGGCCCATCCCCGGGGCGCGGTCCGCCGAAGAGAGCGTCGATGGAACGGGCGAGCCCGTTGAGGTGCTTGCGGTCGTCCGGAGAAGTCATGCGGCTCCGTGCCTGCAGTCGCGGAGTGAAGCTGAAAGCCTCCACAATGTAGGCTCGGACGCCCCCGCGACGCGAGAGAAAACCCTCGTGAGCGCGGCCGGCGCTACGCGCCCGGCCCCGACCGGGTGGAGTCGGGCCCCGGTGTACCCCGGAGCGCGGCCTGTGCCGCGGCAAGCCGCGCGATGGGCACACGGAACGGCGAGCAGCTCACGTAGTCCAGCCCGGCCGCCTGGAAGAACGCGATCGACGCGGGCTCTCCGCCGTGCTCCCCGCAGATCCCGACCACGAGATCGGCCTTGACCGCGCGTCCCTTCCGCACGGCCATCCGCACGAGCGCCCCGACCCCGTCTTCGTCGACCACGGCAAAGGGGTTCTCGGGAAGGATCTTCTCGTGCAGGTAGTGGTGGAGGAACTTCGACTCGGCGTCGTCGCGCGAGAAGCCGAACGTGGTCTGGGTCAGATCGTTGGTGCCGAACGAGAAGAAGTCGGCCTCGCGGGCGATGGCGTCGGCCGTGAGGGCCGCGCGCGGGACCTCGATCATCGTCCCGATCCTCCGCGGGACCGCCACTCCGGTCTCCTCCTCGACTTCCCGCGCCGTCTCCTCCACGAGTCGCCTCGCCCAGGCGAGCTCCCCCACGTGCCCCACCAACGGGACCATCACCTCCGCATGGACGTCGAGTCCGCGCTCCAGGAGCTTCGCCGCGGCCCGGAAGATCGCGCGCGCCTGCATCCGGTAGACGCCCGGCATGGTGATCCCGAGCCTCACGCCCCGGTGTCCGAGCATCGGGTTGGACTCGTGCAGGGCGCGCACCTTCTTGAGGGCCTTCTCCCGTGCTGAAGCCCCCTCCTCGTCGCCGCTCGCCCGTAGCTCGGCGGCCGCCGCCTGGAGCTCGTCGGCCCCGGGCAGGAACTCGTGCAGCGGCGGATCGAGCAGGCGGATCGTCACCGGCAAGCCCGCCATCGCCTCGAGGATCCCCTCGAAGTCCCTCTCCTGCATGGGCTCGAGCTCGCGAAGCGCGGCGTCGCGCTCGTCGTCGCCGTCGGCCATGATCATGCGGCGCATCACCACGAGCCGCTCCGGCGCCATGAACATGTGCTCCGTGCGACAGAGCCCGATGCCCTCGGCGCCCAGCTCCCTCGCGCGCCGCGCGTCCTCGGGCGTGTCGGCGTTGGCGTGCACGCCCATCGTGCGGACTTCGTCGGCCCATCGCATGAGCGTGGCGAACTCGCTCGAGAGCTCCGGCTCGATCGAGGGCACCTCACCGGCATAGACTTCGCCGAGGGCACCGTCGAAGGTGATGACGTCGCCCTCTCGCACGATCTCGGTTCCCGCGTGGAACGCGCGCTGCTTCGGGTCCATGACCAGCGACTCGCAGCCGACGACGCACGGCTTGCCCATGCCGCGCGCCACGATCGCGGCATGGCACGTCATCCCGCCGCGGCTCGTCACGACGCCCGCGGCCGCGATGATGCCGTGGATGTCGTCAGGGGCCGTCTGAGCACGGACGAGGATCACGCGCCGCCCTTCGCCCGCCCATCTCTCGGCGGTGTCGGCGTCGAAGACGACCTCTCCGGTCGCCGCCCCGGGTGAGGCCGGGAGTCCCCTGGCAAGGAGTGTCTTGGGCGCGTCGCGATCGATGTTTCGGTGGAGCAGACGCACCACGTCCTCGGGATCGACGCGCAGCACCGCGTCCTCCCGGGAGATCGCGCCCTCCTCCGCGAGGTCGTGGGCGACCCGCACGGCGGCGCGGGGGGCGCGCTTGCCCGTGCGCGTCTGGAGCAGAAAGAGGCGGCCCTCCTCGACCGTGAACTCGATGTCCTGCATGTCGCGGTAGTGCCGCTCCAGAAGCGCGCACGTCCGCTCGAGCTGCGCGTACGTCTCCGGGTCCCGCTCCGCGAGAACCTCGATGGGCCGGGGTGTGCGGATGCCCGCCACGACGTCCTCGCCCTGCGCGTTGGGCAGGTACTCGCCGTAGGGCCGGGGCTCTCCGGTGTTGGGGTTCCGCGTGAACACGACCCCGGTGCCGGACGTATCGCCGCGGTTGCCGAAGACCATGGCCTGAACGTTGACCGCAGTGCCCAGGTCGTCGGGAATGCGGTGGGCGCGCCGGTAGACGACGGCGCGCTCGTTCTGCCAGGAGTCGAAGACCGCCCGGACCGCCAGGAGGAGCTGCTCCTCCGGATCCCGGGGAAACTCGCGCTCCGACTCGC
>CAZFIS010000103.1:0-13423 GCA_964519125.1 uncultured Gemmatimonadaceae bacterium | reverse complement strand
CTCGCGGTGTTCGTCGGCAGCATGCTCGCCGACAACCTGCTCGTAATCCGGAGGTAGAGGCCATGAGTCATGGGTTCGAGGGAGAGCGCACGCTCATGCGCATCTTCCTGGGTGAGAGCGACCATTGCCCCACCGGCCCGCACAAGGGCAAGCCCTTGTACGAGGCTCTCCTGCTCACGCTTCGCGAGGAAGGGTGCGCCGGGGCGACCGTGGTGCGCGCGATCGCCGGGTTCGGCCCGAGCGCGAAGATCCACACCGGGAAGGTGCTCCGGCTCTCGACGGACCTTCCGGTCATCGTCGAGGCCGTGGACACGGAAGAGAAGCTCCAGCACGTCCTGCCCATCATCGACCAGATGATGGGCGGCGGCCTGATCACCATGGAGCGCGCCCATGTGATCCTCTACCGGCCGGACGAGAAGAGGTAGCCTAGAGGGAGGCGACGCCCCGCCGCCTTGCAGAGAGGCCGCCCGGCTCCTAGCGTGCCCGTGCCCATGCTTCGGGCTGCCCTGACATTCCGGAGGTACCGATGAGGCATTCTCTCCGTCCGCTCCTCGCGGCCGCGCTCGCGGCGCTCGCGCCACTCGCCCTGTCCGCTCAAACCCCCGCCCCGCTCTCCACCGCCCCGGGACGCTGGGTGGTTCCGGTGAGCCCCGTGGGGCACTTCACCGAGCCCGGCGTGGCGGTCGACCCGAACAACCCGATGCACGTGGTCGCGACCTATCAGGGCAACGCGGCCGTGGCCTACTCGACGGACGGAGGCAAGACGTTCACCCGTGCCGATGGCACCTCCTCGACGCGCTACCGCGGCTCGGGGGACGTCTCGATCACGTACGACAGCCGCGGCCACGCGATCCTGTGCTACATCGCGATGGACTCCCTCGGCACGTCGCAGTACTGGGGGCACAACGCGACCGGAAACGGGATCTTCGTCCGGCGCTCGCTCGACGGCGGAAAGACGTGGGAGAAGGACGACATCGCCGTCATCAACCACGAGACGGACCCCGGGGTGCAGATCCCCTTCGAGGACAAGCCGTACGTCGTGGCCGACAACAACCCGCAGAGCCCCTTCTACGGCAACCTCTACGTCGGCTGGACGCAGGACCGGCTCACCGACTCCGGGATCATGTTCAGCCGATCCACCGACGGCGGGAAGACCTGGTCGACGCCGATCCAGATCAGCCACTCGAGCCTGCCTCGTGACGACAACGGGATGACCGAAGGCTTCGTGGGCGCGGTGACGCCGGACGGTGTGCTGCACACGGCATGGGCCGGCCAGTACGACGAGATCCGCTACGCCTCGTCGAGCGACGGCGGGAAGACGTTCACCCCGAGCCGCACGGTGGTGAAGACCGGGCCGTCGCGGTTCCGTATGCCCGGCTTCTCGAGCCGGAACGGCGTGAACGGCTATCCGCAGATCTCCGAGGTGCCGGGCAAGGGCGGCCGGGCGCCCCACCTCTATGTCACCTGGAGCGACTACACGAACGGCGAGGTGGACGTCTTCGCGGTGCACTCCGACGACGAGGGCACGACCTGGTCGGCGCCGGTGAAGGTCAATAGCGATGCGGCGCACGACGGCTTCGACCACTTCTTCCAGTGGATGGCGGCCGACCCCGCGACGGGCGACCTGTACGTCTCGTTCTACGACCGACGCTTCGATCCGTCCGCCGGCACCGCGCAGTTCGTGCTCGCGCGCTCGACCGACGACGGCAAGACGTTCACGAACTACATCTGGAGCATGGCCCCGTTCAGCACGGACAACGTGGTGCTCGGGGACTATACGGGCCTGACCGCGCTCGACGGGTGCGTCTACGGTGTGTGGGCCGAAACACGTCCCTCCTCGGGGAAGGCATCCCTCGACTTCCGCGGACGGCCGTCGCCCTACCCACCCACGGTCGTCGTCGTGGGTGGGGCGAACTTCAAGACCACGGGGTCGTGTACGAGGTGACGAGCCCCACGCCTCAGGGCGTGATCGCGAGCACAGAGAACGATCCCGGCAGCACCGGGGGACGGCGCCGACGACCCGAAGCGTTCGCCGGCAGCGGCCCGAACTGAGCGCTCGCCGTGTAGACGGTGTGCGTCCCGTAGTCGAGCGTCATCGTGCGCGCGCCCACCATCGTCTTCACCGTCTGGACGACGCTGTAGGTGTCGGGCGTGTTCTCGTGGATCACGGTGAGCGTACCGTCGCCGCCGTTCGGCGAGAAGACGAGCTGCGTGGCGGGGTCGAAGCCCGCGCCGTCCACGCCGGGGCCGATCGGCACGGTGGTGACCAGCTTGCCCGCCACCGGGTCGGAGACCGCCAGCACGCCGCTCCGGCACGTGCTGAACAGCCGATGGTGCGCCCGGTCGATCGCCATGCCCGTCGGGCGCTTGCACGGAGCGACGGACCACTTCCGCGTCACCTTCATGGCCGCGGCGTCCACCTCCGCGATCTCGCCCGCGTCGACCAGGTTCACGTAGATCTTCCCGTTGCCGGCGCTCGCGCCGGCCTCCGGCTTCGCGCCGAGGTCGATCGTGCCGAGCTTGTCGCCCGACACCGGGTCGATGACGCTCACGGAGTGCGCGTCGCCGTTGAGCGTGTAGATCCGCTTCGTGGCGGGGTCGTAGAGGATATCGTCGTCGTCCACGGCCGCGACCGTCTTCTTGAGCACCTTCAGCGTCTTCAGGTCGAACATCGCGACCGTGCTGTCCTCGCCCGATGTCGCGAAGCCGTGGCCTGCGTCGTACGCGAAGGCCACTCCGTGCGCCCGGCTCATTCCGGGCAGCTCGCCCAGAATCTTCCCGTCGGCCGGGTCCACGACCATGAAGTGGTTCTCGCGGGCGATGAAGAGGTGGTGGTTCACGGTGTCGATCGCGAGGTAGTCCCAACCACCCTCACCCCCGACCTTGAGCGTCCGGGCCACGTGGTACTTGGGCGCCGTCTGGCGCGCGCCGGCGCCGACGAGCACGGCCAGCCCGCCGACGGCCACGAGCGCCGTCACGAGCTTGCGCGAAGAGAGCATGGATCGCCTGCCTGAAAGAGGTTCTTCGAGGATCGACCACATCGTCGAAACATGGCCCGATGCACCTGTCACGTGCATGACAGGCGTAGGCGCGCGGGCGCCGGTCTCAGAAAGACCGAGCCGCTCGCTCCCGGCCCCTCGGCCCGGTCAGCGGACGCTGGAAATCGTGGCCGACCAGCAACGTGAGCGTCAGCGCCGGATGGCCGGCCCGGTGCAGCGTGACGTCGCCCACCATCGCCACGGACCGGAAGTACGGCGCGAACCGGGCCGTGGGGTCGGCGTCTCCACGCGACGTGGGCTCCACGATGACCGCGTCCTTTCCGAGGAAATCCGTCTGTGGGTCGAGGAACTGGAACTGGTGCGGACGGTCGCACAGGCAGACGGTGCGCACGTTCGGGCCGAGCGCGTAGGCGACCTTGCCCGCGTCGATCCAGCTCGGAGCGCCGACGAACCGCGTCGAGTCGGGCAGCAGCCCCCGCTGGGCGAGCGCGGGTCCCAGCTCACGCCAGTCGAGGGCCTCCAGCGACGGATCGCCACGGCGGAAGAGGGAGGGCACGGCGCGCGCCACCCATCCCGTCGCGATGTCCGAAGTCGCCACCGTCACGAGCACGAGGAACGACGCGACCGAGAAGACGAGCCAGCCCCGCACCCACCGCCGCCCCTCCCGGAGCCACCGGTCGACGGCCTCGCCGAGCAGCGGGAAGAGGAAGAGGTAGCCCGGAGCCTCCCAGTGCGGCAGGCCCGGATTGCCTCCCAGGGACGGGAGCGTGAACACCACGATGGGCCCGACGGCCAGGCAGCACATCAGCCAGCGCCCGGCGTCGCGTGAGCCGTTCGCGAAGCCGCGCACGAGCAGCCAGACGAGCGGCACCCAGATCCATGGGAGCACGTAGCCGGCCTGGCCGCCGATCGACTGGAGGAAGGACGTGAGGTGCAGCCCGGACGGTGCGGCGCGCCCGCCCTGGAACCGGAACGAGATCCACCCGTGCCGCGCGTTCCACCAGAGCACGGGCGCGAACATCAGGATCACGATCGCCGCGGCAACGTACGGCGCGGGACGCTTCAGCCAACGGCGGCTCCCGGGCCTGGTGATCACGAAGAGCGTCGCGCCCGCGGCCACGAAGATCCCGTGGTACTTGGACAGGAGCGCGAGGCCCGTGAATACGCCCGCCCCCACCCACCACGCCGCGGCGTGGGGAGGCTCGTCGTCGCGCACCAGCACCCGCTCCAGGCAGAGCGCGGCCGCCAGCATGAAGAACATGAGCGGCCCGTCCGGAAGGACCCACCCGCCCGTGCTCACGCTGAACACGAGCGAGACGTTCAGGAGCAGCGCCGCGTACAGCCCGGCGCGCTCGCCCCAAAGGCGGGCGGTCAGGCGGTACATCAGCCAGGTCGTGCCCGCGAACAGCAGGATGAACGGGGCCCTCACGAGGACCCGGCTCTCGCTGTGCGCGAGCTTGGCCAGGACGCCCGGGATCCAGAACGAGATCGGCGGATGGTCGAAGTAGCTGAGGCTCAGCCCCCGCGATACCGACACCGCGTACGACTCGTCGACCCCCAGGCCGATCGAGGCGGCCAGGACGAGCCGAAGCACGACGCCCACCCCCACCAGGAGGAGCACCGCGCGCCTCGCGTCGTACGCGCCGTCCTGCTCGGCTCCGATCCGTACCGGCTGCGACACGTCTCCTTCCTTCCCTCGGGTCCGGGAACTCCAGGCTCAGAGGTAGAAAGGAGCTTCCTCGCCCGCGCCGGTGCAAGGTGAAGGTCAACCCACCGGCTTCGGTCCGAACAGCTTCTCCTTCGATTGGGGACGCGGGCTCGCCGGCTACCCAAGGGCACTCCCCCGCGACCCGTGCCGCGTTATTCTCTTGTCAGGCACACCAGTCCATGATGACGGCCCCACGGGGGTCCATCCAGCTCCGCCGTGGCAGGAAAGACGCGTCCGCAACCCGAGCGCCCCATGCACCTACTGCTCATCGAGGACGACAGCGAGCTCGTGAGCATCCTGCGGCGAGGCTTCGAGGACGAGCACATCGGCGTGACGGCCGCTTCGACCTTCCGTGACGGCCGGTTCCAGGCGGAGCTGGGCGAGTTCGACGTCATCGTGCTGGACCTCATGCTGCCCGGCGGGAGCGGCTTCGACCTCTGCCGCCACGTGCGCGAGCGCGGGATCACCACGCCCGTGCTCATGCTCACGGCGCGCGCCGCGCTCGACGACCGCGTGCGCGGGCTCGAGGGCGGCGCCGACGACTATCTGACCAAGCCGTTCGCGTTCCGGGAGCTGCTGGCCCGTGTGCGAGCGCTGGCCCGCCGCCCGCCCGCTCTGGCGGACGACCGGTTCGAGCTGGAGGACCTCGAGGTCGATCTCCGTAGTCGACGCGTCTCCCGGGCCGGCAGCCCGATCCGCCTCACGGCCAAGGAGTGGGATCTCCTGGAGTTCTTCATCCGCCACGAAGATGCGGTCATGGACCGCGCGAGCATCTCCGCGTACGTCTGGGACGAGAACCACGATCCGTTTTCGAACGTCCTCGAGGTGCTCATCGGCCGCTTGCGCAGGAAGATTGACGACGGGTTCGAGCCGAAGCTGATTCATACGGTGCGCGGCGCCGGCTATCGCTTCGGACCATGATCGAGGAGCTCAACCATCTCCGGGTTCGGCTGACCGCCTGGTACGTGGGCGTGTTCGCGCTCGTGCTCGCGGTCTTCGGCGCGGCGCTCTTCTACGTGCTCACCCGCCAGATCTCGTCCCGGCTCGACGAGTCGCTCCAGGACGCAGCCGAGGAGGTCCAGCGCGCCGCCGAGATTCGCATCCGTGAAGGGCCACCGGCGCCCGATCGGGTGGATGCGCTCGACGAGCTGCGCATCCCCGACCGGAGGCTGTACCTGTTCGACGCCCACGGCCGGCTCGTCCACCCGGATTCCGCGGCCGCGTGGCTGTACGCGCTCGCGGACACGGCGCTCCGTCGCGGCGAGGTCAGCTCCGAACACGACCTCTCCGATGGCGTCACCTGGCGGGCATACGCTCGCAAGTTCAGGCTTTCCGACGGGAACGACTACGTCGGCATCACCACCGCGGACGAGGTGGAGATCGACCATCAATACCCCGGCCTGCTGCTGGCTTTCGGCTCTGCCGCCGTTCTGGCTCTGGTGTTCGTGGGGCTTGGGGGATGGCTGCTCGCCCGCCGCTCGACGGAGCCCGTGCGTGACTCGTTTCAGCGCATGCGCGGCTTCATGGCCGACGCCGCCCACGAGCTGCGCACGCCCGTCGCCATCGTGGGCGGCCACGCCGAGGTCGCGCTGCGCCAGCCGAGGGACGCGGAGGAATACGTCGAGATCCTGCGCTCGATCCACAGCGAATCGGTGAGGCTCGGAGGCATCCTGGAGAACCTCCTCACGATCGCGCGCGCCGACGCCGGCGCCTGGCCGGTGCGCCTCGAGTCACTCTACCTCGACGACGTCCTGCTCGACGTGACGGGGAACGCCCGCGCCCTCGGGTCGGGCAAGGGGGTGACAGTCGACGTGACGGAGCTCGAGGAGGCGCCCGTCCGGGCCGACCCGGAGCTGCTGCGCCAGCTCTTCATGATCCTGCTGGACAACGCGGTGAAGTTCACTCCGTCGGGTGGGTGGGTGAACGTGGCCGTGCGCCGGCAGGACGGCCGCGTGCGGTCGTCGGTCGCCGACAGCGGGCCGGGCATCGACCCCGAACTCCTCCCGCACGTCTTCGACCGGTTCTACAGAGGCGATGCTTCGCACGGAAGGGCACCCGGCGCGGGTCTTGGCCTGTCCATCGCCAAGTGGATCGCGGACGTACACGGAGCCGCCATCACGATCGATTCCGGCCCCGGGCGAGGCACCGTCGTGGTGGTGACGTTCCCGGTCGAGGGCGAAGGATGAGGGCGACCGCGGCCCGAAACGCGACCCTCGATGCGGGGTAGGGCTTGCACATGTCATCCACACTCTTCTCTCCGCTCAAGCTCCGCGACGTCGAGGCGCGCAACCGCGTCGGCGTCTCTCCCATGTGCCAGTACTCGAGCCGGGACGGTTTCGCCGACGACTGGCACCTCGTGCATCTCGGCGCCTTCGCGACGGGCGGAGCCGGGATCGTCTTCACCGAAGCCACCGCGGTTACGGCCAACGGCCGCATCAGCCCGCAGGATCTCGGCGTCTGGAAGGACGACCACCTGGAGATGCTCTCCCGCATCGCGGCGTTCGTGTCGGGCCAGGGTGCAGTGCCCGGCATGCAGCTCGCCCACGCCGGTCGCAAGGCGAACACGCGCCGGCCCTGGGACGACGGGCCCGTGACCGTCCCGGCGGCGGCCGGCGGCTGGCCCGACGACGTGTGGGCTCCGAGCGCTGTTCCGTTCTCCGACGACTATCCTCGCCCGCGCGCGCTCGATGCCGAGGGGATCCGCGGGGTGGTGGAGGCGTTCGGCCAGGGCGCCCGGCGCGCGCTTGAAGCGGGCTTCCGCATCGTCGAGATCCACGCCGCGCACGGCTATCTGCTGCACGAGTTCCTTTCACCGCTCTCCAACCGGCGCGACGACGCCTACGGCGGCTCGTTCGAGAACCGGATCCGTCTGGCGTTGGAGGTCGTCGACCGGGTGCGGGAGATCTGGCCCGAGCGGCTCCCCCTGTCCGTGCGCATCTCCGCGACGGACTGGGCCGAAGGGGGCTGGGACCTGGACCAGTCGGTCGAGCTGGCTCGCGCGCTCGTAGAGCACGGCGTCGACATCGTGGACGCATCCTCGGGGGGGCTCGTTTCCCACCAGAAGATCACGCTCGGACCGGGCTATCAGGTGCCGTTCGCCTCACGCATCCGCCGCGAGGCGCGCGTTGCGACGGCGACCGTCGGGCTCATCACGGAGCCCGTCCAGGCCGACACGATCGTTCGGGAAGGCCACGCCGACCTCGTGCTTCTCGCCCGCGAGATGCTCCGACAGCCCCACTGGGCCACCCTGGCCGCGCACGCCCTCGGACAGGAAGGGTCGTGGGCGCCGCAGTACGCGAGGGCGCGTCCAAGCTGAGGGACAGGTGGTCGGGGCAAACGTCGCATGTTGCGCCCATCTCATCGCCCATTCATTGTGAGTGATTCCCCCCCCGCTCCGTGTCCACCGCGGATCCCCACCGGAGCTTCACCATGCCCTCGCCGCTTCGGACCCTGGTCGTCGAAGACGAGCCGACCACACGCCTCCTCATCCAGGAGATCCTGCACAACCGTGGACACGACGTGGAGGCGTGCGCGGACGCGGAGAGTGCCTGGGAGATCGCACAGCGCGAGCCCTTCTCGCTCGCCGTGTTGGACATGCGCCTGCCTGGAATGGACGGAGCGCAACTGTGCCGCAAGCTCCGCAAGCTTCCGGGCGGCGACCAGATGGTCGTGATCTTCATGACCGGGGCGGACTCCACCGAGGATCTGGGCCGCGCTCTGGACGCCGGCGCTGACGATTACGTCCTGAAGCCGGTGGGCGAAGCGAACCTCCCCGTACGCGTCGCCCTGGCGGAGCGGCGCGTGCACTTTCTCCAGGATCGGAAGCGTACCGAAGAGGGGCTGCTCCAGGATGCGCTCCGGGATTCCGTCACCGAGCTCATCAACCGCACACTGTTCTTCGAGAGGCTCCAGCGAACGTACCGGAGGGCCGCCCGGGAGAGCCAGAAACCGGGTCGCGTGAGCAAGTACCTCTATGCCGTGCTCGTGCTCAACGTCGACGGGTTCGGCCAGATCAACACCCGCTTCGGATACGAGACCGGTAACGAGATCCTCCGCGAAGTCGGGCGCCGGCTCGAGGACTGCATCCGAGGGGCGGACACGGTGGCCCGATTCGGTGGAGACGAGTTCGTCGTGCTGCTCGACGACATGAAGGACGTGAGCGACCCGAGCCGGGTGGTGCAGCGCATCAACGACGCGCTCGCGCGCCCGTTCCGAGGGGAGGGCAGCGACGTCCGCGTGACCGCCTCGGTCGGCACGTCCGTGTGCGTCGGCGGGGCGACCGAGCCGGACAAGCTGGTCGAGGAGGCCCGCAGCGCCCTGGTGCGCGCCAAGGAGCAGGGGCCGGGCTCGCATCAGATCCACGACGTGCTGGTCCATGCCCAGGCCCTGGCCCGACTCCACCTCGAGTCACGCCTGACCTGGGCGGTGGAGAACGGGGAGATGGAGCTCCACTATCAGCCCATCGTGTCGCTGCCACGGGGGGGGATCGTCGGCTTCGAGGCACTCGTGCGCTGGCGCGATCCCGAGCGGGGACTGATCGGTCCGGAGGAGTTCGTGAGCGTCGCCGAAGATACCGGCGCGATCTTCCCTCTCGGGAGGTGGGTCATGCAGACGGCCGTCCGCCAGCTGGCCGAGTGGAACGCGGAGGAGCGCGACAATGACCCGCGCCTGTTCATGAACGTCAACGTCTCCAGCCGACAGGTCGCGAGCTACGACCTCGTAGAGCTGGTCCACGATGCCATCAGCGACAGCGGCGTGATGCCGCAGGATCTGCATGTCGAGATCACCGAGACGGCCCTGATGACCGACCTGCACTCGGCAACGGACGTGATACGGAAGATCAAGGATACGAACGTCCAGGTCTACATCGACGACTTCGGGACCGGCTATTCGTCGCTCAGCTATTTGTGCAAGCTGCCCCTCGACGGCCTCAAGATCGATCGTTCGTTCGTGACGCACATGACCGACAGCCAGGAGAACTGGGAGATCGTGCGCACGATCGCGCATCTGGGGGCTACGCTCCAACTCCAGGTCGTCGCCGAAGGCGTGGAGACCGACCGGCAACTCGAAGAGATCAAGCGGCTGGAGTGTCACTACGCACAGGGATACCTGTTCGGCCGGCCGGGAACGGTCGCGGAGATGACGAAGGTTCTTCGCAGCACGGCCGTGTCGGACTCGTAGTGGATGGGCGGCCGTGAACGTGTCGTGCCGGCTCCCTCGTTGAAGGGACCGCTGCGGCACCGCCTCTTCCAGGTGGGGGTGGTGCTCAAGGGCCTCGACGGAGCGCTCGAGATCGGCGGCGCCGTTCTGCTCGCCATCTTCGGAGCCTCGGGCGTGAGCCGGGTGGGACGCTTTCTCACGCAGCACGAGCTGTCGGAAGACCCCCACGACGTGGTCGCCGGATGGGTCGTCCGCCATACCCGCGAGCTCGGCCACTCTACGGTGGAGTTCGCGATCGCCTATTTGATGGTCCATGGAGTCGTGAAGCTCGTTCTGGCCGGGGGCCTGATCCGCGAGCGGCTCCGCATCTTCCCGTGGGCGCTCGGGTTCCTCGGGCTCTTCATCGTGTACCAGGGCTACCGGCTCGTGGTCGGGTTTTCCGGAAGCTTCGCCTTCCTGACCGGCCTGGATATCGCGATCGTGGTGTTGGTGTGGCAGGAGTACCGCGACCTGCGCTCCAGGCATGGCGGAGCGGGAGTCGCGTAGCAGGGTGTGCGATTGGACATTCGAGGATTATCAAGTTAGATAGCGACCCCGTGACCCAGAGCACCCTCCACCTGCCCGACGCGCTGCACGCCTACCTCCTGGAGGCGTCGCTGCGCGAGCCACCTCTGCTCCGCCGCCTCCGGGAAGAGACGGCCGGCATGGAGCAGGCCAGCATGCAGATCGCTCCCGAGCAGGGCCAACTCCTGGCCCTTCTGGTCGAGCTCATCGGCGCTCGGCGGACCCTCGAGATCGGCACGTTCACGGGATACAGCTCGCTCGTGGTCGCCCTCGCGCTCCCGCACGACGGGACGCTCGTCGCGTGCGACCGGAGCGAGGAGTGGACGGCGGTGGCCCGACGCTACTGGGAGGCGGCGGGCGTCGCCCACAAGGTCGACCTGCGCCTCGGGCCGGCGGAGGAGACCCTCGACGAGCTCGTGCGATCCGGCAGCGAGGGATCGTTCGACTTCGCGTTCATCGACGCGGACAAGGCCTCGTACGAAGCCTACTACGAGCGCGTCCTCCGGCTGCTCCGCCCCGGCGGCCTCGTGGCCGTGGACAACACCCTGTGGAGTGGCCGGGTCGCCGACCCAGCCGAGATCGACGAGGATACCCGGGCGATCCGCGCGTTCAACGCGAAGCTCGCCACCGACGAGCGCATCACGCTCAGCCTCGTCCCGATCGGGGACGGGCTGACGCTGGCGAGGAAGCGGTAGCGGAGGCCTGTTCCCCGGCGCGTCATCTTCCCGACAGCTTGGTGCAGTAGGTTGGTTGGATCGCCCGCACCCGGGAAGGATCAGCCGATGGCCCACGAGCACACCACCCGGTCGAAAGCTCCGCTCTGGCTCCTGCTGGGCGTGCTCGTCGTCACGGGCCTCGCGCTAACCCGGCCCGGGAGGGCAGCCGCGCACGGGTTTCTGTCCTCGCTGCGCATCGAGCGTCCCAAGCGGGTCACCGCCGCCTACGCTCCTCCGGCCGGCTCGCGCTATACCCGTCGGACGCAGGACATGGTGGCGCGCATGGTCACGGCAAAGGTCGACGTCACAGAGAACGAGCCCGACCAGGCCGTCGCGGACACCGGAGGACTCGCGGCCGCCGCGGGCTTCACCCCCCTGCTCGCACCCACCGACCGGGGTACGCCCACGCTCGTGGTCACCGGCGCCCGCACGATCGCGATGAGCATCCAGCGAAGCCAACTCTCCACGATTCTGCGCGAGGCCGGCGCGCCGGCGGATCTGCCCGCATCCCTCGACGGCGCCACCATCACGATGAAGACACCGCGCGGCGTCCGCGCCCAGTACGGCCATTGTCCGGCGCCCGAGGACACCACGCTCCAGGGCCAGTTCCAGGGGCGTCCGCCCACGACGGCCGAGAACCGCGACTGCATCGTGCTCACGGAGCAGCCGGAGGTGTCCGCCACGTTGCCTTCCGGCCTCGACGTCGACCGGCTCGTGAACATCGCACTTGAGGTGTCCGGCATGAGCCCCGTCGAAGCTCGCCGCTTCCGCGCCGTTTTCGATGCCAGAGCCGCGCTGAGCCTGGATCTGCCGCGGTTCGTGCGCTCCCACGACTTCGTCGCCGTCCGGGGCTCCAAGGGAGTGCTCATGAACCAGGGATGGAGGCGTGGACCCTCCTACACGCTCGTCTGGGCCGATGGGGACAGGGTCTATTCGTTGAGCGGCTGGGGCGCGTCGGCGGATGCCGTCCCGCTCGCCGACTCCCTGCGCTGAGGCCCACGCTCCCATGACCACCTCCGCTGATCTCGCCATCGAGACCCGCGACCTCCGCAAGGTGTTCGGGTCGTACGTGGCGGTACAGAACCTCTCGCTCACCGTGCCCAGGGGCGAGATCTTCGGGTTCCTCGGGCCGAACGGCGCGGGCAAGAGCACGTCGATCAAGATGCTGCTCGGCCTCGTCAAGCCGACCGGCGGAGAGGCGTTCGTGCTCGGCGCGTGTCCCGACGAGCCGGAGGTGCGTCGGCGCATCGGCTTCCTCCCCGAGGACTTCCGCTTCTACGACTGGCTCACCGCGCGCGAGCTCCTGGACTTCCACGGCCGCTTGAGCGGCATGGCCGCGTCCAGGCTGCGCGAGCGGGTTCCCGAAGTCCTCGATCTGGTGGGACTCTCGCACCACCGCGACCGGCGGCTGCGCGGCTTCTCGAAGGGGATGCTGCAGCGGATCGGTCTCGCGCAGGCTCTGATCCACGAGCCCGAGCTGATCTTCCTCGACGAGCCGACCTCGGGCCTCGACCCCATGGGCCGACTGACCGTGCGTGACATCCTGCGCGCAGAGCGCGACCGCGGCGCGACGGTCTTCCTGAACTCCCACTTGCTCAGCGAGATCGAGATCACCTGTGACCGGGTCGCGTTCCTGAAGCACGGCGAGGTGGTCGCCGGTCGCGACCTGAGGGCGGGAGGCGACGAGTTGCGCGTGGTCGTGCGGGCGGCGGGCGTCACGGACGCCGCCGTGGCCGGACTCGATCGCTGGGCCACGGGGGTCCGCCGCGAGGCCGAGGAGTTGCGCTTCTCGGTCGGGTCCCGGGACGTGCTCCCGGAGGTCGTCCGCCACCTCGTCGCGACGGGCGCCGACGTGTACTCGGTCACCCCGCAGCGGGTCCCCCTGGAGGAGCTGTTCGTGGAGATCATGGGCGAGGATACGGGACTGTGAGCGCCATCTGGACGATCGCGCGGGTCACGCTCCGCGAGGCGGCGCGACGCAAGCTCCTCTGGATGGCTTTGATCGCCGGCGTGGTGCTGCTCGGGATCTTCGCGGTCGCACTCCACCTCCAGGTCCTCGAGTTCCAGTCCCGGGCGATGTCGCCGTTCCTGCGCTACCAGGTCGAGAGCGGGATGCTCATCATCGGCCTCTACACCTGCGATCTGGTGGCCGTGGTGCTGACGATCCTCGCGTCGATCGACACGCTTTCCGGCGAGATCACCTCGGGGACGATTCACGCGATCGCGACCAAGCCGCTGGGCCGCTGGCAGATCTTCACCGGCAAGTTTCTGGGCTT
>CAZFIS010000102.1:0-13525 GCA_964519125.1 uncultured Gemmatimonadaceae bacterium | reverse complement strand
ATCTCCTCGTAGGCGTATCCCTCGACGTGGCGGAGGAGGATTGCCGTGCGGTACTCGTCGCGGAGGCCGCCGATCGCTTCCTCGATCTGTCCCCCGAGTTCCTTGTGTTCGACGTATTCGTGCGGGTTCTCGTCGCGTGATTCGACCACGATGCGCGTCTGCGACATCTCGTCGTCGGACGTCGCGTGTGGGGAGCCGTGGATCGAAACCGTGTCCAGCTTCCGCTTCCGCAGGTGATCGATCGTGTGGTTGTTGGCGATCTTGAAGATCCAGTTGCTGAACTTGTAGCTGGTCTTGTACGTGCCGATGGCGTTGAAGGCGCGCACGAATGCTTCCTGGGAGAGGTCCTCGGCGAGCGCGCGGTCGCGCACCATCCGGTAGATGAGCGAGAACACGGGACGCTCGTACCGGTGCAGGAGTTCGCGAAAAGCGCCCTCTCGCCCTCTGGCGGCGAGGGTCGCGAGTTCGCGGTCGTCCAAGCGGGGATAGTCCAGCGCGTCCAGCGGTCTCGAGTCCTGCTTTCGCGAGGGGAGCCGCCACGCGGCGGCGATGGTCGGGGTCGAGACGGTCCAGGAAGGCATCGCCGGACCTTACGGGAGCGGCACCCGGCCGGTTTCCGAGGCGTGCGTTGAGACCCCCGACTCCTTCTCCTAACTTTGGCCCTTCCCGATCCGGGCCCGTGGAATTCTACCGAGGTCGAACGGCTCTGTCATGCAATCACCCGACCCCGCCGCCCCACGCAGAGGTGCTGAGCGTGAGACTCAGGTCCAGCGTCTCTTCTCGGAGATCGCCCCGCGCTACGACCTGCTAAACCACGTTCTCAGCCTGAACATCGATCGCGCCTGGCGTCGCAAGGCGGTCGATCGCCTCGGATGGGAGACCCGCCGGGGGGGCGTCTTTCTCGACGCCTGCGCCGGTACGTACGACCTCGCGCTCGAGCTCGCGAGCCGTCCTGAGTTCGCGGGACGGGTCGTCGCGTCGGATTTCGCCCAGCCGATGCTCGTGCAGGGGAGCGCCAAGGTCTCGCGGGTGCCGGTCCAGCCCGTGTGCGGCGATTCGCTGCGTCTGCCGTTCGCCGATCACACGTTCGACGGTGCGACGGTGGGGTTCGGGGTTCGCAACCTCTCCGATCTGGGGCGCGGGATCGCGGAGCTGGGGCGCGTCCTCAAGCCGGGAGCGCGCCTGGTCGTGCTCGAGTTCACGCTCCCGCCGAACCCGCTCGTGCGCGCCGGCTATCTCGGCTATTTCCGCTTCGTCCTTCCGCTCGTCGGGCGGGTGGTCTCCGGCCACCCCTGGGCGTACAGCTACCTGCCGGCGTCCGTCCGCGAGTTCCCGGGACCGGCCGAATTCGCCGCGGTCTTCCGCTCGGCCGGCTTCTCCGACGTGGGCTGGAAGCTGCTCACCGGAGGTATCGCCGCGCTCCACTGGGGCTCGGCGGGCGGCTGAAGAGCGTGGCCGGAGGGGGAGCCCCGACGGAGCCGATATGGGCGGGCGCAGGCTCCTCGTCCGCGTGCCAGACCGTCACGGGGCCCATCGCACGCAGCGCCTTCATCCCGATCCGGGACGTGTCTCCCACGACGAGGATCGTCATGTCCGAAGGGCGGAGGTTCCTGGCGACCACACGCCCGACCTGCGCCGCGGTCACCCCTCGGATGCCCTTCACGTAGCGCTCGAGCCAGTCCTCCGGGAGTCCTTCCGACAGGTAATACATGCGCCGGGACACGACCTCCGCCGCGTCGTCGAAGTTGAACGCGAACCCGTTCACGAGCTGGTCCACCACAGTGGCGACCTCGTCGGCACGGGGCGGGTCGCGCTCCATCCCCTTCATGACGTCCAGGATCAGACGGATGACCGCTACCGTCCGGTCCGAGCGGGTGCGCGTGAGGGCGCCGACGATGCCATCGAAGCGGCGAGGTGTCGTCCAGACCGACGACACGGAGTACGCATAGCCCGAGTCCACCCGCACGCGGCTCATCAGCCGGCTCTGGAAGCCCGCGCCCCCGAGGATCTGGTCGCCCACTTTCGCAGCGAAGTACTCGGGACCACGACCCAGGTGTACGGGAGTGGGATGCGCCATGACGATGACGCTCTGGTCCACGTCGCGGGGGACCACCACGATGCCGGGCTCGGAGCGTATCCGCGGGATGGACGGGCGGGGAAGTGGGCGGCTGCATGGGGCCCATCCTTTCAGCCACCGGGCGAGCAGGGGCTCGATGCGCTTCCACGTCACGTCCCCGCTCACGCCCAGGACGAGGTGGGTGGGACAGACGATCCGGTGGTCGAGACGCTCCAGCACATCGGGTGAGAGCCGCTCGGGCGTCAGGTCGGATGCCCGCAGCTGCCAGCCGATGGGGTGGTCCCCGTACAGCAGCCGGTTGAAGGCGCTGAACGCCAGTTGGCCCGGGTCATCGGCCTCACGGCGGACTTCCTCGAGCGCCTGGCCTCGCCAGACCTCGACCTGCGCCGAGTCGAAGCCCGGGTCGCGCAGCATGGATCCCCACAGGCCGAGTGCGACATCCAGGTTGCGGGTGAGTGTGTTCATGGAGGACGTGACGCTCTCACCGTCGCCACCGAAGGACGTCTGGATCGCCCACGACTCGAGCGCCGCGTCGACCGAGTCGGGGGAGAGGTGGTGTGTACCCCCGAACCGCAACAGCTCGGGCAGAGCCATGCCCGCGGCGTACACGCCGCGCCCGAAGCGCGCATAGCCTCCCTTGAACCGAGCCATGACGTCGACGAGTGGGAGCGTGTGGTCCTCCAGGAAGAGGACCTTCACGCCCGCGACCTCGTGCACGACCGGAACCGGAGGGGTGAAGCGGAGGGGAGGGTACGTGAGCGAATCGAGCGCTGCGCGCCCGATGGCCTGGGCCGAGAGGGTGCCGGCGCCCACGGAGAGGACGCCGAGAAGAGCCACGAACGTGGCGGCCGCGCGTCTCACCGATCCTCCTCGCGGCGGACGAGCGTCGCCACGGTGCGGTTCGCCCGCGTGAAGTAGCGTGCCGCGACCCTGCGCACGTCCGTCGGCGTGACCTCGCGCATCTTGCTCGACGCCCGGAACGTGGCTCGCCAGTCTCCCCAGAGCGTCTCGGAGTCCGCGAGCTGGAAGGCGAGCCCGAGGTTCGACTCAAGGCGCCGGTACGACCCGGCCTGGAGCTGGTTGCGCACGCGAGCGAGCTCGGCTTCGGTCGGGCCGTCCGCGGCGAGGCGCGCGATCTCGTCGTAGACCGCCGCCTCTACCTCCCTCGTGGTGTGGGGCGCACGCGGGATCGCCTCGACCGAGAAGAGCCTCGGATACCGCTCACCCGGACCGATCGAGGAGGTGACCGAGGTGGCGAGTCGTCGGCCCTCGACGAGGCGGCGATAGAGCCGGGAGGTTCGGCCCCCCGTGAGGAGCGTCGAGAGCATCGACAGCGCGGGGGCGTCCGCGTCGAGGGCGTTCGGGACGTGCCACCCCATGAGGACGCGGGGCCCGGCGTCCCAGAGAACCCGCACGCGCCGCTCGCCGTGCTGGGGCGGCTCCACGGCGAGGACGGGGGGCGGTTTCCGACCCGCCCGGACCGGACCGAGGTAGGCGTGTGCCCACGCCACGACCTGAGCGGGGTCCACGTCGCCCACGATCGCGACCGTAGTGTTGCGTGCTCCGTAGAATCGGTGGAAGTAGTCCCTGACGTCGGGTCGGCGCAGCGACTGGATGTCGGACATCCACCCCACGACGGGCACGCCGTACGGGTGCACCGTGAAGGCGGCGGCGAGCTCGGCCTCGCTCAGCATGCCGTCCGGGTTCGTCTCCACGCGCATACGCCGCTCTTCGGCGACCACGTCGCGCTCCTTGTAGAACTCGCGGAAGACCGGGTTGCGCAGTCGGTCGGCCTCCAGCGCGAACCAGAGCCGCACGCGGTTGGCCGGAAGTTCGACGTAGTAGGCGGTGGTCTCCTCCGTCGTGGTCGCGTTGAGCCCGCGCGCCCCGGCTCGCGTAAGAATCCTGTCGAACTCGTTCGGCACGACGTACGCACGCGCGGAGTCCTCGAGCACGTCGAGGCGATCCGTGAGCCGGTGGCTCCTGGCGGTGTCGGGCCGCAGCGCGCCCCTGATCTCGAGGATGGAATCCTCGATGGCGTCCATCCGTGGGAAGAGGCGCCGCTCGGCTTCGACGTTGCGCGTGCCGACGCTGGTGGTGCCCTTGAAGAGGAGGTGCTCGAGGAGGTGCGCGATCCCCCTCGTGCCGAGGTGCTCATCGACGCTCCCGACGCCGACCTCCACGACGAACGTGGCGAGCGGCGGGCCGTCGTGGCGGGGGAGCACCAGGATGCGCATCCCGTTGTCGAGCGTCACGCTGCGGACCGGGAGCCGCTCCCCGGGTGTGGGTTCCACAGTGTCGGCGGTCGCCTGCGCGGAGAGCCCCGCCGGGAGGAGCGCAGCCGCGGAGAGGAGCACCGTCGCGCCCAGAAGGAGCGCGGCCCCGGACGCGGTGAACGCCCACCCCGAGGACCGCGGGACGGTCGACCCGTGTCTCATCTTCTCCTCGGGTCCGCTGGCTGGCACGTCGGACAGTAGAAGGCGGAACGACCGCCGAAGACCGTCCGCTCGATCCGGCCCCCGCAGCGCAGGCAGGCGTCGTCGTCCCTGCCGTAGACGTGGAGCCGCACAGCGTACGCGCCTTCCTCGCCGTCCGCGTTGCGGTAGTCGCGGATGGTCGTGCCTCCGTTCTCGATCGCCGCCCGCAGGACGCGTCTCAGCGCGCGATGGAGTCGAGCCGCTTCGTCGGGGGTGACGTCCCGCGCGGGTCGGCGTGGATGGATGCCCGCGAGGTGGAGGGCCTCGTTCGCGTAGATGTTGCCCACGCCTGCGATCCGGCGCTGGTCGAGGAGCCAGGTGCGCACGGGAGACCGGGAGGCGGAGAGCGCTGCGTGCAGGCGCTGGGCCGTGAAGCTCGCCGAGAGGGGCTCGGGCCCGAGACGGGCCGAGCGCCGTGCCCACCCCGGTGTGTCGAGGCACTCTACGGTCCCGAAGCGCCGCTGATCGTCGAAGACGAGGACACCGCCGGACTCGAAGCGAAACCTCACCGCGGCGTGCGTCGGGCGGCGGCTCGGGGTCGGAGGAGTCGGGAAGGGGAGGAGCCGGCCGGTCATTCCCAGGTTCACGGCCAGGACGACGCCGGCGTCGAGCATGATCACCACGTTCTTGCCCCGGCGCTCGACGGCGGAGATCGAGCGCCCCCGCAGGCGCTCGGAGAGCTCACGGCGCGGCTGGCGGAGGACGTCTGCGTGGAGCACCTCGGTACGGCGGACGCGTTCGCCCACGACCGTGCGCCTCAATCCACGGACGATCGTCTCGGCTTCGGGCAGCTCCGGCACGCTCGCTCGCCTCCGGGGGGGACGCCCTACGCGCCCCGGCCGGCGTCCTGACGCTCGAGCTCTCGCCAGCCGATGTCCGAGCGGAAGAACGCGCCCTCGAACCGGACGGCCGCGGCTCCCTCGCGGCTCGCGCGCGCGGCGCCCTCGTGGTCGGCGGCCAGAGCCGTCACGGCGAGAACCCTCCCGCCCGACGTGACGAGATGTCCATCGCGACGCACGGTGCCCGCATGGAAGACGACGCGCTCGTCCGTCTCGACGCCCGCCGGCACGTCGACCTCCTTGCCCTTCTCGTACGTGCCGGGGTAGCCGCCCGAGGCGACCACCGTAGTCACGGCGGCGGCGCTCTTCCAACGGGGACGCGCACCCTCGAGCGAGCCTCCCTCCGCGACCGGGGCGAGCAGGTCGAGGAGCGAGGAGTCGAGGAGCGGGAGGACCGCCTGCGTCTCAGGGTCGCCGAAGCGGCAGTTGAACTCCACCACCTGGAGACCCTCCGCCGTCTTCATGAGGCCCGCATAGAGGAGGCCGCGGAACGGTGACCCGTCGGCGGCCAGCGCCCGGAGCGTCGGCTCGAACACGCGCGCGCTCGCTTCGGCCAGGAGCTCCGGTGTGGCGATGGCGACCGGAGCATACGCGCCCATGCCGCCGGTGTTGGGACCCGTGTCCCCTTCACCGACCCGCTTGTGGTCCTGCGAGGGAAGGAGCAGGACGGAGCGCTCTCCGTCGCACACGGCGAAGATCGAGATCTCCTCGCCCACCATGCAGTCCTCCACGACGACCTCGCGGCCCGCCTCGCCGAAGCTCAGATCGGACAGCATGGCGTCCAGAGCGGACACTGCTTCTTCGACCGTGGCGCACACGATCGCACCCTTGCCCGCCGCGAGCCCGGACGCCTTGACGACGATGGGCGCGCCGCGCTCGCGCACGTACGCTTCGGCCGCCTCCCGGCCCGTGAACGTCCGGTGCTCGGCGGTGGGCACCCCGGCGCCGCGCATGAGCTCCTTGGCGTACGCCTTGCTCGCCTCGATGCGGGCCGCAGCCTTCGTGGGCCCGAAGACGGGGAGCCCCTTCGCCTCGAACCGGTCCACGATGCCGGCCGCGAGCGGTGCCTCGGGACCCACGACCGTGAGGTCGATGCGATTGGCCGACGCCCACCCCGAAAGGGCCTCCACGTCGGTCGGGGCGAGCGACACGGCCGTGCAGAGCGGGGCCATGCCGCCGTTGGGCCGCGTGGCGAAGAGCTCGGCCGACGGGGCGTCGCGCCGGAGCTTCCAGAGCAGGGCGTGCTCGCGCCCGCCGTTTCCTACGATCAGGATGCGCATGGAGCGAAGATACGAAGAAGGGGCGCCGGGGCCACCGCCCCGGCGCCCCTCGGCGCGCTCGGATCCGAGCCGTTCAGCGCTTCATGCCGCTCATGAACGTTTCGCCCATCTTCCGCGCCGCCGCCGTCATCTGGTCGAGGATGTCGCGAGCGCCTTCGGCGTACGCGTCGGCGGCCTCCTGGAGGTCCTCCTGATAGGCGCGGTCGGGCTCGGTCCGGCGGGCGTATTCGCCCCGGAGGATGCGGTCGTACTCGCCGGCCTCGATCCAGGCCCGCAGCTCGCTCACACGCAGTGTCCAGAACGGATGCGTCGAGCCCAGCAGGTTGAGGATCTTGAAGACCTGGTCCGCCACGTCGCCGCCCACGCGGTACTCCTCCGCCTGGACGATGAACTCCTGGAGGTTCGTCTCCTCGTCGCTTCCGCCCCCGGCCATCTTGAGCATCGTGCGCATGACGACCTCGGAGTCCTGGACCGCGAGGAGGCCGGCCCGGTCGCACGAGAGCTCACTCTTGCGCGACCACTCCAGAAGCGCGACGAGAACGGCGCGCGCCGCGAGCCCCACGATCGGGAAGCCCATCGAGGCGAGCTGGAGCAGGAGCGCGGTCATGGTCTTGTACAGCACGTGGCCGCTCAGGATGTGGCCGAGCTCGTGGCCCAGGATGTAGGCGAGCTGGTCGTCGTCCAGGAGCGCCACCGTCCCCGAGTTCAGGACGATGAACGGCTCCTCCATTCCCCACGCTCCGGCGTTCACGATCGGCGTCTGGGAGACGAAGAGCGGGTAGTGCTCGGGTGAGTCGAGCGTCTTCAGCACGTCCTCGTAGAGGCCGTTGACCCGCGGGAACTGGTTGGGGCTCACCTTCACGGCGTTGGCCTGGAAGGCGAGGCGCACGGGCTTCTCGCCGAAGAAGCCGAACAGTGTCTTGAGGACCTCGTCGAAGATGGGGATCTTGCGGAGCGCCTGGAGCGCCGCCTTGTCGGCGGGGTGCTCCCAGGAGCGGGGCGCGATGTCGGTGAGAATGCGACGCGCCCGCGCTTCTCCGCCCGTCTGCTCGTCGGTGCGATCCTGATCGTCGGCCATGTCGCCCTTCCTCCTCGGTTTGATCGCGCTCGGTGCCGGCGCCGCGCGCTCGTCACCAACTACGGTGTCATCAGCCCGTAGGTTTCGCGCCGGGCCGCTTCCTCACGTACCCCTCGTGGGCGTCGGCGGTCCGGGATGACGGGCCCCTTTCGCCTTCACCCGAGCACCCGCTCCAGATCCTCCAGCAGATCCACCTCGTCCTCGATCCCCACCGACAGCCGTACGAGGCCGTCCGTGAGCCCCATCGCCCGGCGCCGCTCTTCGGGCACCGACGCGTGCGTCATGAGCGCCGGCACGCTGATGAGGGACTCCACGCCGCCCAGGCTCTCGGCCAGACGGAAGATCCGCGTGTGCTCGGTGAGCGCTCGCGCCCGCTCGAGCGATCCCACGTCCACGGAGACCATGCCGGTGAAGCCCGACATCTGGCGCGCCGCGAGCTCGTGCTGCGGATGTGATGGAAGCCCGGGATAGAAGACCCGCTCCACCTTGGGATGCGCCTCCAGCCAGCCGGCGACCGCTAGGCCGTTGGCATTGTGCCTGGCCATGCGCACATGCAGCGTCTTGATGCCGCGCAGGCAGAGAAAGCAGTCCATCGGGCCCGGCACGGCGCCCGTCGAGTTCTGCAGGAAATGGAGCTCCTCGGCGAGCTCGTCGTCGCGCACGGCCACCACGCCCCCGATGACGTCCGAGTGCCCGTTCAAGTACTTGGTCGAGGAGTGCACGACGAAGTCGGCACCCAGCTCCAGCGGCCGCTGGTTGAACGGCGACGCGAAGGTGTTGTCGACCGAAAGCAGCGCACCGCCCTCGTGGGCGACCGCGGCCACCGCAGCGATGTCCGCGACGCGCATCAGCGGGTTCGTGGGCGTCTCCAGGTGCACGAGTCTCGTGCGGGGGTCGAGGGCTCCGCGCACCGCTTCGGGATCGCGCGTGTCCACGTAGGTGAACTCGATGCCGAGCCGCGCGAGCACGCGGTCGAACAGGCGGTTCGTGCCTCCGTACATGTTCTGCTCGCACACGACCCGGTCGCCCGCCGACAGGCGCTTGACCACCGCCTCGAGCGCCGCCAGTCCCGACGAGAACGCCACTCCGTGGCGCCCCGCCTCCAGCGCCGCCACGCTCGCCTCCAGTGCCTCCCGGGTGGGGTTGGCGCTACGCGCATAGTCGTAGCCGCCGAGCGGCTCGCCGACGGCGGGCTGGACGTAGGTCGAGGTCTGGAAGATGGGGGTCATGATGGCCCCGGTGACGGGCTCGGGCTCGACCCCGGCGTGCACGGCCAGCGTCCCGAATCGGGACGGTTCGGCGCGCTGTTTGCTCATGGAAGGATCCTGGGAAGCACGTGTGCGAAGGCAGGCTCGCTCGAATGTACCGGGGCCCGGAGGTGGACCGCCACCGGCCTTGGGCCCTCCGTTGACCCCGGGGGGGCTCGTCGGCAACTTGCCTCACCCACGTCCCTGGGCGAGCCGACCCCCGTTTCGTGAACGCGTTCCGAGGCGCCATGCCGATCCACCTTCCAGACGATCTGATGGTGAGCGTCTCCGGCGTGCGTGGGCGCGTCGGGGCACCGCTGACGCCCGAGCTGGTGGGGGGTATCTCCGCCGCGTTCGGAGCGTTCCTGGAGGAGGAGGGCGCGCACGGGCCGGTGCTCGTCGGACGGGACTCGCGCACGTCCGGTCCCATGTTCCAACGCGCCGTCGTGGCGGGCCTCCAGTCCGTGGGCAAGGCGGTCGTCGAGTTGGGCGTCGTCCCGACACCGACGGTTCTGCTCGCGGTGGAGGAGAGCGGAGCCGCAGGGGGGATCGTGGTGACGTCGAGCCACAACCCGGCGGAGTGGAACGCGCTCAAGCTCGTGTGGTCCGAGGGGATCTTCCTGGACGCCGAGCGGTCGGCCCGCTTCCGCGCCTACCTCGCCCGTCACGACCCGCCGCGCGCGGCGTGGGACGGTCTGGGCGCGGTGTCGGTTGACGAGGGTGCGTGGGCGCGCCACCGCGAGCGGCTCCTCGCGCTTCCCCAGCTCGATGTCGAAGCACTTCGTGCCCGCCGCTTCGTCGTGGCCGTGGACTGTGTGCACGGGGCCGGAGGACCGGTCATGGAGGACCTCCTGGAGCGCCTGGGCTGCGAGGTCCACGGGATCGGGATGGAGCCGGACGGACGCTTTCCGCGAGACCCGGAGCCCGTCGCCGCGAATCTCGCCGATCTCGGGAGGCTCGTCCGGGAGACGGGGGCCTCCCTCGGACTGGCGGTCGACCCGGACGTCGATCGCCTCTCGCTCGTGGACGAGGCGGGCATCGCGCTCGGCGAGGATCTGACGCTCGCGCTCGCCTCCGCCGCCGTGCTCCGGCGTACCCCGGGCACGGTCGTCACGAACCTGTCGACGAGCCAGGTCGTGGAGGACGTGGCGCGCGCCTTCGGCGTCCCGCTCCTGCGCGCGCCGGTGGGGGAGGTCAACGTGGCGCGCCGCATGCAGGACGAAGGGGCCGTGGTGGGAGGGGAGGGCAATGGCGGGGTCATCCTGTCGGCGCTGCACTACACGAGAGACGCTCCGCTGGCGGCGGCGCTGATCCTCCAGCACCTGGCCGACGAGGGCGGCGCGTTGCGCGAGGCGGCCGCCCGCTGGCCCGCGTACTCGATCGTGAAGCACAAGGTCGACTTCCCGCGTGAGGCCCTGGCGGACGCCTACGCGGCCCTCGCCGGGGACCTGGACGCGGCCGAACGGGACGACGCGGACGGACTCAGGCTCGCTTGGCCGAAGAAGCGCGCTTGGCTGCACGTGCGGCCCTCGGGCACGGAGCCCGTCGTCCGGCTCATCGCCGAGGCCCCGGACGAGGCGGGAGCGCGCGCGCTCGTGGAGCGTGCGGCCGGGGTGCTGGAAGGCGTGGTCTGACACCGGCAGACAGGGTCGTACGCCGCCTGCCGAGGGGGGCGCGAGCCGGAACGTGGTGCTATCCTTGAGCGCAACCGAATTCGTACAGGGGGAGAGGGGCGATGTGCGGCATCGTGGGATATGTGGGATCGAAGAAGGCGGGTCCCATCCTGCTCCAGGGGCTCAAGCGCCTGGAGTATCGGGGATACGATTCCGCGGGAATGGCCGTGCTCGACGGAGACTCGGGCCTCCACGTGGTGAAGCGCCCGGGCAAGATCTCCCAGCTCCAGGCCGCGCTGCGTGACGAGCCTCTCCATGGCTCGTGCGGCATCGCCCATACGCGGTGGGCCACCCACGGCGCGCCCAACCGGGTCAACGCCCATCCACACCTGGCCGGAAACGGCGAGATTGCGCTCGTCCACAATGGGATCATCGAGAACGCGGCGGCGCTCAAGGTCCGGCTCGAGTCGATGGGCTGCGTGTTCGTCTCGGAGACCGACACGGAGGCCCTGGCGCACCTCGTCGACCGGATGTGGCCCGAAGGGGGGACGCTCGAGGACGCGGTCGCCGAGGCGCTTCGCCTCGTGGAGGGCGCGTATGGCATCGCTGTGATCTCGAGCCGCGATCCGGACAAGATCGTCGTGGCTCGTAACGGGAGCCCCCTCCTGGTCGGCGTGGGGAGGAACGGGGAGATGCTGGCCGGCTCCGACGCGGCTGCGGTCATCGCCCACACGCGCGAGGTGGTCTACCTGAACGACGGCGACTACGCGGTGCTCGAACCGAGCGGCTGCCGCACGTTCCACCTGGACACGGGAGAGGTGGAGCACTCGGTGCACCAGGTGACGTGGGATCTGGCCGCCATCGAGAAGGGCGGCTTCGACCACTTCATGCTCAAGGAGATCTTCGAGCAGCCCTCGAGCCTGCGCGACGTCATGCGCGGGCGCCTCCTCGAGGAAGAGGGCGACGCCAGGCTCGGAGGCCTCGCGCTGCACGAGGACGTCCTCGTGGGAACGAAGAGGATCGTCATCACCGCGTGTGGCACGAGCTGGCATGCCGGTCTCGTCGGCGAGTACATGCTCGAAGAGCTGGCGCGCATTCCGGTCGACGTCGAGTACGCCTCGGAGTTCCGCTACCGGAACGCGGTCCTCGAGGACGGCACGCTCCTGCTGGCCGTCAGCCAGTCGGGCGAGACGGCCGACACGCTGGCGGCGCTCCGGGAAGGGAAGCAGCAGGGCGTGCCCGCCATGGGCATCGTGAACACGGTCGGCTCGAGCATCGCGCGGGCGACCGACTTCGGGATCTACCTGCACGCGGGACCCGAGATAGGGGTCGCGTCGACGAAGGCGTTCACGAGCCAGATCGTCGCGCTCGCGCTCTTCACCCTGCACATGGGGCGCCGGCGCGGGCTCTCGGTGATTCAGGGCAGGGAGCTCGTGCAAGCGCTCCGGCGTCTGCCCGACCAGGTGGAGGAGGTGCTCGCCCTCAACGACGAGATCCGACAACTCGCCGCTACGTACAAGGACGAGACCAACTTCCTGTATCTGGGGCGCGGCTTCCAGTTCCCGGTCGCCCTCGAGGGCGCACTGAAGCTGAAGGAGGTGAGCTACATCCACGCGGAAGGCTATCCCGCCGCGGAGATGAAGCACGGTCCGATCGCGCTCGTCGACGACGCCATGCCGGTCGTCTTCCTGGCGCCCCAGGACGCAGTGTACGGCAAGGTCGTGTCGAACATCGAGGAGGTGAAGGCGCGCGGCGGCCGCATCGTCGCGATCGTCAGCGACGGCGCGCCCGAGCTGGCCGCCAAGGTCGATCATGTGATCCGTGTGCCCCAGACCGTCCCCTCGCTGCTTCCGGTCCTGACGACGATCCCGCTCCAACTCCTCGCCTACCACATCGCCGTCCTGCGGGGCGCCGACGTGGACCAGCCTCGCAACCTCGCGAAGTCGGTGACGGTCGAGTGAAGGTCGTCCTCCAGCGGGTGTCCCGGGCGAGGGTCTCCGCGGACGGCGCGCCGCTGGGGGAGATCGGGCGCGGGCACGTCCTTCTCGTCGGTTTCGGTCCGGGAGACGACGACGACGCACTGTCGTGGATGGCGGACAAGGTGCTCGGCCTGCGTGTCTTTGCCGACGACCAGGGGCGGATGAACCGCTCGCTCGTCGACGTCGGGGGAGACCTGTTGGTCGTGAGCCAGTTCACGCTCTATGCCGACGTGCGCAAAGGGCGCCGGCCCAGCTTCGTGGACGCCGCGCCTCCCGAGGTGGCGGAGGACCTCTACCAGCGCTTCGTCGCGCTTGTCCGCGAGCGGGCTCCCGGGCGCGTCGAGACCGGTGTGTTCGGCGCGGTCATGCAAGTCGATCTGGTCAACGACGGTCCCGTCACGCTGCTCCTGGAACGGCCATGACGGGGCCTCGCGTCGTGCTCGCCTCGAGCTCGCCTCGGAGGTCGATCCTCCTGCACCAGCTCGGCCTCGTGCACGAGGTGGACCCGGCCCGGGTGGACGAGTCACACGCCGCGGGGGAGGGTTGGCCGGAGTATGTGGAGCGCCTCGCGCGCGAGAAGGCCGAAGCGGTCGTCCCTCGACATCCGGGCGCCCTCATTGTGGCCGGAGACACGGTGGTCGTGCGCGACGACCAGATCCTCGGCAAGCCGGCCGGAAGGGAAGAGGCGGTGGGCATGCTCCTGTCGCTGGCCGGGCGCACCCACACGGTCCTCAGTGGGGTGGCGGTCGCCGGCGCTCACGGCACCGTGAGCTCGGTGGGCCGTGCCGAGGTTCGCTTCAGGAGCTTCGGGCGTGCGGACGCCGAGGCGTACGTCGCCACGGGCGAGCCCATGGACAAGGCGGGAGCGTACGGGATCCAGGGGCTTGGGGCCTCCTTGGTCGAGGGGATCGAGGGCGACTACTATTCGGTCGTCG
>CAZFIS010000101.1:0-13783 GCA_964519125.1 uncultured Gemmatimonadaceae bacterium | reverse complement strand
AAGAAGAAGCCGATGCGCTGCGTGCCGTGGTGCTCGAGGATGAAGCGGGTCACGACCTCGGGAACCTTCGCGTCACGCGCCAGGCGGACGCCTTCGGTCACATGCTCCCGCACGATGGCCGCGGAGGTCTCGGGCTTGAGCTTGTCGTGCGGATTGCGGCCCTCGGGCTGATTCTCCACGAAATAGTGGGGCTTGAGCATCTTGCCCACGTCGTGGTAGTAGACGCCCACGCGGCACAGCAGTCCGTTCGCGCCGATCGAGTTGGCGGCCGCCTCGGCCAGGTTGGCCACGTTGATCGAGTGGGCGTACGTGCCCGGTGCCTCCAGAGACAAGCGCTTGAGCAGGGGCCGCGTGGGATCGGCCCACTCCAGGAGCGTCTGGTCGGTCGTGATCCCAGTGAACAGCTCGAAGACCCACAGGAAGCCCATCGCCAGGAGCGCCGACACGGTGGCGTTGCCCGCGGCGTCCAGGCTGCCCCGCGCCACGTTCGCCATGTCCCCCGACGCCGCCAAACCGTGCGCGAGAAGCACCAGACCCGTAGCGGCAGCGATGATCGCGATCGACACCCACGTCTCCGAGCGGCGCCGGACCGCACGTACGCTCATGGCCGCCGCCGCCCCGCCCGCCATCACGACCAGGGGAACCCCGTAGCTGGCGAACGGCGGAAGCGATCCCGTAACCGCAGCGAGAACGAGCACGAGGACGAGCGACATGCGCCCGTCCCAGAGCACGCCGATCGGGAGCGCCACGAACGCGATGGGAAGCCACTCGGGAGAGACTCCGTTGCGGGCGATCGCGGCCGCGGCACCAAAGTACGCAATGACCAGAACCGCCATCAGCGTGAGCCAGCGCAGGTTGTCGTACACCTCGCGGCGGAAGAAGAAGAGCAGCAGCCCGAAGATCGACAGCAGCGTCACGTTCAGGAGTCCGGCGCCGATCAACGGGCCGATGCGCGGACCCTCCGACTCCAGCAGGCCTTGCCGATGCAGCTCGGCCTGATAGGCGTTGAGACGCTCGAGCTGCTCCTGTCCGATCCGGTCGCCCGCACGCACGATGACTTCACCCTGGAGCACGTTCGCCTTCGTGGTGGGCACGGAGCGCGCGGCGGCGTCCTGGTCCAACTCGGTGGCAACCACGTTGGGCTGATAGCTGTACTCGACGTGGCGGATGAGGATGAGCCTCAGGAGGTCCGCCACCTCCGGGGGTGTGGAGCTCGGCAGCAGCGCGAGCGCGGAGTCGAAGAACTGCCGCGCCGTGAGCACCCTGGACGTCGGCACGGAGCGCTCCGACCCTTCCCCTTGGCGCACCGTGATCATGCTCGTGGTGATGTCCGAGGCCTGCCCCGAGTCCAGCACGCCCCTGGGCACGATCTCCACGGCCGCGCGCAGCGCAGTGCGGCGTAGCGTGCGGCGTGTCCCGGCGTCCATGAGGCGGTCGATCTGCGAGGGCGTCGCGAGGATCGAGCTGGCCTCCAGGACCTGCTGGAGCTGCGTCTTGTCACCGGTGGCCGCCGCGGAGTCCACCCGGTCGAAGAAGCCGCGCAGGTGAGCCGCCATCGTGTCGGCGACCTGCGGCACGTAGTTGAACGTGGGCGGTACCGACTGCATGGCGAGCGCCTTGTCGCGCTTCAGCTCGTCCGGCGTCTTGGGCACGCTGAACGGGACCCGCGCGGTGACGTCCTCCGGGGCCACCATATCCACCCGGTACCGGCCGACGCTCATCCGCGCCGAGGGTGGGAAGAGCGCCGTGATGACCGCCGCGACGAGCACGAGGAGTCCCACACGCGCGCCGTGATGGGCCAGACGCTGCCCGACGGTCCGCTCGGGGTCTCCGGGCCCGCCGGCCTGGAGGACCGAGCCCGCCGCCGAACGCTCCGCCCGGCTCACCGGCCCCCCCCGCACGAAGACCTCATGTCGCTCCCTCTCCCGCACCCGGATCGCCCGCCCTCTCGTAGGCCCGGATGATGTCCTTGACGAGTCGGTGCCGGATGACGTCCCGGGCATCGAGGTAGACGAGGTCGATCCCGTCGATGTCGCCCAGGATGCGCTCCACCTCGAGCAGGCCCGAATCGGCGGGGTTGGCCAGATCGATCTGCGTCTTGTCCCCCGTGATCACGACGCGGGAGCTCAGGCCCAGGCGCGTGAGGAACATCTTCATCTGCGCGGTCGTCGTGTTCTGCGCCTCGTCCAGGATGACGAATGCGTCCGACAGCGTGCGGCCACGCATGTAGGCCAGCGGCGCGATCTCCATGGTGGCATCCTCCAGTGCGCGCCGCACCCGGTCGTGGGGCATCATATCCTCGAGCGCATCATACAGAGGGCGCAGATACGGATCCACCTTCTCCTGGAGGTCTCCGGGAAGGAAGCCGAGGTTTTCCCCGGCCTCCACGGCCGGGCGGGCGAGGATGATCCGCTTGACCCGCTTCTTGTAGAGCGCGTCGACGGCGCATGCCACGGCCAGATAGGTCTTGCCCGTGCCGGCGGGACCGATCCCGATGACGATGTCGTTGTTCAGGACCGCCTGGATGTAGCGCCGCTGCCCCTCCGACTTCGGTACGATCACCCGGCGCGACCCGGGCAGGGCCAGCCTGAGCTCATCGGGTGCAGGCACCAGGCCCTGGACGCCGAGGGCATCCGCGCCCTCCGAGAACCGGGCGATGTCGGAGGTGTCGAACGGAACCCGGAGGCGCGCCATCTCGATGACATGCTGGCACACGGGCACGGCCCGCTCCACCGCTTCCAGCGGGCCGGACAGAATGAGATGGTCGCCGCGCAGCACGAGTCGGATCCCGAAGAGCCGGACGAGCTCCTGCACGTTGCGATCGTTGACGCCGGTCAGCATGAGCGGATCGGCACCTTCCGCGTCCAGGCGGTGCTCGACGATGGTCTCTCCGTTCGCCACGTGCGCTCCTGAGCGATCGTCCGATCGCGTCGTTGGAGGTCTTATCCCGTCGGTTCCTTGTTCGAGGCCAGCCGGATCCCCAGCTCCCGGATGTCCGCGTCGTCCATCGGCGTGGGCGCCCCCTCGAAGAGAGCCCGGGCCGCGGTCGTCTTCGGGAACGCGATCACGTCGCGTAAACTACCGGCTCCCACGAAGCGCTGCACGATGCGGTCCATGCCCAGAGCAATTCCACCGTGTGGCGGCGCCCCTGCGGCGAGGGCCTCCAGAAGGAACCCGAACTTGCGGTCGATCTCCTCGTCGGACATGCCGAGGAGCGAGAGGATCTTCCTCTGCAGCGGCGGCTCGTGCACACGGATGCTCCCCGAGCCGAACTCCGAGCCGTTGTACACCATGTCGTAGGCCTGTCCGCGCACCCGGAGCGGATCCGTCTCCATGAAGGCGAGGTCTTCGGGGTGCGGCATCACGAACGGGTGGTGGCCCGGCACCAGGCTTCCCTCGGCGTCCTCGAACAGCGGGAACTCGGTGACCCAGAGCCACGCATGCTCGCGCACCATGGGAAGCTCGAGCGCCCGGATCGCGGCGGCCCGCGCCGCGGACAACGCCGGCGAGGTCACACGGTCGCGCCCGGCGGCCACGAGCGCCAGGTCGCCCACGGCGAGCCCCATGGCCTGGAGGTGCTTCTCCTCCAGGAACTTCCCGAGTGGGCCCGAGAGCCCATCCTCGGTGCGCTTCGCCCAGAGGAGACCCGGAGACCCGGCGGCCTTCGCCTCGGCTTCGATGGCCTCGATCTCCTTGCGGGAGAGGCGCGCTCCGCCCTCCAGGCGGAGGCCACGCACCCGCCCACCGGCATCGACCGCACCACGCAGGATCTTCGAGTCGCCTCCGGACGTCGCCTCGGTCCAGTCCGAGATCTCGAGCTCCCACCGCAGATCCGGTCGGTCGGATCCGAAGCGGTCCATCGCCTGCGCCCACGTCATACGCGGGAACGGAAGCGGCGCCTCCACCCCCGCCACGCCCGCGACGGTGGCCATCAGCCCTTCCATCCAGCGCAGGATGTCGTCGGGCGAGATGAAGGAGGCCTCCACGTCGATCTGTGTGAACTCCGGCTGGCGGTCGGCGCGCAGATCCTCGTCGCGGAAGCAGCGGGCGATCTGGAAGTACCGGTCATAGCCGGCCACCATCAGGATCTGCTTGTAGAGCTGCGGGCTCTGTGGGAGCGCGTAGAACTCGCCCGGATGCACCCGGCTGGGTACGAGGTAGTCGCGCGCGCCCTCCGGGGTGGGCTTGGTCAGCATGGGCGTCTCCACCTCCAGGAAGCCCAGTCCGTCCATGTAGTTGCGGACCGCCAGGATCATGCGGTGCCGGAGCGCGAGGGCGCGCTGCAGCTCGGCGCGTCGCAGATCGAGCACCCGGTGGCGCAGGCGGAGCTCCTCCGAGGGCAACTCGTCCTCCGGAGCGCGATATACGGGAATCGCGGGGGTGCGCGCAGCGGAGAGGCGCTCCAGACGCAGCACCTTCACCTCGATCTCCCCGGTGGCCATGTCGTCGTTGCGCGCGCCGGCGGGGCGCAGCTCCACGGTGCCCTCCAGCGCCACGACGTCCTCCGCCCCGAGGGAGCGCGCGACTTCGAGCGAGCCGGGCTCGGTCCAATCCGGCCCCACCGAGATCTGGACCAGCCCGCTGCGGTCGCGGAGGTCCACGAAGAGAAGGCCCCCCAGGTCACGGCGCCGGTGGACCCATCCCGTGAGCTTCGTCGTGGTCCCCGCGTCGGCCGCCCTCAGGCCTCCCACCATGCACGACCGCAGGGCGGTCCGCTCGTTCGATATATCAGACGTCAAGTCGTGTCTCGGTTCGTCGTGGTCGTGTCCCGATCCGTGCCGTAACGCTTCGCGATACGGCTCACGATCAGAAGGAAGAGAACGTACCCCAGCAGCACGCCGACGTTGTCGGCTGCCCAGTCCCACGGAGAGGAGTCCCGCCCGGGGACGAACGACTGATGCCACTCGTCGCTCGCCCCGTAGAGCGAGCCGAGCAGAAGGAGAAGAACGTGGGGCGAGCGCTTCCAGGTCCTCCTGCCGCCCCAGGCCAGGGCAGCGCCCAGCACCGCGTACAGGCACACGTGTGCGACCTTGTCGGCCGCGGGGAACAACGAGGGCTCCGGCGCGTTGGACCAGGCACTCAATAAAAAAAGGACCGCCGCCCAGACGGCAGAGGGTCCCCATGCACGCAAGGATTCTGGCACCGGCTCTGTTTCGTTGGCCCACCTTCAGTGGTTTCCGGTTCGCGGCTAACTTAAGCGGCTCCCGGACCCGTTTCAAGAAACCGCGGGACGCACCACCCCACCGCCTCACCGCCCATGACCGACGGATCCCGACGCGATCTCCTGTCTCTCACGCCCGCCGAGCTCGACGAGGCTCTGGCCGTGCACTTTGCCCGGCGCGGCCAGCCCGCCTACCGGGTGGCGCAGACCCGGGCATGGATCTTCGAGCGGTTGGCCGGCTCGATCGAGGAGATGACCGATCTGCCCGTAGCGGAGCGGACCGCCCTGGCCGACGCGTTCGACCTCGCGGAGCCCGCCGTCGACCGCGTGTCGACGAGCCAGGATGGGACGGTGAAGCACCTGTGGCGCCTCTCCGACGGGGAGCTCATCGAGTCCGTGCTCATCCCGACGGACCGGCGTCTCACGCTGTGCATCTCCTCCCAGGTGGGATGCGCCATGGGGTGCACGTTCTGCGCGACCGGCTGGGGGGGCTTCGACCGCCAGCTCACCGCCGGCGAGATCGTGGCCCAGTACCGGGCTTCGAGACGATGGGCGGACGAGCACGACCTCGGACCCATCACGAACATCGTCTACATGGGGATGGGCGAGCCGCTCTCCAACCGGAAAGCGCTGCACGCCTCGCTCACGATCCTCAACCAGGGCTACGGCGTGGGTGCGCGGCGCATCACGGTCTCGACCGTGGGCGTCGTTCCGGGGATCATCGAGCTCGCCGAGCGGCCCGAGCAGTTCCACCTCGCGCTCTCGCTCCACTCCCCCGACTCCGAGCTCCGGCGCGAGCTCATCCCACTCGAGCGGCGCCACCCGCTCCCGGAGATCGTGGAGGCGCTCGGGCGCTTCGACGCGGCGGGCGGCAAGCGCATCACGTTCGAGTACACGATGATCGACGGCATCAACGACGACCTGGCCCTCGCGCCCAAGCTGGCCGAGCTCGCGTGGGGCGTGCGGGCGTTCGTGAACCTCATCCCGTACAACCCCATCCCGTATCGGCCGTGGAAGCCGTCTCCCCCGCAGCGGATCGCGACGTTCGCGCGCATCCTCGAGGAGCGGGGCGTGTCGGCGGCCGTACGCGAGACCCGGGGCCGGGACATCGAGGCCGCCTGCGGCCAGTTGAGGGCGCAGACCCTCGTCCAGATGGGGGAGCGTCGGGGTGCACGGGCCGGCGCCGCGGAGCCTCGGGGCGACGGGCTCGACGCGTAGCCCGAAGACCCCGCGCCGGGGTCAGTGGATCACGTCGCCGATCCGGCTCCAACGGATCTCCCGTATCCACGGGAAGGGGCGGTAGGAATTCTTGTTGTACGAGAAGTACAGGAACTCCGCCCGACCCTCCAGCCGCTCTCCGGCCAGCAGCCCCCAGTACCGCGAGTCGAAGCTGTTCTCCCTGTTGTCGCCCATCATGAAGTAGCGGTCCTTCGGGATGATCAACGGCCCCCAGTTGTCCCGTGTGGGGGCGTACGTGCTCCGGTCGACCCCCGGCGCGAGATAGTCCTTCTGCCACGCCATCCACGGGTAGCTGCTATCCTTCGAGTCCGTGTGCTTGATGTACGGCTCGTCGAGGCGCTTGCCGTCGATGTAGACCACCTGATTGCGCATCTGGATCGTGTCGCCCGGCATGCCGATGAGGCGCTTCACGAGCATCATCGTCGTGTCGTCGGGAGGCGGCGGCCGAAACACCAACACGTCCCCGCGTTTCGGCGCGGAGTACCCGGGGATGCGCACATGGGTGAAGGGGATGTGCGAGCCGATCGCCGCCCGGTTCACGACCAGGAAGTCCCCGACCAGAAGCGTGTTCTCCATCGATCCCGACGTGATGACGAACGTCTGGACCATGAACGCGCGCAGCCCGAAGAACAGGACCACGGCGATGAGGATGGACTTGATCCACTCCGCCAAGGCGCTCCGATGCTCGGGAGCCTCCGAGCCCTTCGTACGTGAGCGATGGCTCCGGCCCGTCTGATTGCCCTTCTCGTCCGATGGCTTCGTCATCCGTCCTCGTTCGCTTCCTCGGGTTCCGGTGGCGCCGGAACGCAGCCGTGCGTCACCGCCCGAGCCATCTCCGCAGATCCCAGGGGGAGCGCCGGCCCTTGCCCGCCGCCGCTCGAGGGGGGAGCCATTCGCTTCCCAGCCTTACGGTTACATCCAGATAGAGATTCGGGTCCGGCTCGCTGCGGACGATACGGATTCCCAGAGCGTTGGCAACGGCACGCGCCAGATCCAGGTGTCCGACCCGGTCGAGCACGACCGACGAATCCTGGTCGAAGGTGTCGGCGTTGCCGAAGTAGACCACGTCGAAGCCGTCGCGTCTCAGAAGCTCCATGGCGCCCCGCGCGACGCCGCGCTTCCCGCCGGCGTTGAGAACCTCCACGCGCACCCGCCGCCCGAGGTCCGGGCGGGCGACGGCTCCGGCGGACGTCGCGACGGGGGCGGACTGCTGCGCCGGGCCGCCCGACAGCCACCACCAGGCCCCCAGCGCTCCTCCAGCGAGCACGACGAGGAGCACGGTGATGCTCGTCCGACCGCGCATCATGCCTCCCGGCTCAGCACGTTCCAGAATCCGACCGTCTCGGCGCGGAGCTCCATGCGTCGCTCCACGAGGTGGGCGATGCGGGCGCCGGCCACCTCGAGGGCCACGCCGTCCAAGCCGGCGGGCACCCGTTCCCGAAGCTTCGCTCTCCACGCGTTGTGGAAGTCGCGGCCCGGCTCGACGAAGTCCGCGACGTAGAGCGCGCGTCCCAGGCGTCCGAACTCCGGATGTCCTAGCGTGTGAAAGGCCACCGCACGCAGCAGGTCCGCGTCGTCGACGCCGTCCTCCCGCAAACGCTCGGCCGCGGCCGGGCCGTGCAGGATCCCGGCGGGAAGATCGACGAGCCCCGGAGGCACGGCCCGACGGAGCTTCTCCGGATCCGCGTCCCTCAGCGCATCATGGAGGTAGCCGACCGAGGTCCACCGCGTGCGCTCTTCTGCGCTCAGCCCCGCCGAGGCAGCCCACTGGGCCAGGAGCGCCGCAACCCTCTCGATGTGCGCCCGGCGCTTCGGGCCCACCTCGGCCCAGGGCGGAAGCTCTCCGGCGGCGGCGCGCTCGATGACGTCCGGAAGGCTCACGAGGTCGTTCCCGCGAGCGTGCAGTTGTCGATGAGGCGGGTATCGCCACAGCAGGCGGCGAGCGCGAGGACCGATCCCTCGAAGACCGGGTCGGCGCCCTCGAGCGACTCCGGGTCCACCAGCTCGGCGTACTGAAGGCGCAGCAGCGGCCTCTGCTCGATCTCGCTGCGCACGGCGTCCAGCAGGCGTCCAGCGCTCCGCTCCCCCGCCCGGAACAGCTCCTGGGCCGCAGCCACGGCGGCGTGGAGCCCGGTCGCCTGGGCTCGTTCGTCCGGCGACAGGTATACGTTCCGGGAGCTGAGCGCGAGCCCGTCCGCCTCGCGCACGATCGGGCCGGTCTCGATCCGCACGCCCCATTCCAGATCGCGCACCATGCGGCGGATGAGCACCGCCTGCTGGAAGTCCTTGCTCCCGAAGACCGCCACGTCAGGCCGGACGAGGCCGAACAGCTTGGCCACCACCGTCAGCACGCCGCGGAAATGCCCGGGCCGGTAGGCGCCGCAGAGGCGCTGGGCCAGGGTGCCGGGGCTCACCGTCACGACGGGATCACCGGCCGGATACATCTCCTCGACGGAGGGAGCAAACACGAGGGTCGCGCCGCGCCCCTCGAGCAGCCCGAGGTCCCGCGCCTCGTCCCGCGGATACTGGCCGAAGTCCTCGGTGGGGCCGAACTGGAGCGGGTTCACGAAGATCGACACGGCCACCGCGTCGGCGAGGCGTCGCGCGCCGTCCACGAGGGACAGGTGACCCTCGTGCAGGGAGCCCATCGTGGGCACGAGGGCCAGGCTCATGCCCTCGCGACGGACGTCGTGGAGGGCGTCCGAGAGATCCTTCCGGGTGCGCGCGACGATCACGGGCGCCGGGCCGTCGGTCAGGAGTCCTCGAACGAGTGCTCCGGACCCGGATAGGTACCGGCGCGGACCTCGTCCGCGTAGCGCTTCACTCCCGCCAGGGCTTCCCCGTGCAGGTCCGCGAAACGCTTGAGGAACCTGGGCGCGAAGCCCGGGTTCAGGCCCAGGGCATCGTAGAGCACCAGGACCTGCCCATCGCATTGCGGTCCCGCCCCGATCCCGATCGTCGGGACCGTGAGCGCAGCCGAGATCTCCCCGGCGAGGGCCGCGGGGAGGAGCTCGAGCACGATGCCGAAGACCCCGGCCTCCTCGAGCGAGCGCGCCTCCCTGCGCAGCCGTGCGGCCTCCTCCTGGCTGCGGCCCTGCACCCGGTAGCCGCCGAGGGCGTGCACCGACTGGGGCGTGAGGCCGAGATGGCCCATCACGGGGATTCCCGCTGCGACCAACGCCTTGACGGTCTCGCACGCCCTGAGGCCGCCGCCCTCCAGCTTCACGGCCTCGGCGCCGGTCTCCTTGAGCACGCGACCTGCGCTCCTGAGTGCGTCCTCGCGGCTGACCTGATAGCTCATGAACGGGAGGTCCACGACCACGAACGCGTCCGGAGCTCCCCTGCGCACGGCCGAGGCGTGGTGGATCATCTGGTCGAGCGTCACCGGCAGCGTCGAATCGTAGCCGAGTACGACCTGGCCGAGTGAGTCGCCCACGAGGAGGATGTCGACGCCGGCCTCCTCGAGGAGGGACGCGAACAGGACGTCGTAGGCGGTCATCACGACGATCCGCGTTCCCTGCTTCTTCATCTCCAGGAAGCGGCGGACCGTTGCGCGAGCCTTGCTGGAACTCCCTTCGCTGCCCATGGAATCTGCTTTAGATGATGATGGTCAAGTATTTGTACATAAACATTTTATGCACATAATCGTAAGCAGTGTCCGAAGGCCCGGCGGGGCCGGCATCGCCGAACCGGACGAGCCACGGCTGCGGTCCGGGCACACCTGCACGAGCCTCTTCCCGGCCCGGCTCGTCCCAAACATGGGGTAGAGGCGCCCTTCGCCGGAAGGGGGGACGGCAGGTCGGTGGAGAAGGGAAGCATCCCTGCTAGCTTACCCCCATGGCCGTCCGCTGGGATCCGATCCTCATCCGCCGCCTCGCACAGGAGCTCGACGCGCTCCTCTCCGGGGCGCACCTGCGCGCCCTCCGTCTCGACGGCGGCACGCGCGACCTCGTGCTCCTCTTCCGCGAGCGCACGCTGCTGTGGCGCCTGCACCCGGGTCGCGGCCAGGTGCTCGTCTATCCTCCGAGGGAGCCGTCCGGCGAGGCGCTGAAACTGGCCGCTCGGGTGAAGGCGGTCCGGGCTCCGGAAGACGAACGCATCCTCCACGTGGAGCTCCTTCCGACGCGTGGGGAGCGCCACACCGTCGATCTGCGCGTGGAGCTCCTCGGAAACCAATGGAACGCCATCGTCACCGAAGGACCGGACGCGCGGATCCGACACGTGCTCGTGCGCCGGAGCGGCCGTCGGCCCGCCTCCGTCGGAGGTGTGTACGAGGCCCCCCCTCCCGTTTCGCGTGAGGGCCGGGGGGGCGAGCTCACGCTGGAGCGCTGGCTCGACCTCCTGCAACCGGCATCCCCGGAGACCCGGATGCGCAGCCTCGTCGGCTCCGTGGCCTTCACGTCTCCCCTCAACGCCCCGACCCTCCTCGGCGAGGCCGCAAGGAGCTCCGGCGCCCAGGCGCGCCGGGCGCTCGAGGAGGGATGGGCTGCCTGGAAGCGCATGGTCGACCCGGCCGAACCCTCGCGCCCGGGCGTCCTGGAGACCGCGCGGGGACCGCAGCCCTATCCGTTCCCACTTCAGGGTGGGGTGTTCCACGCCACCGACACGCTCCTCGACGCGTTCGCGGAAGGCGCCAGGGGCAACGATGAGCGTGCCGACGACTCCGACCCACTCGCGCTCCTGCCCGCCGGGCTCATGGCCGAGGTCGAAGCCGCCGTGGACTCGGCCCTGCGCCGCGCCACGAGCCTGGAGGCCGAGCTCGCGGGGCTCGAGGACCCCGACGAGCTCCGGGCGTTGGGCAACCTCCTCCTGGCGCACTACGGAGAGGTGCCCCCGGGAGCGCAGCAGGTCGTTCTTCCCGGCTTCGAGGGTGAGCCCGTGACGGTGCCGCTCGATCCTGCGCTCGAGCCGCACGAGAACGCGTCGCGCCTCTACGACCGGGCGAGCCGGGTGGAACGGGCGCAGCGGCGGCTCCCCGCCCTGGTCGGACGCGCCCGCCGGGCCGCCACTCGCCTCGAGGACATTCTGACCAAGGCCCGACAAGGCCGGGCCACCGAAGCTGAGGTCCGCGCGCTCGTTCCGGCGCGGACGCAGGAGCGCGGCCGGCCCTCGCGAGACGCCGAGCCTCTCCCCTACCGGTCTTGGACCAGCTCGGGCGGGCTCGAGATCCGCGTGGGCAGGAGCGCGAAGCAGAACGACGAGCTCACGTTCCACCACTCCGCGCCGGGCGACGTCTGGCTGCATGCCCGCCACGCGGCGGGCGCCCACGTCGTCCTGCGCTGGAGCCGACCCGGCAACCCCCCCCACCGGGACCTCACCGAAGCGGCCGTTCTCGCCGCGCTCCACTCCGAGGCGCGCACGTCGGGGAGCGTGCCGGTGGACTGGACGCTCAGGAAGTACGTGCGCAAGCCGCGGGGGTCCCCGCCCGGCAGGGTGGTCCTGGAGCGGGCCCGGACGCTCTTCGTGAGCCCCGACCCGGACCTCCCCGACCGTCTGAACGTGGAGACCTGACGGGTCGCCGATGCAGCGAGTCCCCGGCCCGCGGGAACCCTCAGCCTGCGGCGGCGCCGTCCATCCCGCGTCTCAGCGAGGCGATGAACGCACGGGCTCCCTCGATGCCGCCCTGGTCGAGCGTCTGGATGAGCGCGCTTCCCACCACGACTCCGTCGGCCGCGGCGGCCACCGTGGCGGCCTGCTCCGGCGTCGAGATCCCGAATCCGACGGCCACGGGAATCGACACCACTCCGCGCAGACGCCGCACCTCCTCCGCGAGACCCTCGCGTAGCCGCTCGCGCGCCCCGGTGACCCCGGTACGGGAGATGTAGTAGAGGAATCCGGACGCTCCCGAGGCGATGCTCCGGATCCGCTCGGCGGACGTGGTCGGCGCCACCAGGCGGATCAGATCGAGTCCCGACGCCCGCACTCGCGCCTCCAGCTCGGGGTCGGCCCCGGCGGGCAGGTCCGTGAGGAGGAGACCCTGGGCCCCCGCCTCGACGGCGTCATCGAGGAACGCCTCCACGCCATAGCGCAGAACGGGGTTCAGGTACGTGAAGAGGACGACCGGGCGGTCGGAGCCGGAGCGGAACGTGCGCAGATCCTCGAGCACCGACGAGACCGTGGTCCCGTGACCGAGCGAGACGTGCGAGGAGCGCTGGATCGTGGGTCCGTCCGCGAGCGGATCCGAGAACGGGATGCCGAGCTCGATCACATCGCCGCCCGCTTCGGCAAGCGCGTGCAGGGCGTCGGGCGTGGATCCGGCCGCGGGATAGCCGGCCGTGAGATACGGGACGAGGGCCGCCTGCCCCCGGGCCCGGCGGTCGGAGAAGACCTCCGAGATGGAAAGGCCGGTCATGTAGGCGTTCTGGAATTCAGGCTGTCAGGTAGTCGCTGACCCGGATCCCGTACTTCTGCGGGTCCGTGGTCTTGATGATCGTGCGCAGCGGCTTGCCGGTAGCGGGGTCGTCCTTCGACAGATCGAGCGTCAAGACCTCGCTCAGGGGCACGCCCATCGGGTCGGAGATGACCTTGACCTTGGGCCGGTGCAGAAAGTCCGGATTCTGGTTCACATGGGACACGACGGCGAGCTCGTGCGTGTCGAGGATGCACAGCGTGCCGATCGGGTACACGCCCGTCGCCGTGATGAGCGCCTTCACCAGCAGCGGGTCGAAGCCGCGCCTCGGGTTGTCCCTCATCTCCTTGAGCACGGCGTCCGGCGCCCACGGCTTGTACTGGTAGCTCCGGACCGACGTCCCCGCGTCGAAGGCGTCGGCGACGGCGACGATCCGGGAGAACAACGTCGGCGAGCGCTCCCTCTGGTTCGTGGGATATCCGGTCAGGTCGATCTTCATGTGGTGCTCGTACGCCATGAGCATCTGGCGGTACGGCACATCGGCGAAGCCGTGCATCTTGAACAGGACGAGCAGCCCCTCCGTGGTGTGCTCCTTGAGTTGCGTCCACTCCGCGTCGGTGAGGCCGCCCGGCTTGTTGATGATGTCGTAGTCGACGCGCTGCTTCCCGATGTCGTGGAAGAGCGCGCCCAGCCCGAGGTCGTAGAGATGGAGCTTGTCGAGGCCGAGACGCTGCCCGATGATGACGCTGAAGATGCAGACGTTCACACAGTGCGTGAACGTGTATTCGTCGAAGTCGCGCAGGGTCGTCATCGTCACGATCGACGATTCGTTGGACAGCACCTGGTCGACGATGCCCTGTACCGCCCGCTTCACCTTCCGGACGTTCACGGCCTTGCCCAGGCGCACGTCGCCGAGCACGTCGTGGGCCACCTTGACCGACTGGGCGTAGGTGCGCTTGGCTGCGGTGAGCGACTCCTCGTTCTGCTCGGGGTCCTGCACATCGCGCTCCGGCCGGAGCAGGATGTGCTCGACA
>CAZFIS010000100.1:0-13821 GCA_964519125.1 uncultured Gemmatimonadaceae bacterium | reverse complement strand
CGTCCGTCCTGACGCGCCCCGGTCCCTCTCACTCCAACCCCCATCTTCCATGGAATACACGAAGCTCGGCTCCACCGGAGTCACGGTCTCGCGCATCTGCCTCGGCTGCATGAGCTACGGCACCAGCACGTGGCGGCCCTGGGTCCTGGACGAGGAAGAGGCCCGCCCCTTCTACCGTCGCGCCATCGAGGCCGGCATCAACTTCTTCGACACCGCCGACATGTACTCGCGGGGCGTGAGCGAGGAGGTCACCGGCCGCGCCCTCCGGGAGTACGGGCAGCGCGAGGACCTGGTCATCGCGACGAAGGTCTTCTGGCCGATCGCGGACGGGCAGAATCGAGGTGGGCTCTCCCGCAAGCACATCGTGGAGGCATGCGAGGCGAGCCTGAAGCGGCTCGGCATCGAAGCCATCGATCTCTACCAGATCCACCGCTTCGATCCCGAGACCCCGATGGAGGAGACGCTGGCCGCGCTCGACCACCTGGTCCAGTCCGGGAAGGTCCGCTATATCGGTGCGAGCTCGGGCTGGGCGTGGCAGTTCGCCCGGGCGCTCGGCATCTCGGACCGCAACGGGTGGGCACGCTTCGCGACGATGCAGAACCACTACAACCTGATCTATCGCGAAGAGGAGCGTGAGATGATCCCGCTGTGCCGCGAGGAGGGCATCGGGATCATCCCGTGGTCGCCGCTCGCGCGGGGCTTCCTCGCGGGCGCCCGGAAGTCCATGGACGACCGGAGCTCCACCGTGCGCGCCGAATCCGACACGTTCGGGCACCAGCTCTACGGTGGTTCCGGGGACTGGGAGATCGTCCAGGCGGTCGAGGAGATCGCGAGGGCTCGTGGCGTCTCACCGGCTGAAGTCTCCTTGGCCTGGATGCTCTCCCGACCGGGGCTCACGGCGCCGATCATCGGTGCCACCAAGCTCCCCCATCTGGATGCCGCCATCCGCGCCGTGGACCTCACGCTCGAGGCCGAGGAGATCGAGAAGATGGAGGCGCCCTACAGGCCCCACGAGGTGCAGGGCCACAGCTGATCCGAAGGGGACCCGAACCCACGGCGAGATCCATGAACACCACCTGTCGTCATCCGTCGCGCGGTCCGGCGCGCATCCTGCTCGCGCTCGTCCTGTGCGCCGCCACCTCGGCGTGGACGCCGGCGGCCCAGTCGCCGCAACCGGTCGTGTACACCGTGAGCTCGTCCGCTCCGGCCACGCACGTGCTCGAGGTCCTGGCCGCCGTCCCGACGGACGGGCGGGCCACGATCGAGATGATGATGCCGACCTGGTCGCCGGGCTACTACGTGGTCGAGAACTACGCGCAGAACGTGAGCGACGTCAGCGCGCGCACACCGGACGGAGCCGCGCTGGAAGTGACGCAGCCGCAGCCGAACCGGTGGACGATCGAGACGAAGGGGAGCCCGAGCGTGGTGCTCACCTACCATGTGAAGGCCGACCGGGGGTTCGTCACGTCCGACTATGTCGGCGAGGACATGTGGACGCTGAACGGCGCCCCGACGTTCATGATGTTGATGGGCGACCAGAAGGGGCCGTACGAGATCCATCTGGAGGTACCGTCGGGCTGGAGCGCCATGACCTCACTCGACCCGGCTCCGGACAGCGTGAGCACCCACTGGGTGGCCTCCAGCTACGATGAGCTCGTGGACTCGCCGATCGCCGCGGGACGTCTGTCCGTGAAGGAGTTCACCGTGGCGGGCAAGCCCCACTACCTCGTCGACGTCGGACAGGTCGATGGCTTCGACGCGGATCGGGCTGCGACGGATTTGCGGAAGATCGTGCAGCAGGACGACCTGTTCTGGGGTGGCCTCCCGTACAAGCGCTACGTCTTCCTCAACGTGTTCCGCCGGGGAGGCGGAGGGCTCGAGCACAAGAGCTCCACGATGCTCACCTCGAGCGCGGCGGCCACCTCGAGCCCGGCGGGCTACCTCCGCTGGCTGAACTTCGTGAGCCACGAGTACTTCCACGCCTTCAACGTCAAGCGCCTCCGCCCCGTGGTGCTCGGCCCGTTCGACTACGAGCACGCCCCACGCACCCCGAGCCTCTGGGAGGCCGAGGGACTCACGACCTACTTCGCCGACCTCTTCGTCACGCGCGCCGGGCTGTGCAAGACGGACGACTTCCTCTCGGACATTTCGAGCTCGATCCGCCACCTGCAGACCTCGCCGGGACGCCTCGTCCAGACCTTGAACCAGGCGTCGCTCGACGTGTGGGGCCAGGGGGGCTCGGGTGTGGGCCAGAACCCGAAGACGACCGTGAGCTACTACGAGAAGGGCGTGGTGGTCGGGTTCCTGCTGGACGCGAGGATCCGTCACCTCACGGATGGGCGAAGGGGCCTGAGTGACGTGATGCGCCTGGCCTACGAGCGCTATTCGGGTGCGCACGGCTACACGCCCGAACAGTTCCAGGAGACGGCCGAAGAGGTGGCCGGGGCCAACCTCTCCGGCTTCTTCCACCGCGCCCTCGACACGACGCAGGAGCTCGACTACCGCGAGGCGCTCAAGTGGTTCGGCCTGCGCTTCACGTCCACTGCGGAGGATCCTCCCGGCGCGGGATGGACGCTCGAGGTCCGCCCCGACGCCACGCCGGCCCAGAAGAGCCATCTCGAGGCGCTCATCGAGGGCGACGCTCCGTAAGGCGTCTGGGTCCGACCCTTCGATACACGTCCGTTACAATCCCGTGACGGGCTCTATACAGGCGGACGCTCAATTTCGCTCCGCTATGTCCGAGGGCACTCCGACCGGAACACCGGCAGAGGCGAAAGGGGCGCCTGCACCGAAGGCGCGCCCACCCGCCAAGATCCACGGTGGAGGAGTGGGAGACCGGATCTACTCCGGACTCCTAACCCTCTCCGCCCTGGCCGTTCCGGCACTGCTCCTGCTGATCTTCGGGGTGGTGACGAAGGCCGGGTGGCTCGCCCTCAAGACCTTCGGATTCGGATTCCTGACGTCGACCGACTGGGATCCGGTGAAGGGGCGCTTCGGGGCCGCTCCGGCGCTCTACGGCACGCTGGTCTCGTCGTTCGTCGCGCTCCTGATCGCGGCGCCGCTGGCGATCGGGGTGGCGATCTTCCTCTCCGAGTTCGCCCCGGGGTGGATGCGCAGACCCGTCGCGTTCCTGGTGGACCTGCTCGCGGCGGTTCCGAGCGTCGTCTACGGTCTGTGGGGAATCTTCGTGCTGGTTCCCTTCCTGCGCTCGACGGTCATGCCGTTCCTGCGCGACACGCTGCACCTGGGCGCGACCCCGTTCTTCAGGGGCCCGGCCTACGGGCCGAGCATGCTGGCGGCCGGGGTGATCCTCGCGATCATGATCCTCCCCTATATCTCGGCGGTGTCCCGCGAGGTGATGATGGCCGTGCCTCGCTCCCAGCGTGAGGCCGCGCTCGCGCTGGGCGCGACGCGCTGGGAGATGATTCGCGGCGCCGTCCTGCCCTTCGCGAGATCGGGCATCTTCGGAGGCGTCATTCTCGGGCTGGGGCGAGCGCTCGGTGAGACGATGGCCGTCACGATGGTGATCGGAAACCGCCAGGAGATCTCCGCCTCCCTCTTCGCGCCGGCCTACACCATGGCGTCGCTCATCGCGAACGAGTTCACCGAAGCGACCAGCGACATGCACCTCTCGGCGCTCATGGCGATCGGGTTCGTGCTGTTCATCGTCACGCTCGTCGTGAACGCGATCGCGCGCTGGCTCGTGTGGCGCACGTCGCGGGAGATCGGCATATGACCGCCGCGGCCGTGACGTTCCGTACGTCGCCGCGCCGCCGTGCGGTCAACGTGCTCATGATCGCCCTCACGTGGGCCGCGGCGATCATGGCGACGCTGCCGCTGCTCTTCGTCCTCTTCAACCTTCTGCACGAGGGGCTCACGTCGCTGAACTGGGCGTTCTTCACGCACCTGCCCGCCGCTCCGGGAGAGAAGGGGGGAGGGGCGGCCAACGCGATCGTGGGCACGCTCATCCTGGTCGTCGGCGCGAGCCTGCTGGGCGTGCCCATCGGCATCGGCGCGGGCATCTACCTCGCGGAGCAGAAGGGCGCGCCCCTGGCCGTGCTCGTGCGCTTCCTGGCCGACGTGCTCAACGGGCTTCCCTCCATCGTGATGGGGATCTTCGCGTGGGAGCTCGTGGTCGTCCCCATGGGTCACTTCTCGGCCTTTTCGGGGGCGGTCGCACTCGGTGCCATGATGGTTCCGACGGTGACGCGCACGACCGAAGAGATGGTGCGCGTCGTGCCGGTCTCGCTCAGGGAGGCCGCGCTCGCGCTCGGCTACACGCGCTGGCGCACGGCGATGCGGGTCGTGCTCCCCACGTCCATCGCCGGAATCGTCACGGGCACGCTGGTGGCGGTGGCCCGCATCGCGGGTGAGACTGCGCCGCTCCTCTTCACCGCATTCGGCAATCTCTTCTGGTCCGTGTCGCCGACCAAGCCCATCTCGGCGCTGCCGCTCCAGATCTTCAACTACGCCACCGGCCCGTACGACGACTGGCATCGCCAGGCATGGGCCGCGTCGCTCGTCCTCATCGGGATCGTCCTGGCGATCAGCCTCCTGGCGCGCTGGGCGACCCGGAGCGGGTTCTCCCGTGGTGTCGAGTAGAACGCCCGGCGTGAGCCTGGCTCCGGGGCTGGGCGCCGACTGGAGGCCGGATGCCCCGACTCGCATGGACGTGCGCTCCCTGGACGCGCACTTCGGGACCGTCCACGCGGTCAAGGACATCACGATACGCATTCCCGAGAGGAGCGTGACCGCGATCATCGGCCCGTCGGGCTGCGGGAAGTCGACATTCCTGCGCACGTTGAACCGGATGCACGAGACCGTTCCCACCGCGAGGGTCAGCGGGGAAGTGCTGCTCGACGGCAACGACATCTACGACCCCTCCGTCGACCCGGTCTCGGTGCGGCGCCACGTGGGCATGGTGTTCCAACGTCCCACGGCGTTTCCCACGATGTCCGTCCGTGGCAACGTCGCGGCCGGACTCGGGGTGCTCCGCACGGCCGGGGAGGAGGTGGACGAGGAAGGGCGCGTGGAGGAGGCGCTGCGTCGATCCGCGCTCTGGGACGAGGTGAAGGATCGGTTGGACGAGAGCCCGCTCGGCCTCTCCGGGGGACAACAGCAGCGGCTGTGCATCGCACGGGCGCTCGCCATGGAGCCGACCGTGCTCCTCCTGGACGAGCCGACCTCCGCGCTCGATCCGATCAGCACCGAGAAAGTGGAGGATCTGGTCGATCAGCTCCGCCACGAGATCACGGTCGTGATCGTCACGCACAACATGCAGCAGGCGGCCCGCGTCTCCGGCCAGACGGCCTTCTTCCTGCACGGCGAGATGGTCGAGCTCGCGCCCACGACCGATCTCTTCACCCGCCCGACCGACCCCCGTACCGAAGACTACATCACGGGCCGCTTCGGGTAGGACGACGAGGGTGGGGCCCGCGAAGCGCTCTCCCCCCTGCCCCTTCTCACGATCGTCCGTGACGCCTTCGTTACGCCCCCCCTCCGTGGCCGTTACAGGCGATCCCCAACGTACATCCGCCACAGGCCGAGAAAACCACAACGGAGGTAGAACGGAGATGACACGATCGATTCTGGCCACGGCAGCCATCCTTCTCACCGCGTGCGGTGGCAAGGATCGGCCGGTCCAGCAGATGGCCAGCGGTCCCACGCAGGCTGCGAGCGCGCCCGCGCAGGCCTCGAGCGGGCCGTCTCTGACGGGAGCGGGAAGCACGTTCACGAACCCGATCATGGTGCAGTGGGTCAGGCAGTACGCCGCGCAGACGGGCGTTCAGGTCAACTACCAGTCCATCGGCTCGGGCGGCGGCATCCGCCAGTTCACTGAGCAGACCGTCGACTTCGGCGGCACGGACGCTCCCATGACCAACGAGCAGATGGCGAAGGCACCGTATCACGTGCTGCACTTCCCGACGGTGCTCGGCGCCGTGGCGATCACGTACAACCTCCCCGGGTTCGACGCCACGCTCAAGTTCACGCCGGATGTCCTCGCGGACATCTTCCTCGGCAAGATCACGAAGTGGAACGACCCACGCATTGCCGCGATCAACCCGGGCGTGAAGCTGCCCGACACGGACGTCCTGGTCGTGCACCGCTCCGACGGCAGCGGGACGACCTTCATCTTCACCGACTACCTCTCTGCGGTGTCGGAGGCCTGGAAGAACGGCCCGGGCAAGGCGACCGCGGTCAGCTGGCCCGTCGGGCTGGGGGGCAAGGGCAACGAGGGCGTTTCGGGACAGGTCAAGCAGACCCCCGGTGCCATCGGCTACGTCGAGCTCGCATACGCCGTCGCGAATCACCTTCCCGTGGTCGAGCTGCGCAACAAGGCGGGCAAGTTCCTGAAGCCCTCGCTCGAGGGTGCGACCGCCGCAGCCGCCGGCGTCGCGCGGAGCCTTCCGAGCAGCACCGACTTCCGGATCTCGATCGTCAACGCGCCGGGACCCGACGCCTACCCCATCTCGTCGTTCACCTGGCTCATCCTCTACCAGCAGATCCAGGACGGGGCCAAGGGCAAGGAGTTGGTCGACTTCGTCAAGTGGGTTCTCACCCAGGGTCAGAAGGACGCGGCACCTCTGCAGTACGCGCCGCTGCCCGCGAACATGGTGCAGCTCGAGCTCAAGCAGCTCGCGACCATCACCTACCCCGGAAAGATGTAGGACACGGCCCAGTGCACATAGCCACTCTACGGAGGCGAATCACCTTGAAGACCATCGACAGACGGCTGTACCTGCTCGCTGCCGCCTCGATCATGACCGTGCTGTCGGTCAAGCCGGCGGCCGCCCAGACCCAGGTCGGCGGCGTGGTTTACTCGCAGTACGCATACCAGATGCACTCGGACACGAACGGGGTTCACCAGAACGCGTTCGACGTGACCCGTGCCTACCTCAACTTCACCCGCAAGTTCGATCACGGCATCTCCACCCGCATCACCGGTGACATCTACCGCGACGCGAACGGCTCCATCAACTACCGGCTCAAGTACGCCTACTTCACCTGGAAGCCCGAGAACAGCCCGATCGACTTCCGGTTCGGGCAGACCCAGACGCCCTGGCTCGACTGGGAGGAAGGGCTGTGGGGCTACCGTCTCCAGGGCACGATGCCCATGGAGCGGGCCGGCTACCAGACGTCCTCCGACCTCGGCCTGGGCATCGACGGGGCATGGGCGAACCAGAAGTTCAACTTCCAGGCTTCGGTCATGAATGGCGAGGGCTACCACGCCCCCGAGGGCGGCGCGCACAAGGATTTCGGTCTGCGCGCTTCGTACCGGCTGCTCTCCTCCGACGAGGGTGGAAGCCGGGGCGGTCTGCGCATCACCGGACTGGCCGAGGGCGGCACGAAGGTGGGCGGAGGCGCTCGCGACCGCCTGCTCGGCATGATCTCCTACAAGTCCAAGACGCTCCTCCTGGCGGGCGAGGCCGGGCACACGACGGACGGAACATCCGATGTGCACGGCAACGTCATCGCCTTCTACGGGACGCTGACGCCGAAGGACTCGAAGGTCGGCGTCGTCGGGCGGGTCGACATCGTCGATCCGAACACCAGTGTCGCCAACGACGGCTCGACCCGCTTCATCGGGGGCCTCTCGTATCAGCTCAGCCCGAACGTGCTCCTGTTCGCCAACGTCGACCACGTGAGCTACCAGGGCACGCCGTCGGCGGCCACGATGGCCAAGAGCTCGACGCTGTACTTCCAGACGCAGTTCACGTTCTGACGCGGCGCGCCCGCGCGGGCGCACCGCGCGTAGGACGACAGGGGGTCGGACCCGGCGGGTCCGCCCCCCTCGTCACTCCTGCCCCAGAAGCGCGATGACGAGCCCCATGCGGAGCTTGGGCTGGAACCACGTGGACTTGGGCGGCATGAGCCGGCCCTGGCGGCACACCTCGACGAACTGGTCCGTGGTCACCGGGGCGAGCGTCACCGCGTAGGCGAACTCCCCCGAGTCGACGCGCCCCGTGAGGTAGCGCGCGTCGCGGTCGCCTCCCACGAACGTCAGACGAGGGTCGCGGGCGTCCGTGATGCCGAGACACTGCTCGAACAGCGTGCGCTGCACGATGTCGGCGTCGATCGTCCCGACGGCGTTGCCGGGGTCGAACGTCCCCTCCCGGACGCGGAGCCGGTGCCAGCGCCCACCCGCGTAGAGGCCGACGTCGTGGATCGCGCCGGGCTGATAGCCCTCCGTCCCCTCGAGGACCTCGATCTCGAAGAATCGCTGCGCCCGGGCCAGGAGCTCGTCGAGCGCGATGCGCGGTCCTTCGACCAGACGATTGTAAGGGGCCAGCCCGAGCGTGCCCGCCGGGAAGAACACGCCCAGGTAGCCCTCCAGGCCCGCCATGACCGCGGCGGCGCTCCGGTGGTTGCCGTCCGCCACGTACGCGAGCGGCTCCGCGGCGAGCAGGGCCCGGAAGCGCTCGATGGCCTCGGCTTCGTGGATCAGCCAGACCTTGTGCGCGCACCCGCGCTCGTCCCGCGCGCCGAAGTCGGGCGCCCGGCGGTCGGCCCATGCGACGAGCGCGGCCTCCAGCGCGCCGCTCTCGTCCTCGACCGCGTGGTTGACCGTACCGATGTAGGCCCCGGTCGCCCGGATGAGCGCCGCCCTCCCCCTCGCCTTCTCCTCGCGGATCCCCTCGTTGCGAACGATCGTTCCCTCGGGCCGCGCGTCCGTGCGGATCTCGTCCGTGCGCGCCATCCCCCCCAGGCCGATCTGACGGACGCCGGGACTCCCGGGATCGGTGATCTCGTAGACGAAGAGGGTGCCCTCGACCGTGCGTGTCAGGTCACTCGCACGGAGTGCGCGCAGATTCTCGGCCGCCCGCGCGAGCGACGCGGGAGAGTCCGCAGCGAGCATCGCCTCGGCCCGCTCCACCGAGCAGTGTGCCATCGTGACGGCGAGCACGCACTCGGGCCGCTCCCTCAGTTCCCGCCAGATCTCCAGGTCGCTCTGGAACTCGTCGTAGTTGCGCGCGGACACCCGCGTGGCCGCCGCCGAGTCCTTCGGGACCAGGGCCCGCGGAACGGGCTGAACGGTGACCACGCGGCTCGTCCGTGAAGCGCTCGTCGGACCTACGGAACCGCGACCTCGGGAAGCTCGCCGAGAGCGCGCTCCAGCGTCTCCGGGTCGTAGTCACGATCCTCCAGGCCGCCGCCGAGGTAGTCGAGGTAGGCACCCATGTCGAAGTTGCCGTGTCCGGAGAGGTTGAACAGGATCGACCGACTCACGCCCTCCTCTCGGCAACGCACCGCCTCGTCGATGGCGCCCTTGACGGCATGGTTGGACTCGGGCGCAGGAACGATCCCCTCGGTGCGCGCGAACTGGATGCCGGCCTCGAAGCACCCGTTCTGGTGATAGGCCCGTGCCTCGATGAGTCCCAACTCGAGCAAATGGCTCACGATCGGCGCCATCCCGTGGTAGCGCAGGCCGCCCGCGTGGAAGCCCGGCGGCACGAAGCTCGAGCCGAGCGTGTGCATGCGCACGAGCGGAGTGAGGTGGCCCGTGTCGCCGAAGTCGTACGCGTAGCTCCCACGCGTGAGCGACGGGCAGGCGGACGGCTCCGTGGCCACCACCCGCAGGTCGCCACCCTCCCTGAGCTTCTTGCCGACGAACGGCAGGGCCAGGCCGCCGAAGTTGCTCCCGCCACCCGCGCACGCGATCAGCACGTCGGGATAGTCGTCGGCCAGCTCGAACTGCTCGATCGCCTCCTGCCCGATCACGGTCTGGTGCAGGAGCACGTGGTTGAGCACGCTGCCGAGCGAGTACTTCGTGTCCTCGCTCTGGGCGGCCAACTCGACCGCCTCGCTGATGGCCATGCCCAGGCTACCCGTCGTGTTCGGGTCCTTGGCGAGCATCTTCCGTCCGGCCTCGGTCTGGTCGCTGGGGCTCGGGATACACTCGGCCCCGTAGGCCGCCATGAGCGCCTTGCGGTACGGCTTCTGCTCGAAGCTCACCCGCACCATGAAGACCTTCACCTCGAGGTCGAAGAGCGAGCCGGCGAACGCGAGCGCCGAGCCCCACTGCCCCGCCCCCGTCTCGGTGGTCAGGCGCTTGACCCCTGCTTCCTTGTTGTAGAAGGCCTGCGCCACCGCCGTGTTCGGCTTGTGGCTCCCGGGAGGGCTGCCCCCCTCGTACTTGTAGTAGATGCGCGCGGGGGTATCGAGCGCCTTCTCGAGACGGCGAGCCCGGAAGAGGGGCGAAGGACGCCACAGCCGGTAGACGTCACGTACCGGCTCCGGAATGTCGATCCACCGCTCGGTGCTCACCTCCTGGAGGATCAGCGCCATGGGGAACAGCGGCTCCAGGTCGGCGGGGCCGATTGGCTGGCCGGTCCCGGGATGCAGCACGGCCGGAAGAGGCTCCGGAAGGTCCGCGGCGATGTTGTACCACGCCTTGGGGATGCGGTCTTCGGGCAGGATGTACTTCGTGACGTCGGACATGGTCGGGACTTCCTCGCTACTCGATCAGCAGGTGCGGCGGGTGGGGAGACACCCGCCGGGTCGGGAACAAGGGTGCCCAAGGTGTCGTGGAGGCCGGGTGTGGGCAAGACCCGGTCCGCGTGTCGGAGAGAGGCGGCGGGCCGGAGTTCGTCTTGCGCCCCGAAGGAGGCAGGCGCATGGTCCGGATCGTGGGCGGCCAGGCCGTCCTCTCTGCCCCGATTCCCTGTCCCCCGGTGGATATCATGCGTCACGAGATGCCACGCCGAGATTTCTTGAAGACGGCTCCGGCCGCCGTCGGTCTCTTCGCCCACGCCGCGCGAGGTCTCTCCGCCGGCCCCGCTCTCTTTCCCGCCGCCACGATCCGCCTGGAGCCGTTCGACTACCGCGGCGTCCGCCTCCTCGACAGCCGCTGGCTGCACCAGGCGGAGGCGGGCCGGAACTACTACTTCGCGCTGGCGAACGACGACATCCTCCACGGCTTCCGGGTCGAGGCGGACCTCCCGGCGCCGGGCGACCATCCCGTGCGTGGTTGGGGCATCGAGCCGACGACAGGTGCCATCTTCGGTCAGTGGCTCAGCGGGATGGCACGCATGTCGCTGGCCACCGGAGACGACGCGCTCCGGGCCAAGGCCGTGGCGCTCATGAACGGGTGGGGTGAGACGCTCCCGAAGGGAACCGCCCGGAAGATGAGCGCTTACGAATACGACAAGTTCATGTGCGGCCTGGTGGACATGTACCTGTACGGTGGCGCGAAGGACGCCCTCCCCCTCATGGCTCGTCTCACGGACAAGGCGTCCACGAGCATCAGCCGGGACCGGGTGCCCGCCTCCAGGACGGCGTTCTCCGGCCGGCCCGGCGAGTGGTACACCCTCTCCGAGAACCTGTACCGGGCCTTCCAGGCCACGGGGGACGAACGCTACAAGACGTTCGCGGAAGTATGGCTCGGAGAACCGTACTGGTCGAAGTTCGCGGACACCTCGTCGCCCGCCGACGCTCACGGCGTGCATGCCTACAGCCACGTGAACACGTTCAGCAGCGCGGCGATGTACTACGAGATCATGGGTGATGCGCGTACTCTGCGCATTCTGGAGAACGCATACGACTATCTCCAAGACACGCAGTGCTTCGCCACCGGGGGCTACGGCCCGGACGAACGGATCCTGGCACCGAACGGATCGCTCGGGCGTGCGCTCGAGATGCGACCCAACACGTTCGAGACCGTGTGTGGATCGTGGGCCGGGTTCAAGATGGCGCGCTACCTGATGCGCTTCACGGGCGAGGCGCGCTACGGAGACTGGATCGAGCGCCTCTTCTACAACGGCGTGGGGGCGGCGCTGCCCATCGAGGAGGACGGTCGGAACTTCTACTACTCGGACTACCGGTCCACGGGCGGGATGAAGGTCTACCGCTACGACAATTACACGTGCTGCTCGGGCACGTACTTCCAGTGCATGGCGGACTACGCCAACCTCGTCTACTACAAGGACGCCGCCGGCCTGTACGTGAACCTGTACGTCCCCTCCGAGGTCGTGTGGAGCAAGGACGGACGGCAGGTCACGCTGCGTCAGGAGACCGAGTACCCGATCGCTGACGCGAGCACCCTCACGCTCCAGGCGGGCGGCCCGGTCGCGTTCCCGCTGAGCCTGCGCGTGCCCGGCTGGTGCGACGGGATGACGGTCCGGGTGAACGGGACCGTCGCGAACGTCGCCTGCAAGCCCGGGACGTGGGCGACGGTGTCTCGGACGTGGAATCCGGGCGACCATGTCGAGGTTCGCATTCCCCAACCCTTCCGGTGGCAGGCCGTCGACACCCAGCACCCGAGGCGCGCGGCGATCGTGCGGGGAGCGGTGGTGATGCCGCTCGAGTTCCGATACCTGGAAACCGCCTTCAAGGCGCCCACGAACGACCAGGAGCTGAACGAGATGCTCACGCCCGACACCGGCGACCAGGTCGTCAAGGGCCTCTCGTCGTACGGCGCCTACCGAGTGCGCGGCACGAACGGGCGGGACCTGGCTGCGAGGGTGCGCCCCTTCTTCCAGTACTACGAGGACTACCCGTACCTCATGTACATCGACCAGGACGAGTGGCCGGTCGACCTGTGGGGGTAGCAGGTGACGCACGCTCATGGAGGGCATCCAACGCATCGGCCCTTCCATGACATGGTAACATATGTATATTTACATTCTATGCCGAGCTACGACTTCGTCTGCCAGGACTGCGGCGCATCCTTCGAGGTGCACCTCTCGATCTCCGCCTACTCCGCCGGAGAGGGGCGGGTATGCCCGAAATGCTCGTCCGAGCGCGTGGACCGCGAGTTCACGGCGGTCAACGTGATCGCGGGCGGCCACTCCGGAGGCGGATACAGCTCGAGCTCGTCGTCCGGGGGATGCGGGAGCGGCGGATTCACCTGAGCAGGGTGAGCTGATCGCCCGGTTCGGGCGAATGGACATGGGTGGGTCGCTGGAGCGGCGAAGCGTCGCGCCCCAGCGGACGAGCAGCCCGGCGTCGCCGGATCCCCCTACCGGATGCCCGAGTCGAAGTGGATCGTGACGCTCGTGTAGGTGCCGGGCTCGACCTTCACCGTGTCGTCACCGGCGCGGGGATACGGATTCCCCGATCCGGGGTGCAACACGTATGTGCCGGGCTCGAGGCCCACGCGGAAGCGTCCGTCCGTGCCCCCCTGGAAGCGCGCCACCTGGCCGCCCCTCACGCCCGCGACGGTGAACCACGCCTGATACGGCTGATCCGCACACGTGGAGTCCGCCCGTTGCACCGGACACGTGGGCCCGAGGAGCGCCTGCCCCTCGATGCCCTGCGCGGCTCCCGGCCCCAGGAGCGCGGTCGAGCCCTGGCAGCCCGCCGCCAGGCCGAGGGCGAACCACGGGACGAGCACCGCTCGGTGGACGGTCTTCATCGCACCGCTCCCTCCGGAAGGATCGTACGCACCCTCGTATAACCGGATGTGGCGGTCCGGGATCCAGCCCGGGGGCGGGGCGGGCCTGGCCGCGCCGCGCCCGGGGGGGGCGGGCGGCCGGCCGGGGGCGGGCGGCATCTTGATCTCGTACTCATGCGGAGGCTGCTCTCCCGCCAGGTACCGCACGAAGTAGTCCCAGCGCCGGCGCATGATGTAGTCCGAGTCGTCCGCGTAGCCGTGGTGCTCGTTCGGGAGCGCGATCATGTCGAAGTTCTTGTTCGCATGGATGAGCGCGTTCACGACGAGAAGGGAGTTGTAGGGCGGCACGTTGTCGTCGATCGTGCCGTACGTGAGCATCAGGTGCCCCTTCAGGTTCTTCGCCACGTTCTCGTTGGCTTCGGGCGCGTAGTTGTCCGTGTCGTCCGTGCGGATCAGCTGTCCCTGGTAGCGCTCGCCCCAGTCGTCCT
>CAZFIS010000099.1:0-13835 GCA_964519125.1 uncultured Gemmatimonadaceae bacterium | reverse complement strand
TGGCCACCATGGACGCGAGCGCCCCGCCGAGCGAGCCGGCGAGGGCCGCCACAGAGCCGCCGCCGGGAGCCGGTGTGTCGCGCGAGACCTCGTCGACGAAGTCGTGGGTGGCACGCAGCACGAGCGGACCGTCGACGGTCGGGAGCGCGAGCACCTTCTCCTTCGCATCGAACGGAGCGACGTCGCGAAGACCCATCGACTGAATCGCGGTCTCCATGAGGTCGGGAACAGGGATCCCCGTAGACTTCATCATGCGGCGCAGGTAGTAGCGCGCAGCTTGCCGCATCGCGTCGTAGGGGACGAGCCCCACCAGCTCCGAGCCGGTGACCGCGATGCCCCTCTTGCGCGCCTCGTCGCGCGCGGCCTCGAGCACCTCGTGCGCCGCGCTCACCTTGTAGTTGGTGAGGTTCATGCTGATCTGGGCGCGGCCGTAGTCCTCGATGACCCAGCCGATCGCCTTCACGTCCCGGAACAGACCATCGTCGAAGACGGGTCCGGTGGGATGCTCGGGATCGATCTCCAGCGCGCGATAGCGCTCACGCAGATCGCCGCCGTGCACCTCCCGGTAGTGCGTCTCGAGCTCCTCGAAGGAGCCGCCGACAAAGTCACAGGGGCCGCACGGATAGCGCCCGTCGGACGGGAAGCGGACGATCTCGCCCTTGTAGTAGAAGGGGTCGGTGTTGCCGGTCCTCTTCCATCGCCCGCGCTCACGCAGCGTATAGGCTATCTCGTTCGCGTAGCGCCGGTCGGTGGTGTTGAGATCGACGTTGTAGGCGATCAGGAACTCCCGGGCGCCCACGGCCGTGACCCCGGCCTTCGGGTTGAGCTCCGCCGGGCCGAAGTCGGGCGTCCACTCCGGGTCCTTGAGCTTCTCGGCCATGCCCTCGTACTCGCCCGAGCGGACGCGCGAGAGGTTGCGGCGCTCGGCCCGGGAGGCCGCATGCTCGTAGAGGTAGACCGGGATGTCCAACTCCTCGCCGATGCGGCGCCCGACGCGGCGCGCGATCTCGACGCACTCCTCCATCGTGATGTCGGACACGGGCACGAACGGCACCACGTCCGTCGCCCCCATGCGCGGGTGCTCACCGTGATGGCGGCGCATGTCGATGAGCTCCGCCGCCCTCGCGACGCCCCGGAAGGCCGCCTCCGCGACCGCGTCCGGAGGGCCCACGAACGTCACCACGGTCCGGTTCGTGTTCGCTCCGGGGTCGACGTCCAGGAGCTTCACGCCCGACACGGCCTCGATGGCTTGCGTGATCTTCTCGAGGACGGCCGCATCGCGACCCTCCGAGAAGTTGGGGACACACTCGACGATCGGTCTCGGCATAAGGGGCTCGGGGCGTGTTCCGGTTGGGCACCAGGCGGGCCGTAGCCGACGTTCGGCGGTCCGCACGGGACGTCTCAAACTCCTGAGGAGGCGCGGCCTTCACAAGGGATCGTGGCTCATTCGCGCTTGCGTGGGCGGCGGCAGGGTCGAGATTGCAGGCTGTTACGGGCGTGCTCCCCTCATCGGCGACGTGTGCATGGACGCTCCACCGAAGGTCCGGCGGCCCGGGCTCTGGCTCGCGGCGATCGGCCTCGCGGCCAGCGGGCTGGCGGTGTGGCTCTTCCCGCGCGCGATGCCGACCCTCGCGCTCCACCAACAGCTCACACGCCAGGCGGCGCTCCAGCGCGCGGATTCCTTCTTCCAGTCGCACGACCTGGCTCCCGTGGGGGCACGTCACGCGGTGCGCTTCGAGTCGAACGATTCGCTCCAGACGTACGTCGACCTCGCCGGCGGCGGCCGCGATACGCTGAAGGCGCTCCTGGCCGGCCACGACGTGGCGCTCTTCACCTGGAGCGTGCGGGCCTTCGTACCGCACGACCCGCACGAGGCGCGCGTCGACTTCGCGACGGACGGGCAGGTGATCGGCTTCCGGAGGGTCCTCGCCGAGTCCGACGTGCGGCCGGAGCTCAGCCAGGACTCGGCGCGGGCACTGGCCGGGCACGTGCTCGCCGACTGGATCGGGCGCGACACCACGCGCTGGCGCCTCGCTTCGACGTCGTACGAGACCCGCAAGACGAGCGGACGCGTGGATCGGACGTTCACGTTCGAGCGAAAGGACCGCCGCATCGCCGACGCCTTGATCCGCATGAAGGTGGTCATCGCGGGAGACACTCCGTCGATGGCACACCCTTACGTGGTGATCCCGCAGTCGTTCCAGCGCCGCTACGGCGAGATGCGCTCGTTCAACGACCTGCTCGCGGTCGTCGCCCAGGTGGGCATGCTCCTCCTGCTCATCGGCGGGGCTTTCGTGCTGCGGCGCTTCGCCCTCGCCCGCAGGATACGCTGGCGCCCCGCGCTGCTGGTCGGTGGCGTGGTCGGCCTCCTGTTCGTGGCGGCCGGCCTCAACGAGATCCCGGGGAGTTGGTTCGGCTATGACACGGCCACGTCGCCCACGACGTTCCTGGTGATGCTCGTCCTCCAGTCGATCCTGAGCGGCGTGGGCATCACCCTCCTGGTGGGACTCACGCTGGCGGCGGCGGAGGCGGCGGCGCGACGCGCCTTCCCCGACCACCTGGACTGGTGGAAGCTGTGGAAGCACCGCGGCACCCGCGCCGTAGCCGGGCGCGTGGCGGGCGGCTACGTGGTGGCCGCCGTCGGCTTCGCCTACGTGGCCCTCTTCTACCTCGTGACGCGCAAGCTTCTCGGCTGGTGGGTGCCGACCGAGCTGATCGACGATCCCAACCTGATCTCGACGCCGTTCCCCTGGCTCTCGGGTGTGGCCGTCTCGCTCCAGGCGGGCATCTGGGAGGAGTCGCTCTTCCGGGCGCTGCCGCTCTCCCTGCTCGCGATCTGGGTGGGGAACCGCCCGCACCGGATGCGCTGGCTGGCGGGAGGGGTGGTCGTCACGGCGGTCGTCTTCGGGTTCGCGCACTCCAACTACACGTCGTGGCCACCCTATTCCCGAGGCGCGGAGATCTTCCTGGAAGCTTGCTTCTGGGCGGTGCTCTTTCTCGTCTTCGGGCTGCTGGTGACCGTGCTCGCCCACTTCAGCTACGACCTTCTGCTGTTCGGCTCGTTCGCGGCGTCGGGGAGCGCGTCGGCCTATCACGTGACGGCGGGAGTCATCCTCCTCGTGCTCTTCGCTCCGGCACTCGCGGTCGGATGGCGCTGGGTCCGCCAGCGGGGGCTCGGCGATCTTCCCGAAGACGCTCGCTTCCGCGCGTGGCGCGCCCCCCCTCGAGAGCTCGAGACGGACGTCGCGGCTCCGCCGGCCACTCGCGTGCTGTCGCCGCGCGCCCGGAACCTCGCGCTGGCTGTCGGCGCCGCGGCGGTGCTGCTCGCGGTCCTCCTGCCGTCGCCACCGACCCTCGGGCCCTCGTTCACCGTCCGGCGCGCCCGCGCGGTCACGGTCGCCGACTCGATGATCGGCACACGGGGCGTGAACCCCTCCGCTTGGACGACGCTCGCGGCTCCCTTCTCCGGTGCCGACACCGAGGTCCGTCGCTTCCTCGTCGCCGAGCACGTGACGGCGCTGGCACCGAAGCTCGCGGCCCTCTACGCGCCACCCGCGTGGTGGGAGGTCCGCTACGTCCACACGGGGGGAACGCCCGCGGACCGGGCCGAGGAGTGGCGCGTCCGGCTCCGCCCCGACGGAGCTCCGCTCGACGTGCATCACGTCCTGCCGGACTCCGCCGCACGGGACTCGGTGAGCAACGCGGAGGCCCGCCGGATCGCCCGTGCCACACTCGCGCACGTGGGTTTCGACACGTTGGCGCTCCAGGAGTCCGACCTCGAGCAGACGGCCCGTCCCGCCCGCCGGGACGTCACGGTCACCTACACCGACACGCTGCTCCGACTCCCGGCCGGCGCCGAGGCCCGGGCCTCCGTGACCGTGGCGGGGGAGGAGCCGCTCGCGGTGCGGCGCAGCGTCGACCTGCCGGAGAAATTCAAGAGGGCCGAGCGCGAGCGAGACGACACGCACCAGATCATCCTGGTGGTGTGCGGCGTGCTTTTCGTCGTCATGCTGACCGTCGCCGGGCTCTCCCTGGTCCGAGGCCGCTCGCCCGTGCTGGACGACGGCCGACTGAATCGTCGCGCGACGCTCATCGCCCTGGGGGGACTGGCCCTGCTGGGGATCGCCGGCGGCCTCAACGGGCTGCCTCGCGTGCTCGCCCAATACGACACGGCCGTCCCTTGGACGAACTTCGTCGGGATGAACATCGTCGGCATGCTCGTGGTCGCCGTCGAGGCTGTGGTCGCGTACGGCTTCTGGCTCGCGCTCGACACGCTGCGCCGGAGAGTGGGCGTGCGGCTCTTCCCCGAGCCGACCCCGCGAGGGCGACGCGACCTGCTCCTTGCAGGGCTGGGCATAGGAGCCGTGGCCACGCTCGCGGAGCTCCTGCGCCCCCTGGTGCCCGCCGGCGTGCCGGCCGCCCCCACGACCTTGCTGGGCAGCGCGTTTCCCGCGCTCTCTCCGGCCCTCTCGATCCCGCTGGACGTGGTGATGGCCGCGGCCGGCCTCGGAATCCCCCTCCTCGTGATCGCCGGCGTGTCCAAGCGTGCGTCGGTGAGGGCGCTCGTGGCCGCGCTCCTCTTCCTTCCCATGCTCGGAATCTTCCTGGCCCTCGCGCCGGAGGGAGCGAACCTGTGGGCGCGGGGCGCGGTGTTCACGGCCGGCACGTTCGCCTCGGTCTGGCTCTGGCTCCGCTACTGGGCGCCCTTGTGCGCCTGGTCGTGGATCATGGCGGGGCTCGTCGCCAGCGGAGTCGAGGCCCTGCGCAGGACCGTCCATGCGCCGACGCCCATCGAGCACGTCGCGGGAGCGGTCGCGCTGGCGGCGACCCTCGGCCTCGTCGCCCTCGCCGTGCGGGTCGCCGGTCCTCTCAGCGCTTCCGCAGGTCGACGGGATCCACCGGCACCCCCGTCAGCTCCGCACTGATCCGGCGGAGCTTCGCCCGCTCGCTGCGGCTGTAGGCCTGGTCGTTCGCCCGCGCCGGCTTCAGGCCGTCGAAGTACTGCCCACTCTCGAGGTCGGGCGCCTCGATGAGGTGGAGCACGGCCTCGGTCCCCTCCTCCACCGTCGTGCGAGGCTGGATGCCCCGGGATAGAACCATTCCCGTGTTCATCAAGGTGCCGGGGTGCAACGCTTCCGCAATGACGCCCGTGCCCTGCAGCTCCTCCGCGAGATCGAAGGTGAACATCACCTGCGCGAGCTTGCTCTGCCCGTAGGCCCTCTGACCGGTGTAGCGGTGCTCCAGCATCACGTCATCGAAGTCGATGGGCGTCTGCGCGATCGACGCGACGTTGATGATGCGGCTCGGAGCGCTCTTCACCAGCATGGGCAGCAGCAGACGCGTCAGGAGGAATCCGGAGAGATAGTTCACCTCGAAGGTCAGCTCGTAGCCGTCGATGCTCCGCTCGCGCCGGGTGCCACCGGGCCAGATGCCGGCGTTGTTCACGAGCACGTCGAGACGATCGTAGTCGAGCTGGACCTGGGCGGCGAAGTCGCGCACCGCCTGGAGGGAGGAGAAGTCGGCCGCGTAGAAACGTGCGCTTCCTCCGGCGCGCTCGATCTCGTCCACGAGCGCCCTTCCCCGCTCCTGGTTGCGGCCGTGGATGATCACGATCGACCCGGCGGCCGCGAGTCTGCGCGCGACCTCCCTGCCGAGCCCGTCCGTGGAGCCCGTGATGAGCACGACCTGCAGGTCGTTCGGCCAAGGCGCGGGTGTCGACGCCGACTCCGCTCCGGACGACGGGCCTGCGCCACTCCGCTGCGCGGCTGCGCCCGAGGCCTCGGAGAGGCCCGCGAGGAGGAGGAGCCCGCCCACGCGCGCGATCCGCCTCCGACCCGTCCATGCGGCCGCAGCCGTGCGCCTCGACCCTCTCATGACGAAGACCTCCAGTGGACGGTTCGCGGCTCCCGGGACCAGCATACTCGCGCGTTTCCCGTGGCGCCACGGTGGCCCGCTCATCCGGCTTCCAGACCCAACGCCCGGAGCCGATCCAGCGTCTCCTGACACCCGGTGTGGTGCACGCCGTGGATGCCCAACCCCGCCGCCACCTCCACGAACATGGACCGGTCGTCGACGTAGGCGACGTGGCCGGGCTCGGCCTGCGAGGTATCGAGCGCGATGCGGAAGATATCCTCGTCCGGCTTCCGGACGTGCACGAAGCAAGAGGAGATGAACGCGTCGAAGAGGCGGCACAGATCGAACTTCCGCACCCGGTGCTCCGTGAGCTCGCGGCCCTCGTTGCTCACGGCCACGACGCGGAGACCGTGCCGCTCCTTGAGCTCCAGCAGGCGGTCCATCGTCTCGGGAAGCTTGCGGGACTGCGCGAGCATGAAGTCGGTGAACTCGTCAACGGTGAACGGGCGTTCCTCGTAGAAGACGACGCGGCGGAGATAGCGCTCCAAGCTCACCTTGCCCTCTTCGTACGTGCCGAACGTCATACGGTGGCGCTCGTCCATCTGGTCGTAGTCGAGGCCGAACTGTTCGGCCGAGCGTCGCCGCGCGTTGTGATCCCATCCGTTCGTCAGGAGCACACCGCCGATGTCCAGAAAGAGCGTCGTGATCTCGGAGTTCACCATGATGTCGTTGCCTTGGTCGGGAGGGGTGATGTCACTATATGGGTATGCGGAAACCGATCGACCGATCCATCTCCACCCGGAGGCCCCTCCCATGGGACGCCCTCTCGACTCCATCAGCGCCGAGCTCCAGGCGTTCATCGAGGCGCAACCCGTCTTCTTCGTCGCTACGGCGCCGCTCGATCCCGCGGGCCACGTCAACCTCTCGCCCAAAGGCCTGGACTCGTTCCGGGTGCTCGGGCCCGGGCGGGTGGCCTATCTCGATCTGACGGGAAGCGGGAACGAAACCTCGGCGCACCTGCGCGAGAACGGTCGGGTGACGTTCATGTTCTGCTCGTTCTCGGGCCCACCCCGCATCCTGCGGATCTACGGACGGGGACGCACGGCCCTGCCGGGCTCCACGGAATGGAGCGAGCTCGCCGGACGCTTCGAGGCGATCCCCGGAGCGCGCCAGATCATCGTCGCCGACGTCGAGCGCGTGAGCACGTCGTGCGGCTACGGTGTCCCGCTCATGGAGTCCGTCGGCGAGCGGGACACACTCCAGCGCTGGGCCGCGGAGAAGGAGAAGAAAGGAGGTCTGGCCCGCTACCGCCGGGCCGAGAACGTCCGCAGCATCGACGGGCTTCTCACGCCGCTCGGCGACCTTCTCGGCCCGGACGACTGAGCGGGAACATCGAGGCGCCGCGTCACTCCACGCTGGGAAGGGTATCCGGCCGCGGCTTCTTCGAGAAATCGACGGGCACCTCGGCCCAGACCCGGATGCGCTTGCCGTCGCGTCGGGCCGGCCGGAAGCGGAGCGCTTTCGCGCCCGAGACCGCGGCGGAGTCGAAGGCGGCGTATCCCGAGGACTTCTCCACGACGACGCTGTCGACCGTGCCCGTGTCGGTGACGCGCACCTTCAGCAGCGTCTGGCCTTCCCTGTTCTGGTCCCACAGTTGGAGCGGGTACTCGATCGGCACCTGCCCGTACAGCGGCGCAGGCTGCTGGATCTGTCCGTCGGAGGCGCACGCGGCGCTCGTCAACACCAGCAGCGATGCCAGGGCGACCCCCCCGGCGATCCTGCGGACGCTCCCGCCTCTGTCGTCAACCGTCACTCATCGCTCCCGCGAGTCTTCACGTCTCTCTTCAGGTCGTAGAGGAGGTCCAGCGCCTCCCGGGGAGTCAGCTGGTCCGGATCGAGCGCCCGCAGGCGCTCCACCGCCGGATGATCCACCTGGAACATCGACAGCTGATCCGGAGGAGCCTCCGAGCGAGGCCGGTGGACGCCGCGGCGCCCGAGGCCTTCTCCCCCGTGGGTATGTGTTCCCTCCAACTCGCTGAGAAGTTCCCGAGCCCGCGCGATGACCTCGTCGGGCAGGCCGGCCAATCGCGCCACCTGGATTCCGTAGGAGCGGTCGGCGCCCCCCTCGACCAGCCGGCGCAGAAAGACGATGTCGTGGCCCACCTCCCGCACCGACACGTTCAGGTTCCTCACGCCGCCCAGCAGATCACCGAGCTGGGTCAGCTCGTGGTAGTGGGTGGCGAAGATCGTCTTGGCACCGAGGTGTTCGTGGATGTGCTCGGTGATGGCCCACGCGATCGAGACCCCGTCGTACGTCGACGTGCCCCGGCCGATCTCGTCCAGCAGAATCAGGCTCCGGTTCGTGGCGCCATGCACGATCGCCGCCGTCTCGCTCATCTCGACCATGAACGTCGACTGTCCGCGCGCCAGGTTGTCCGACGCGCCCACGCGCGTGAAGATCCGGTCCACGACCGGCAGGCGAGCCCGGTCCGCCGGGACGAACGCCCCCATCTGGGCCAGGAGCTGGATCAACCCCACCTGGCGCAGCACGGTGCTCTTGCCCGCCATGTTGGGTCCCGTGAGGACGACGATCCAGCCGTCCTCGTCCAGGATCAGGTCATTGGGAATGAACTCCTCGCGGGGCATCATCGTCTCCACGACCGGGTGGCGTCCGGCGTGGATCTCGAGCTCGAAGCCGGTGTGCACCTCCGGGCGCACGTACCCCCTGCGCTCCGCCACGTCCGCCAGGGTCGCGAGCACGTCCAGAGCCGCCACGCGCACTGCGGTCTCCTGGAGGCGCGACACCTCGGTGGCCACCCGGCCGCGGATCTCGGCAAAGAGCTGGGCCTCCAGCTGGGCGATCCGGTCCTCTGCGCCAAAGACCTTCTCCTCCCACTCCTTGAGCTCGGGGGTGAAGTAGCGCTCGGCGTTGGCGAGTGTCTGCTTGCGCACGTAGTCGTCCGGAACACGATCCAGGTTGGAGCGCGTGACCTCGAGGTAATAGCCGAAGACCTTGTTGTAGCCGATCTTCAGCGAGCCGATGCCCGTGCGCTCTCGCTCGCGGGCCTGGAGCCGTGCGATGAAGTCCCGCGCGCCGTCGCGTATGCCCCGGAGCTCATCGAGCGCCTCGGACCACCCGGCTCTGATGACCCCGCCGTCCTGGAGGGCGGCGGGCGCCTCCTCGTCGATCGCACGGGCCAGGAGCGCGCCCAGATCCTCGAGGCAGTCCATCTCCCCGCACAGCTCGAGCACGATGTCGGCCCCAGCGCCCGAGCCCGCTTCCCGCACGGCGGGGAGCCGCTCCAGGGACCGGCGCAGGCCCAGGAGGTCGCGCGGCGCGGCGCGCCCCGTCCCCACCTTACCGGCGAGTCGCTCCAGATCGCTCACGCCGCCGAGCGACGTCCGGATCGAGGCGCGCAGGGCCGGATCGTCGACGAGCTCGGCCACTCCGTCCTGACGCCGCCAGATCCCCTGGGGAGTCACCAGCGGCTCGAGGACCCACCTCCGCAGGAGGCGCGCGCCCATCGCCGTCACCGTGTCGTCCAGCACGTCGAGGAGCGTGCCCCCCTCCTCCCCGGAGCGGAGCGGCTCGACCAGCTCCATGTTCCGCCGCGTCATCTCGTCGAGCACCATGACGTGGCCGAGCCGGCGGATCTGTACGGGACGGAGGTGGGTCACGCCGGAGGGTCGGATCTCCTTCAGGTACTGCACCAGCGCCCCCGCCGCCCGCACCAGTGCCCGGTCGCCCTTCTGGAACCCGAATCCGGCCAGGGAGAGAACTCCGTAGACGCGCATCAGCTCGTCGGCGCCCACGTCCGCTTCGAACATCCAATCGTCGCGGAACGTGCGGGCCAGTCGGTCTCCCACGTCCGGCAGCGGTCCGCCTTCGGACTCGAGCGAGCGGGGAAGCAGCAGCTCCGAGGGCTCGAGGCGCCCGAGCGCCGCCGAGAGCTCGCCTGCCAGAACGAGCTCGGCGCTCATCTCCCCCGTCGACACGTCGAGCGCGGCGAGACCGAAGGCCCCCTCCTCCTCGGGCACCACGGCGACGAGGAAGTTGTTCCGCCGCTCCGGAAGCAGCGCGTCGGCGAGCACCGTGCCCGGAGTGATCGTCTCGGTGACCTCGCGGCGGACGATTCCCTTGGCGAGCGCCGGATCCTCGACCTGGTCACAGATCGCCACCCGCCGCCCCAGCTTGACGAGGCGCGTGAGGTATTCGTCGATCGCCTTGGCCGGCACGCCCGCGAGGGGAACGCGCGCCGCAGCCCCGTTGTTGCGCGACGTCAGGGTGAGGCCCAGCAGCCGAGCTCCCTCCTCCGCGTCGGCGTGGAAGAGCTCGTAGAAGTCGCCGACCCGGAAGAACAGAAGTGCGTCGCGATGCCGGCTCTTGGCATCACGCCACTGCTGCATGAGCGGAGTGTCGTCGGACGTCGTCATCGCCAGGGGAAGAGGGTTGGGAACAAGTATGGCGGGACGGAGGGGCCAGGGGAAAGCGCGGAGCCGACCGAGCGCATCGGCACCCTCGAGGGACACGGCGCTCGAGGGCGGGATCGCGATCGGGCCGGCGGCGGTCGACCCGGGGGCCCGGTTTGGCTAGGCTTGTGCGCAGGCATTCGGCAACTCCCATGCGGCGCACACACGAGGTGACTTCACCATGACGGCCGGACAGTCCTACGCAATCAGAAGGACCCTCCACATGTCCTTCGCCGAAGCGGACGGGAAGGTCCGCGACGCGCTCAAGAAGGAAGGCTTCGGCGTCCTCACCGAGATCGATGTGAAGAGCACGCTCAAGCAGAAGCTCGACGTGGATTTTCGTCCCTACAAGATCCTGGGCGCCTGCAATCCGCCCCTCGCGCACCAGGCCCTCTCCGAGGAGACCGAGATCGGGCTGCTGCTGCCCTGCAACGTCATCGTGTACGAAGGGGATGAAGCGGGAACGTCGGTCGTCTCCATCCTCGACCCCGAGCTGCAACTCGCCATCGCCGGTCGCGCGGACCTCGCGCCGGTGGCCCGTGACGTGAGAGAGCGCATGGAGCGAGTGCTGGCGGCTCTCTGACGGGTCGCCGGGAGGAGAAGAATGGCGGGGTGCCGGCGCCCGAACGACTTCAGCGGTGGAGCACCCCGACGGCGTAGGCGAAGATCGCGAGCGCCAGGAGCACGATCACGAGCGCGCCCCACGCCACGCCCTTGCGGAGCGCCATGCTCCCCGGGTTGACCGCGCTCATGGCGGTTGCGCCCAACCCCCCGGCGCCCCGGCGGATGCCGGAGAGCTCCTCGACGTTCTTGAGAAGCGAGCGCAGCCTGCTCTCGAGCTCTGCCGGGTCCTCGGGCTTGGTGATGAAGTGGTTGCCCCCCAGACCGTAGCTCTGGGCGACGTCCTCGTCGCGGTCCGAAGAGGTGAGCACCGCCACCGGGATGCGCCGGAACTCGTCGTCCCCCTTGATGGCCTCGAGCACTTCGTGGCCCGAGCGCCCGGGCATCTTCAGGTCGAGCAGGATCAGATCGGGGGAGACTTCTCCCACGAGCCGGATGGCTTCGTCCCCGTTGCGGGCGCGGTGCACCTCGACAGGAATACGGCTGGCGCGCTCGAGCGCCATCTGGATCAACAGCGCGTGATCGTCGTTGTCTTCCGCCAGAAGCACGTTCCACTTCACTCGCTCGTGGTGCCTGCTCATCAGCGGACGCGCTCCTCCTTTTGGGCATTCCCCACGACGGCCGCCCCGAATCCAAGCCGGCCCACACGCGTCAATAGGTTGTGCGCCGAGTCCGCAGAGTCAAATCTCCCGGTTCGCACCCGCACCAGCCGGCTCCCGCGTACGCGCACGATGCGCACCTCCAGGCCGGCCTTCCGCGCGCGATTCGCCAGGAGCCGCGCCCTCTCCACGTCGCCGAAGGCTCCGAGCTGCACGGCGTAGTCTCCCCGGCCTACCGACTGGGCGGCGGCCCGCTTCGCCGCCAGCGCCCGCTTCGCCGCTGCCGCCGCTGCCGCTCGCACCGCCCTGGCCGAGTCGGCGGCCTCGGCGGAGTCAGCGACTGCGGGAGGGAGGGGAGGCGGCGCCTGGCCCGCCCCTTGAAGCCATGCCTCCGCCCGGCCCCGCACGGAGCTCCCCGGATAGTTGCGGGCCAGGTCGGCCACGCGCTGTCGGGCACCGGCGGTGTCGCCCGAGACGAACGCCTCCTGCGCCAGCCGGAAGAGGGCCCGGTCGGTGAACGGGCCCCCCGGGTACTCGACGACGAGCCGACGGAAGTCGAGCGCCGCCCGGGTCGGATCGGGAGTGAGGCGACCGCGGAGCCAGAGCGCGCGCTGTCGGTCCTGGCGCCCGGCGGACGACCACGCCGAGTCCCACCACGCCTCCAGGACCGTGCGCGCCTCGTCGGCTCTCCCCACACTCGCGAGATTCTCGACCCGCTCGAGCGGGCCCGGCTGTTGCGCGCGTAGGCCGCCCGCCCCGACCCCGAGCGCCAGGACGGCCACGAGCGCCAGGCTCTTCATGCCGCACTCCTCCGGGCCATCAGGCCCAGGAGCCAATCCGCGAGAAGCGCCTCGTCGGCCAGCGGCGTGGACTTGAGGAGGCGGTCGGCGTGCAGGAGCCCCCGCAGCGCATCGTCCACCTCCTCGGGACGCCACCGGCGGGCCTGGGCCGCCAGGCGCCCGCTCAGCCAGCGCTGGTGGGGCGGCAGCGTCCCTTCCAGAGCCCTCGGCCCTCCCTCCACCACGAGACCGATCCGGAGAAGCTGCGTTGTCAGACCGATCACCAGCCCGACGCCGCTCTCGCCCTGGGCCGCGAGCACATCCAGCGCGCCGAGCGCCTCCTCGAAGCGTCCCTCCCCGACCAGGTCGAACCATCGCCAGCGGTCCTGCGACGGCAGACGCGTGCCGGCGGCTTCGACGTCCCGGACCGTCACGGTCCCACGCTCTCCGACGTAGTCGGCGAGCTTCTCCAGCTCCCGGGCGAGCACACCCAGGTTCGATCCGATCGCGGCCCCCAGGGCACGAGCCGCGTCGATATCGACGTCGAGCGCGTGCCGCTCACGCGCGCGGGCAAGGATCCACCCGGGAACGTCGTCGGGCGAGAGCGGTTGCAGCTCGACGGAGCGAGCGGCTTTCGCGAGGTCTTTGTACAGCTTGGCCCGCGAGCCCTGCGGCGGTGTGCAGCTCATGATGAGCGCCAGCCCCGGGGGTGGTGACGAAGCCGTCTTCACGAGCACGTCACGCGCGTGCGCGCTCGACGCCAGCCCCTCGACCTCGCGCAGGACGACAACCCGCCACTCGGCCATCATGGGTGGCGTGGCCAGCACTGACGCCAGTGTCTCCGGATCCACCTCGGTACCCCGTAACGGATCGAGGTTGAAGTCCCGGGTCGCCGGATCGAGGTGCGCGTCGATGAGCGCGCGGACGATCTCCTCCTTGCGGAATTCATCCTCTCCGTGGAGGTAGAACGCGCCTCCGCGCGCCTTGGCCAGACTGGGCATCTCGTCGAGGGGGTTCACGCCGTGCGGGTCGCCGATTCTCGGGGGACACTGAGGTCCGGTCGCGCGCGTCCGCCTACTGATCCCGGGCCAGGCCGGTCTGGCGCAGCGGGGAGTGCTCCCGGTATCTCCTCTGGACCGGAGAATACTCGTACAGGAGCTGATGCGCATCGTCCCAGAGACTGCTCTGCCAGGCACGCGAGGGCACCGACGGCGAGAGGTGCCAGGCGCCGAGCCAGATCGTGGGGCGTGCGGCGGCCTGTGCGGGTCGCGTGACGACGATCGGATCCAACTCGACCACCGGCTCGCGCCGGAGCGTCGGAGACCACGCGGCCACCGTGAGAAGCACCGCCATGCCAAACGCCGTCAGGGCCGTGGTTCCCGAGGAGACCCTGCGCCGGAGCGAAGCCTCCTCGTCCACGTGGTAGAGCCGGTGCTGGAGCCGTGGACCGAAGTCCTCCTTGACGGCGACGCCGGGCAAGCCGCGAAGCAGGGCGGCGCCCTCCTCCATGACC
>CAZFIS010000098.1:296-14512 GCA_964519125.1 uncultured Gemmatimonadaceae bacterium | reverse complement strand
ACGCGCTGATGGGGGTGCTGCCGGTCTACCAGGTCTTCCCCTCACGCGGGTACCCGGCGGGGTTCCAGAAGTACTGCAAGGCGTTCAGCCACCTGAGCCATCCGGCGCCCGGGCGAGGAAGCAGCGGCGTGCACGAGTCGGGTTTCGGCCATTTCGATCCCAAGACGCTCTCGCTCAACCCGTATCAGATCCCTACCATCACGGTCGTCGACGATACGTTCGACACGCATCGTGACGTGATGGCGAAGATCATCGCCCAGGCGAAAGAGCGCGGAAGCGCGTAGGATGGGTCTCATGCCGGCTGCTGCGCGCATTCCCAACATCGGCCCGAACGAACGCGGGCGCAGGCTGCGCATCGGCGTAGCCTCGACGCTGATCGCCGCCGTTCTGCTCGCGGCGCTTTTCGCGTACGGGGCCGCTCGCTGGTGGCGCCTGTGCGCGGCGTTCCCCCTGTGGATCGGCGCGCTCGGGATCCTCCAGAGCCGCGGCAAGACCTGAGTGGCGCTCGCCTCGCGCGGTCAGCGCGACATGGACCGGGGGCCCGAATCGATCACGGACGAAGCCGAGCTGGCGGCCGTGCGCGCTCAGGCGCGCACGATCCACCTCCAGGCGGCGGTCGTCACCTTCGTGGTGACGGCGGTGGTCGTGGGGGTGTGAGGGAGGGGTCCTCCTCGGTTGGCTTGTCGAGGGCACCGGCACATCAAACAGATCTCGAGGCGTGAGTGGCGGCCTCGCCTGCGGAAGCCCCCTCGCCATCGCGCGCCGCTGCGGTAGCCGGCGTGCCGGGTGGGACATCTTCGTCCGCCACTCTTGGGACATTGTCGCCCGGTTCGTCAGGCCTTGACACCGTTTGACACACTCCGTCGACCCCACCCACCTTGCAGGCGGTTCAAGCTGTTGGATCCGCGGTCTCGTAGACTGATGAGCTTCCCGGCGCGGCGCGCCCGCATTGACCCACAAACTCCATATCCTCGGCAAGAATCCGGGCCTGTTCGCAACGGATGATCCGGATTCCGCGTCGGCTCTGCCTGCGGGCAAGCCATACGCGGTGCTGTGCCTGATCGCTCTGGAGGCCCGAGGCCTGACGAGGGACGACCTCGTCAACTTCTTCTGGGCGGACGCGACGCCCGAGCGGGGACGCGCCTCGGTACGGCAGGCGCTTCACGTCGTGCGAAAGGCTCTCGGGGCGGAAGTCCTGCGGGACGACGGTGATCGTGTTTCGGTCGCACCCGGGGCGATCCTCATCGATCTCCTTGAGCTCGGCGAGGCGCTTTCGACCGACGACCTGAGCCGCGCGCTCGAGCTGTGGGACGGCGGGCCCTTCTCACGTTTTTCACTCGGCGACGCGCCGGCCTTCGACAAATGGGCGGACCACGTCCGTAGCCTCTATGAAGACCGTCTGGGCAGGGCCCTCCTGGATCGGGCCGCCCGCGCCACGGGTGACAACGATCCTGCCGAGGCCTTGAGGTGGCTGGATCTCAGCCTCGACGTCCGGCCCTACGACGAGGAAACGCACGCTGCGCGTGTCGAGATCCTGATGGATCTCGGGCGACTGGACGACGCGGAGCACGCACTCGATGAAGCCAACTCCGTGGTGGACGAACCCATGGTGGGCCTCTTCGAGGCACTCCGAGAGCGGCTGAAGGAGCTGCGCCGCGCCCAACTGGCGACTCGAGAACCCGGCGAGACCCGGCCCGCTCTCCAGTTCGTCGGTCGCACCTCCGAGATGGCCGAGCTCCGCGCTCATTGGAAGAGCGTGCTGTCCGGACGCCCCCGATCGCTCTCCATTCTCGGAGATGCGGGAATCGGCAAGACGCGACTGGCGGAGGAGTTCCTTCGCTACACCGTCGACCCCGACGCCACGGTCGTGCGCGCCAAAGCTCTGGACACGGAACGGACCCTGGAGTTCGGCGTCGTCGTGGAGGTGGTCAAAGAGCTCGTGGGACGACCCGGCGCCGCCGGGATCTCGAATGCTTCTCTCGAGCTGTTCCGCCGGCTCATCCCCTCACTCGGGAACGGCTCGGACACCGCCTCCGGCACACCGGTATCCGGGGTCAGCCTGGCCGATGCCGTGGTCGACCTGGTGGAGGCCGTGAGCCAGGAGGGTCCGCTGGCCATCCTCGTGGACGACCTCCAGTGGGTCGACTCGAGGAGCCGCACCCTCCTCTTCAGGGTGGCCCGCTCCGTCCGCGGAATCCCTGTGCTGTTCCTGAGCACCTGCCGAACGGGCGACACCGATCAGTCAGCGCTCCGACCCCTGCGGGCCGAGGCCAGGGCCGGGCGGTGGTCGACCGTCGAGCTGAGGCCTCTCACATCGCTGGAAGTCCGCGAGTCCCTTGCGTCCACCCTGCGCGTGGAGCCGGAAGAGGATGAAGAGCGACTTGCCACTCGGCTGTCGGCAACCTCGCAGGGCAACCCACTCTTCCTCAGCGAGCTGCTCTACACACTCCAGCGTGACGGTGTCATCGAGCGGCAGGATGACGAGTGGGTCCTTCGGGCTTCCCGGCTCTCCGAACACGTGCCGCTTCCGTCTTCCGTGTGGCAGATCCTCGAGCAGAGGCTCGCCGCTCTCGACGGCAGCGAGCGAGTCGTGGTTGCGGCCCTCGCCCATCGTGGTTCGGCCTCCCCGTCGCATCTCGCTCGCCAAGCAGGACTCCCGGACGCGCAGATGGCTCAGGCGCTTGCCAGCCTCGCTGCATCGGGAATCATCTCGTGGACGCACGATGAGGAACTGACCCTGGCGCACGACGCCCTCCGTGAGGTCGCCGCATCCGTCCTGCCCGCACCAGCCCACGACCGTACCCACCGCGTGTCCTGGTACCTGGCCTGGTCGGCTGCCACGGTGGTGGCGTTGGCATTCCTCGTCCTGGTCACTCACCGCGGAACCTCCGGCCGACCACCAGCGCTGTTCCCTTTCGGCGGGAGCCTCATCTACGCTCGGAGAGACCAAGCGGTTCTCGAGATTCGTCCGCCCGCGCTTCGGGGTGGGGCGTGGCGCGAGGACACCCTCGCCATGCTGGATTCGGCAGGAGGCGTTTCCGCAGTGTGGCAGGGCCGGAACGGGGCACAGCGAATCATCAATTCGTACACGGCTCCGTCCGGCAGGGCGACCGCGCAGGAGGTGCTGCCCGACGGATCGACCCGAGAGCTTCTGCACTACGCCGGGGACGTGAACATCAACGACATCTCTCCCGACGGCCGCTACGCGCTTCTTTCGGTCGCGGACGAGACGGGGCCGACATGGGCGCTCGACCTCGCGCACTTCTCCCTGAGCGACGGCAGGGTGACGATCATCCGGCACCTGGGCGAGGGGTCGGCTCGGTGGGTGCGAGACGGGTCGGGCATCGTCGCACTGGTCAGGGCTCAGCCGGACACCCTCCTCCTGTTGCGGCCCGATGGTCGAACGCTCTGGTCGAGTGTAGCTGCCCCGACCGCACTCGACGTGGGAGTTCCTTGTGCCTTCAGCCGCGACGAGGCGGTGTCGGCACAGGTGCTCTCGAGCCACCTACCTGTGCTCAACGTCTACCGCCGCGGGCAGAACGAGGCGGACGTGAATGCCCTTGCTCCTCTCGAGAATGGAGTGGTCTGCTCGCCGCAGGGGCATGCCGTCGGCTACGTCGGGATCGTGGACGGGGTTACACGACTCGTCCTGCAGGATCTCGACACCGGGGACACCCTGCTCGGCCCCACCGGAACCGACAATGTCCTGCGCTGGCGTCGCGATCATCCGCTCGCCGTGCCCGTCGCGGTTCATGCTGACGAGGACACCGCTCGACTCCAGTGGGGCGAACGCAAGGCCCTCGACGCGTCGGTCCGGTTCTCGGACGGGACGGCCCGGGAGGACACGTTGGTGAGCTGGCGCTCCCTGGATCCGCACGTCGCGTACGTGACGAAGGACGGAACGGTCTTCGGCAATGGCGGCGGACGTACGAAGGCCGTCGCGTCGGTCTACGGATGGATGGCGGATACGGTCGACATCGTCGTGTCGGCCGACCGTGCCCCCTCGGACGCGCTCCTGGCCGATCGTTTTGTCACGTTCGACACGACGAAGTGGGCGGTGTTGGGAGACCCCTCACCGGCGGCGGTCTCCCTCACCGATGGTCCCGCCCTCGACATGCGCGGAGACGGAGTGGGTGCGGACGGGATCAGGTCCCGGACGGGATTCGACCTCACGAAGGGTGCCACGCTGGAGCTCGAGTTCCGACTGCCTCTGACGCGGCGGGACCGGCAGTCCATCGGTGTGTGCCTTGAGGAGACTTCCGGGGAGGAGGAGGCCGGCACCGCCGCGACGCATGCCCCCATTCGTCCCACGGATCGCGTCTGCTTCGAGCACCCGCGGGGTGAGCTCGCGGCCTTCGACTCGACGACCTACTCCTTCTTCGGATTGGTGCCCGCCGGAAGGATCTCCCGGCCGGATCTCTTCCCCTCGAACGACTGGCGGCACCTGGCGATCGTCCTCGCGCCCGACGGCCGGGCCACGCTCTTCATCGACCGGAAGCACATCGCGGACCTGCCTCTGCCGCTTTCCATGCACCCCGGCGATCGCTGGCACGTGCTGATCAACGACCGGGCGGCGGATACCAGGGCCATGATCCGCAACCTGCTGCTCTGGCAGGGGATGAGGTACTGACGAGCGGCCGGCCCGGCTGCTCTCCCTCACCCCTCTCCGAGCAGCTCCCCCGCCTCGTTCACGTAGTAGGCATCCAGCGGGTTCCTGGGGGTGCGCGCGGCCACGTCCCTCAGGATCGAGTCTCCCTCCGCCACCCTGCCCCGGTCCCGGAGCAGCTTGGCCAGCTCCACCTGGTCCACGAGGCTCTCCGGATCCAGCCGCGCGGCCAGACGCAGCTCGTCCTCCGCACTCTTCCATGAGGCCGTGCGCAGGACGGCACCCAGCCCCAGCGCGCGCGCGACGAGCTTCTGCACCCAGGGCAGGCGCTCCACGCCCGCGTGGAGCCGGCCGATGATGTGATGTGCCCCCGCGTTCATCGGATCGATCGCCAGGGTCCGCTCGGCCTGCTTCCACGCCTCCCTGGCCGCGACGATCTTGGCGCGGCCAGGCGCGTTGTCCGCGACGAGGCCGAGCGTGGCCGCCAGCCAGTAGTGCGTGTCCGCGCGCGACGAATCGTCCGCCAATGCCGCGCGCGCGGCACTCACGGCTCCCTGGAGCCAGGCGAGCTTCCCGTCGCGGCTGGAGTCCAGGATCCCCGCGGCCGCCCCCTCGCGCGCGGCCGCGAGGTCCAGCTCGACGCACCCGGGATGCTCCTTGCGCAGCTTGTCGAGCGCCGGCACGGCGGCGAAGGGGTCGGCATACCTGGCCGGCACCGAGGGCTCGGCCGCCGGAGTCGGACAACTGCCCGGCCCCCGGACCGGCGAGGCCGCCGCCACACCAGGCATCAAGGCCAGCCAGCACAGCGGCAGGAGCCGCCTCAAGACATCTTCCCCACCAGCGCCTCGACGCACCGCTCGACCTCGTCCGTGGTATTGTAGAAGTGCGGACTGATACGTACGAAGCCGGGGCGATGATCCACGATGATGCCGAGCTCGGCCAGGCGACGCACGGCTCCGGCGGGGTCATCGTGGTGCACCATGACGATGGCGGAGCGATGTGCGGCCTCGGCGATCCGGAGTTCCAGGCCCTCCTCCCGGCACCGGTCCACAAGGTGCTCGGTGAGCACACGGTTGCGCTCGACGATCGCCGCCACGCCGACCTCGTCGACGATCTCCTGGCCGCCCAGCGCCGTGTGCACGGTGGGCAGCGCCGGGGTGCCCATCTCGAAGCGCCGCGCGTCGGCCCTGTAGCGGAACGCCCTCGGATCGAAGTCGAACTGGCCCTCGCTGGCGAACCAGCTCGTGATCCGTGGAGAGAGCCCCTCGATCAGGTCGCCGCGTACGTACAGGTACGCGAGGCCGGGTCCTCCGAGCAGCCATTTGAGAGGCCCCGCCGTATAGAAGTCCACGCCCGTCGCGGCCAGGTCGAGCGGGAGCTGCCCCGCCCCCTGATACCCGTCGATCAAACACCAGGCACCGGCGGCGTGGGCGATGTCCGCGAGGACGCGCAGATCCTGCACGTAGCCGGTCGTGAAGAAGACGTGGCTGGTCGCGAGGAACAGCGTGCGCTCGTCCACGGCCCGAGCGAACTGCTCGGGCTCGACACGCACCCCGTCCGGGCTCTCGAGCACCACCAGCTCGATGTCGGGCTTCACCGTCCACTGGTAGGCGAGCGTGGGGAAGTCGAGCTCCGTGCACACGACCTTGTTGCGACGCTTCGCGTCCACCGACTCCGCCACGACCGAGAGCGCCACGGAGGTCGAGGGGAGTAGCGCCACCTCGCGCGCCTCCGAGCCCCAGAACGAGGCCAGTCGTGCACGCAGCTCCTCGATGCGGCCGAGCCAGTGCTCGTACCACGCCGACGCGCCCATCTCGTGCCAGCGCTCGCGAAAGTCGTCCAGGTACGCCTCGGAGCGGCGCGAGAGCGCGCCCAGCGAGCACGAGTTCAGGTACGTCTTCCGCGAGAGGATGGGAAATTCGGCGCGGATGCGGTCGAGATCGAGCGGGGAGGTCACGCGGAGAGCTCCTGAAGTCGTGATGGATCCGAACCAATGATGGGGGACGGCGCCTCCGGGCGCACCGGGAGCCCCCCGACCCCGCCCCTCGTGGCGGAACGACCCTGCATTCGCTTAGACTCCGCGGATGCCCACTCGACCTCTTCTCGAATCTGCCGCGGAGCGCGCGCTCCGCTACCTGGACGGACTCGGCGAGCGCGCGGTCGCGCCCGACCCCGTCGCCGCCGAGCGCCTCCATGAGCTCGACGAGCCCCTTCCCTCCGGCCCCACCGACCCGAGCCGTGTCCTCGAGCTTCTCGACGAGCGCTTCTCTCCGGCCACGATGGCCATGGCGGGACCGCGCTTCTTCGGGTTCGTGATCGGCGGGACGCTCCCGGTCACGATTGCCGCCAACTGGCTCGCCACGGCGTGGGACCAGAACACGGCGCTCTACCGCGCGACGCCGGCCACCTCGCACCTGGAGCAGCGCGCGCTGGCCTGGCTCCTTGAGCTCTTCGGGCTCCCGGCGGAGTGCGGTGGAGCGTTCGTCACGGGCGCCACGGTCGCCAACCTGTGCGCTCTGGCCGCCGCACGACATCACGTGTACGCGACGTCCGGGTGGGACGTGGAGTCCGACGGCCTCATCGGCGCGCCGGAGTTGACGGTCGTCATCGGAGACGAGGCCCACCCCTCCGTATTCAAGTCGCTCGGCCTTCTCGGGCTCGGGCGGAGCCGCGTCCGCAAGGTCCCGGTCGACGGCCATGGACGCATGAGGGCCGACCTCCTCCCGGAGATGAGCGGGCCCACGATCGTGTGCGCCCAGGCGGGCAACGTGAACACGGGCGCCTTCGACGACCTCGCCGAGATCTCGGCTCGCGCCCACGCCGCGGGCGCCTGGGTCCACGTGGACGGCGCGTTCGGCCTGTGGGCCGCGACCACACCGGCCCGCGCCCACCTCGTGCGCGGTATGACCGACGCCGACTCCTGGGCGACGGACGCCCACAAGTGGCTGAACGTTCCCTTCGACAGCGGCCTCGCGTTCGTGCGCGACCGTGAGGCACTCAGGGCCGCGATGGCGATCACGGCCGAGTACCTCCCGACGGAGACCGAGCAGCGCAACCCGGCTGACTACGTCCCGGAGCTCTCCCGGCGCGCGCGCGGCGTGGAGGTATGGGCGGCGCTCAAGGCCCTGGGCCGGAGCGGCGTCGCCGAAATGGTCGAGCGGGCCTGCCGCCACGCGACCCGGTTCGCCGAGGGTCTTGCGGACGCCGGCTACGAGATCCTCAATGACGTGGCGCTCAACCAGGTGCTGGTCTCGTTCGGCGTGGGCGACGCGACGGAGCGCACGATCGCGGCCGTCCAGCACGACGGCACGTGCTGGTGCGGCGGAACCGTCTGGCAGGGCCGAGCGGCGATGCGGATCAGCGTCTCGTCGTGGTCCACGACGGAAGAGGACGTCGAACGGAGCCTGGAGGCGATCGTGCGCTGCGCCGAAGCCGTGCGGAGCGGACGCTGATGCCCGACGGCACCGACGCATGAGCGATCCGCGCGGGGCCTACGTCGAGTGGGAGCGCCGCCACGCCGAGGCGCGTGACCGAGCTGCGCGCGACGCCACTGCGATCTCCGGCATGCGCACGCTCGCGTTCCTGGCGGCGTTCTTCGCGCTCGTCCTGTGGGACACGCTCACCGGGACGCTCGCCTGGGTGGCCCTGGCAGCTCTCGGGGCACTGGTTGTCTTGTTCGGCCTTCTCGTCTCGCGCCACCGCCGAGCTCGGGAGAGGGAGCGCAAGGAGGAGGTGCTCCGCTCGCTCGCCGAGGAGGGTCTGCTTCGCTTGGACCGGCGCTGGAGCGCGCTGGACGCTCTCCTGCCGGACATCGAGCGGCGAGACCCCGATGCGGACGTGGAGCACCCCTACGCACGCGATCTGGACGTGATCGGAACCGCGTCCCTGACCCGGCTGGCCGGCCCCGTGACTTCCGGGTCCGGTCGTCGGATGCTCCGCACCTGGCTGCTCGGGCCGGCGCCGCTCGAGGTGGCCCGGGCCCGCCAGGACGCCGTGCGCGAGCTCGCCCCCGCGCTCGACTTCCGCCTCGGGCTCGCCGCCCTGGGACGCCTCGCTCCGCCCTCCGAGGAGAAAGCGGCGAGCGACGTGGTGGACTGGGCCGAGGAGCATCTCTGGCTCCATGGTCGACGGTGGACGCTCGCCGCAGCCTGGGTCCTCCCGGTGCTGGTCGTCGGTCTGATCCTCCTGGAGATCTGGCGCGGGGCACCCCCGTGGTGGCTCCCGCCGCTCGCTCTCCAGCTCTGGATTCTGGCGCGGGTGCGTCCCCATATCGTCCCGGCGTTCGGCGTCGTGGAGGAAGGGGCGCCCGCGCTTCAGTCGGCAGGTCCCCAGCTCCACCTCGTGGAGGATCAGCGATGGAGCGCCCCGCTCCTCGTCGATCTCACGAACCGTCTGGCCACCGAAGGAGCACCGGCGCACGAGGCCGTGGCTCGCCTCGTCAAACTGGCCGACATCGTCGAGAGCCGCCGCAGCATGGTGTACGCCGCGCTGGCGCCCATCCTGCTGCTGGACGTGCACCTCGCCCTGGCGCTCGATCGATGGCGCGCGCGGTGGGGCGAACACGTGCGTACCTGGCTCGACGCGCTCGCGAGGATGGAGGCGCTGTCGTCACTCGCGAGCCTCGGCCACGACCACCCCGACTGGGTCATGCCCACCTGGGAGGAGCGCCCGGCGAGCGAAGGCGACGGTGCCCCACCCATCGTGCGCGCTCGAGCCATCGGCCATCCCCTCCTCTCCCCCACCGCGTGCGTTCGCAACGACGTCGAGGTCGGCCCTCCGGGAACGTTCCTGTTCGTCAGCGGTTCGAACATGTCGGGCAAGAGCACGCTCCTGAGGGCCATCGGTGCCAACGTGGTGCTGGCGGGAGCGGGAGCGCCGGTGTGCGCCCGCTCGCTCGCGCTCCCCCCGGTGCGCCTGTGGACGAGCATGCGCGTCGACGACTCGGTGGTGGACGGGGTCTCGCGGTTCATGGCGGAGCTGCTCCGCGTGCGCTCGATCGTGGAGGCAGCGGGAGCCAGCGCCTCGGGAGATCCCCCGGTCCTCTACCTCGTCGACGAGATGCTCCAGGGGACGAACACGGCGGAGCGGAGGGTCGCGGCGCGGGCGGTCCTTCGGCACTTGGTGGCCGCGGGGGCGATCGGGAGCGTAACGTCACACGATCTCACGCTCGCGGACGCGCCCGATCTCGCGTCGCGGCGGCGCGCGTTCCATTTCCGGGAGCGGGTGGAGGCAGACGAAGGAGGCACGCGCCTCACGTTCGACTACCTCCTGCGTCCCGGGATCGCGACCACGCGCAACGCGCTGCGCTTGCTGGAGGCGGTGGGGCTGGGGCCGGCCGGCGACGACGACGACATCGACGAAGAGACTGAAGCAGACAGGGAGGAAGCGCCATGAACGGTGAGTGGATGACGCTGGAGGTCGACGACGGAACTTCGATGCGGGCCTGGGCAGCCTATCCGGATGGAGAGGGGACGCGCTGCGGGATCCTCGTGCTCCAGGATGCGTTCGGTGTGGGGAAGCACATCCGCGACCTGGCCGGCCGCTTCGCTGCCGAGGGCTACACAGCGCTCGCGCCCGAGCTCTTCCACCGCACGGCGCCGGGCTTCGACTCCTCGCCGGCGCAGATGGAGGAAGTGATGGGCCACATCAAGTCTCTCACGATCGAGGGACAGGCAGCGGACGTGCGCGCGGCGCAGGCCTGGCTCGCCGCCCAGTCCGGCGTGGACGCGGACCGCACGGCCGCCGTGGGCTTCTGCATGGGCGGTCGCTGCGCCTTTCTGGCCAACGCCGAGACCCCGCTCGCGGCGTCCATCTCCTACTATGGAGGAGGGATCGCCGAGGGCCTGCTCGACCGTGTCCCGAACCTCTCCGGCCCGCAACTCCTCTTCTGGGCGGGCAAGGATCAGCGCATCATGCCGGAGCATGTGCGTGCGGTGGAGGACGCGTTGCGCGCGGCGGACAAGCGCTACGCCAGCGTGGTGTTCTCACAGGCCCAGCACAGCTTCTTCAACGAGCCTGTAGGCCGCTACGATCCGGACGCCGCCGAACAGTCGTGGGCGCTCGCGTTGGCATTTCTGCGGAGCTATGTGATCGGCGGGTGACGCGGCTCGCCGGGCCGGACGTCGCGGTGATCGTCCGGCGTGGGCCTTGCGGCCCCCGCCGCGCACCTGTTTCGTAAGGAGGGAGCTGGGCTTCGGTTGGCGGCCGGCGACGGAGGCACCGATGAGCAGGATTCTGGTGCTCGGCGGCACGGGTATGCTAGGCGCGCCTGCGGTCCGCCGCTTCCTCGAGGAAGGATTCGAGGTTCGCGTCTTCTCCCGCGATCCCGTACGGGTTCGCGCCTGTTTCGGCCGCGCGGTCGACCTCGTGGCCGGCGATGTCGGCAACCTCAACCTGGTCGAGCGCGCGATGGCGGACTGCGCCATCGTCCACATCTCCATCGGTGGAGAGGTGGACCGGGAGAGCGCCGAAAACGTCGCCTCACTCGCACCGCGGCTCGGGACCGGTCGTGTCGGCTACGTATCCGGCACCACCGTGTGCGAGGAGAACGCCTGGTATCCCATGGTGGCGGCCAAGCTCGCCGCCGAGCGCGTGGTGAAGGAGTGCGGGGTGGCGTGGACGATCTTCCGTCCGACCTGGCCCATGGAGCAGCTCCCGAACTTCATGCGCCTGGGCCGCCCAGTCATCATCGGCTCGCTCCCGACCCCTTATCACTTCTTCGCTGCCGAGGACATGGCTCGCATGTTGTCCGCGGCGTATCGCAGCGAGGCGACGACGGGACGATGCCTCTATATTCACGGCCCCGAAACACTGACCGTGAAGGAGGCCGTAGATCGCTACGCCCACGCTGTCGATCCGGACCTGGGCGAGGCGACCGTGATGTCCATCGGGAAGGCGAAGATCGTCGGGTTCCTGACCGGGAACCGCAAGCTCAAAGCGGCGGCCAGTCTGATGGCTTATTTCGCGAAGGTCGAGGAGCCCGGAGATCCGACCGAAGCCGACGCGCTGCTGGGCGCGCCGACGACCACGCTCGACGAGTGGCTCTCGGGACGGATGGAGGAGGCCGCGATCGGCTGAGCCCCGCACGCTGGTGGCGCCGGCGAGCACCTCGTAGAATCACCACCCCCGGGCTCCAAGCCGGATCCTCCACGAAATCGAGAGCGCCATGAAGCTGCCACCTCGCCTCGCGGCACGCGTGCGCCGCGCCCCGTTCCGCCTCCTCGCCTCCATCGGCCTTGCAGGCCTGCTCACGGTCGTCCGCGTCGCCGGCGTCGGTGCGCAACAGGCTGATACGTCCCGCTGGAGCACCATGCGGCTCTGGTACAAGAGCCCGGCCAAGTCGTGGGACACCGCACTGCCTGTGGGCAACGGTCGTCTCGGGGCCATGGTCTTCGGAGAAACCGCGCACGAGCGCATCGCCCTCAACGAGGAGACGCTCTGGACGGGCGGACCGTACGACCAGACCCGCAAGGGCGCCTACAAGGCGTTGCCCGAGATCCGCAAGCTTCTGTTCGCGGGCGACGTGGCGAAGGCGCACGATCTGTTCGGACGCACGATGATGGGCATCCCCCACGAGCAGCAGAAGTACCAGCCACTCGGCAATCTCGTCATCGACGTGCCCGGCGCCGACACCGTCGCGGACTACCGCCGCCAGCTCGACATGGACCGCGGAGTCGTCACGGTCAGCTACCGCGTGGGCGGCGTGCACTACACGCGCGAGGTCTTCGCGAGCGCGCCGGACCACGTCATCGTCGTGCACTTCGCGGCCGACCGGCCCGGCTCGATCAACTTCTACGCGCAGCTGCACGGGGTGCGCAACCCCGAGATGTCCAACTACGGCAACGCCTACTTCCAGATGGACGGGCTTCCGCCGGACACGCTCCGACTCACGGGCAAGAACAGCACCTACCTCGGCATCGTGGGACGGGAGCGCTACGAGGCCCGCGTGGTCGTGCGCACACGCGGAGGATCGCACGAGATCGACTACCGAACGCTCGAGGTGCGGGGCGCCGACGAGGCCACGCTCATCATCGCCGGCGCCACGAACTTCGTGAACTACCACGACGTCTCGGGTGACCCGGCCCTGCGGGTCGCCCAGGCGCTCGCGGGCGTTGCGCACCGCAGCTACGAGCAGATGCTCACCTCAGAGGTGGCGGACCAGCGCTCGTGGTTCCGGCGCGTGTCGCTCGACATCGGCCCTTCGCACGACGACCGTCCCACGGACGAGCGTTTGGCGGCGGCCGACTCGGTCTCCGATCCCGACCTGGCCGCGCTCACCTACCAGTTCGGCCGCTACCTCCTCATCGCCAGCTCGAGGCCCGGCACACAGGCGGCGAACCTCCAGGGCATCTGGAACGACAACCCCAACCCGTGGTGGGACTCCAAGTACACGACCAACATCAACCTGGAGATGAACTACTGGCCGGCCGAGACCGCGGGGCTGCCCGAGCTGACGGGACCGCTCTTCAGTCTGATCGACGACGTCTCACACACTGGACATGAAGTGGCGCGCGAGGAATACGACGCGCCGGGCTGGGTGCTGCACCAGAACACCGACATCTGGATGGCGGCCGCACCGATGGACGGCCCCTCCTGGGGCACGTTCGCAACCGGCGGCGCGTGGCTGGTCACGCACCTGTGGGAGCACTACCGCTTCGACCCGAATCGGGCGTTCCTCGCCAAGTGGTATCCGGTTTTGCGAGGTCAGGCGCGCTTCCTATCCGCGATCCTCGTGAAGGACCCGAACAACGGGTGGCTCGTCACCGCGCCCTCCACGTCGCCCGAAAACTTCCCCGGCTACCCCGGCAACGGTCGCTTCTTCGACGAAACGAGTGGCCTCTATCTCAAGGCGCGCACGATGACGGCCGGGTCGACGATCGATATCTCGATCATCCGCTCGGTGTTCGCCGATTTCGTGAAGGCGTCGGAGATCCTCGGGCAGGACGCGGATCTACGCGCCCGGGTCCTCGCGCAGACGGACAGCCTGCCACCGTTCCAGATCGGCAAGTACGGCCAGCTCCAGGAGTGGCTCCGGGACTGGCCGGAGATCGAGCCGAAGCACCGCCACCTCTCTCCCGACTGGGGAGCCTACCCCGGCGACCTCATCACGCCGCGCGGCACCCCCGGGCTCGCCAGGGCGGTAGCGGTGAGCATCGAGCGGCGCGGCACGGGCGGGTGCGGGTGGTCGGAGGCGTGGAAGGTCGGCCTCTGGGCGCGCCTCGCGAACCCCGAAATGGCCGACCAGCAGCTCCGCATCTACCTCACGCACAACGTGCTGGAGAACCTCTTCTCCCGCTGCGGCGTGGCGCTCCAGGTCGACGGCTCACTCGGCATGACCGCGGCTATCGGTGAGATGCTCCTGCAGTCGCACACCGACACCGTGAACGTCCTTCCCGCCCTGCCGTATTCCTGGCCCGACGGTCGGGTGAGGGGGCTGCGCGCACGTGGGGGCTTCACGGTCGACATCGCCTGGACGAAGGGGCGGCCCACCGAGGTGGTCGTTCGCTCGAAGGACGGCCTTCCGCTGCGGCTGCGCGCACAGGGGCTCAAGCACGTCGAGAGCGACGGGGAAGAGGTTCCGTTCACGCGCTCGGCGGACGGCGTGATGCTT
>CAZFIS010000098.1:0-286 GCA_964519125.1 uncultured Gemmatimonadaceae bacterium | reverse complement strand
GGGCAACCTACAGGTTCACGGCCGGATGAGGAGAATGGGGCGGCCCGCGGAGTCCTCGCGAGCCGCCCCGCTGTCCCCTACCGCACCTTGAAGGTGATCGGGAACTGGACCCACACCGCCGTCTTGCGGTCGAGATGGAGGGCGGAAGAGAACCGGGCGCGGACTCCCCCCCGACCTGCACCTCCCTCCTGGCGCGTCACGAGTGGCTCACGTTCCTGTGGCACGGACGCATGTCAGCGTTTAGGTTGCTGCCATCTGCCCCTCACGCGCGCGCGAGCGCGCTCGA
>CAZFIS010000097.1:0-14572 GCA_964519125.1 uncultured Gemmatimonadaceae bacterium | reverse complement strand
AGCGAGCCGCCCCAGTTGAGCCCCTTCCCGGTCAGCACGCCGGTGAACTCGTTGGCCAAACGCTTGTACTGGCCGAACAGGAACCCGATCTCACGTCCACCCACGCCGATGTCACCCGCGGGTACGTCCGTGTTCGGACCGATATGGCGATACAGCTCCGTCATGAAGCTCTGACAGAACCTCATGACCTCACTGTCGCTCTTCCCCTTCGGATCGAAGTCCGACCCGCCCTTACCGCCGCCCATCGGGAGCGTGGTCAGCGCGTTCTTGAAGACCTGCTCGAACGCCAGAAACTTCAGGAGCCCCAGGGTTACGGAGGGATGGAAGCGAAGACCGCCCTTGTAGGGTCCGATAGCGCTGTTCATCTCGACGCGGAACCCGCGGTTCACCTGGACCTCGCCCTGGTCGTTCACCCAGGGCACACGGAACAGGATCACCCGCTCCGGCTCGATGAGCCGCTCGAGGATCTTTGCGGAGCGGTACTCCGGACGCCGGCTGAGAACCAGCTCCAGAGACTCCGCGACTTCCTGCACGGCCTGATGGAACTCGGGCTGCGCCGGGTTCTTCGCCTTCACCTCCTCCATGAGGTTCGTTACGTAGCCAGCCATTGAACCGTCCGTTCTTTGAAATGTGGAGGGAGGGTGCTCGGGGAGGGTCGCTCAAAGATGGGATCTTTCGGCCGGGATTGCACCCTCTGTCACGTACTTTTCACCGACCCCCCATCCTAGGTCGTCTTCCGGGCACCCTTGAGCCCGAAGAAGGTCAACGCCGTCTCCCCGAACTCGTGCGTCGATCCGCCCGTGGGGAGGGGGTGGCCCCGCGCGTGCTCGACCGACAGGACGGTCCCGTAGGGCACCTCGACCCATCGTCTCACGATCCGGTCCAGCTTGCCGGATCCGTACGGCGGATCGGCGAGCACCAGGTCGTACGATCCGGCCTCCAGCGCCTCCACGAAGGCGACCGCGTCCTTCTTGAAGATGCGGACGATGACCTTCGAGCCCTTCCGCAGTGCGGCCACGTTCGCCTTCAGCGCGTGCAGCGCCGCCGGACCGTTCTCCACGAAGTCCGCCCTGGTGGCCCCCCGCGAGAGCGCTTCCAACCCGAGCGCACCCGAGCCGGAGAAGAGATCGAGGACGCGGGCGCCTGGCAGGAATGGGCCCAGAACGTCGAGCCACCGGACGCGCACCTCCTCGGCGGTGGGACGCACGCGGTTGCCCGGGGAGACGAGATTCCTCCCGGCCCAGGCCCCGCTCACGATCCTCACGCGTCGTCCGGCCGCAGGAGCACCCCGCGCCGCTCCCTGCCGTTCAGAATGGCCACGGGCGGGCGCTCGAAGCGGAGGTGGCGAACCACTCCAATGCGCTCCACCTCAGGGCACCCGGCCAGCCACGCCCAATCCACATAGCCCTCGCCCGCGTAGGAGTTCACCGTGAGGTAGCCGACGCCGAGCGACACCAGGTTCTGATAGAGGTGCGTGCCCTGCGAGGGCGTGACGCGGAAGTCCCGGAAGCCCGCCTCCACGATCACGCGCGCGCCCGAGATGTCCTCCCAGGCGACCGGAATGCCCAGCCACGGCTGCGTGGAGCCCCACCGGCCCACCCCGATGAGGCCGTACAGCCGGCCCTCGGCCATGAGGCCGGCGTTCATCCGGGCCACGGCCTCCGCGCACTCCGCGCTCCGCGAGCGGTCGAACTGGTTCCGGTCGACCACGATCCAGTCCGTCAGGTTGTCGATCCGGCCGTGCCCCATCGTGGCCGGGCTCTCGCAGAAGATCCGGCTCGAATCCACGGCCGACAGATCCGCGTCGGCCGTTTCCCGCGTGTGCCCCAGCGGCCGGAGTTGCAGGAAACCGAACTCCGCCTCCTCTCTGCGGGTCCCGGGGAGCGTGGCGGCGAACTCGATCTCGACCGGCAAGCGCGTCCCGGCCATCCCCAGGATGAGCAGCTCCCGGAGGATCTCCGCGAGCGGCAGCACGCCGTGCTTCAGCACGGGGGCGAACGTGACCAGGCGCACGCCGGGCCTGCCAATTCCGTCGTACACGGCGTGGTTCTCCGCCGAGTACGTGGACGCCACCGCTCCGAGCACGCCGTCCTCTTCCGCAGCCTTGAGAGAGTATTGGACGAGCGGTCCGTCGAAGCGCCATCCCTCGGCTGGAGGCTCCTCACCCAGGTGCAGCGCCCAGAACTCCCTCTGGGAACTCTGAAGCATCCCCTCCACCGAGGAGTGATCGAGGATGTGGCCGGGGTGCGGCGGGGAGAAGCGGAGGCAGGGCTCGCCTTCGGCCACGGTCTTCCCGAGGCCGAGCGCGACCGCGGCGATACCGTCCTCCGGATGCGCGGGCGGTGTCGGATAGAAGTTGTGGGAGCGGGCCACACCGGACAGATGAGGATAGAACCGATCGCCGTGACGCGCTCCGACCACCCGTTGGATGATCACGGCCATCGCCTCCTCTTCCAGGCGGTACGGCGTCGCCTGTAGGAAGGCCCGGGCCCGGCGGCCGAACGTGGTCGCGTACACGCGCTTCACCGCATCCACGAGCTGAGTGAGCCGATGCCCGGGATCCCTCGAGTCGTTCGGCAAGATCCAGGTGCCGTAGATCCCCGCCAGGGGCTGCTGCGGCGAGTCTTCCAGGAGGCTCGAGGAGCGCACGGCGATCGGCGTCCGCACGACCGACACGACGCGCTCGAGCGCCTCCATGACCTCGGAGGGCAGGGGCGCCGCCAGAATGCGGCGCAGGGTCTCGCTCTCGTCGTCGCTCTGGAGCGCGAACGTGCGCAAGTCATTGGCGTCGAGGAACTCGTCGAACACGCCAGTGCCCAGCACGACGGCGGCAGGCACCGTGATGTTGACCTCGGGGAAGCGCTCCGAGAGGCGCACCTCGTCGAGGAGGCGGCTCGCGAAGGCCAGCCCACGTCCCTTCCCCCCCAGCGACCCGCCGCCGATCTGGACGATGCCCTCCTCCCCGTCGAAGAGCTCGCCCCGGAACGGGTTGACCGAGCCTCGGTTCCTCTCGCGCCGGTATTGGTCGAGGTCCCGCACGAGGCTGTCCCGGAGCGCCTCCACCGACGGATAGTCCTCGAGGAGGCGCGGGCGGAGCTTGCCGGCCAACCCGAACTCGGCCCGGGCCCTGAGCCAACGGGAGAAGTCGTGACGGACGGCGTGGTGCGCCACGCTCTCGGCGGGCACCGTGCGCAGCTTGAGCACCAGCGCCTTCAGATCGGGCGCCCGGTCGATCTCCTCGTCGTCCTTGTTGCGGAAGACGAAATCACCGAAGAAGAGATGCTCCGCAAGGTAGAGACGCAGCTGGTGCAGGAAGTCCGGGGAACCCTTGAGCAGGAAACCGACCCCCAACTCGTCGGCCACGCGGAGGTTCTCTTCGTGCGAGGACTGGAGCGCGATCGGAACCTCGGGCTGAAGCTCCCTGATCGCCTGGACGAGCTCGCGCCCGGCGTCCGGGTGGGGTTGGCCTCCCTTGGGGAACTGCATGTCCGAGAACACGCCCATGATCGCCGCGCGATAGCGCAGGAAGTCGTCGAGAGCGTTCTCATACGTCGTGGCGAGCAGGATCTTCGGGCGGGCGCGCATGCGCATGATGCGCTGCAGACGGTTGCCCGCTTCGAACTGGACCGCCTCGGAGAGGTTCTGGACCTCGGAGTAGATGACCGGGAGGAAAGCCGAGTAGAAGCGTACGTCGTCCTCGACGACCAAAAAGACCGGGACGCCGATGGCCGTGTCGCTCTCGACGTTCAGGCGATCCTCCACGGCCTGAACGATGGCCATCAGGATGCGCGCGTCACCCTGGTAGAGAAAGGCGGCGACGATGCCGCCCCTGTCCGCGCGCCCCTGAAAAGAGCGCAACTCCTCCCGGTCGTACGCCAGCATCGCAACCGGGACATCGAGGCCTTCGGCGGCGATCGCTTTGGCGAGCTCCACCGCGTCCATGTCCCCTACCTCGGGGCTCGTGATGACGAGGTCTACGGGCCGTGAGCCCTCGGCCAGGAGGCGCAGGGCCTCGCGGCCGGACGACACGCGGGTGAGGTCGGGGGGTTCGCGAGGGCTCGCTTCCAGGAACTTCCCGAGGACCCGCTCGTGGAGGTGTCCGTCCTCGGCCAGGATGAACGACTCGTACAGCGACGAGACCAGCAGGACGTGGCGGACCTGCCTGCTCATCAGGTCGCGGTAGCCCCCGGCGCGCGTGCCGTAGCGCTCGGAGAAGTCGAAGAAGCTCTTCACGGTCGGACCGTCGAGACGTGCATGTCGCTCCTGTCCGTGCTCAACCCCGACGTACCCGCCCGGGCTCGAGCCCACCAGCGTGCAGGATCTTCTCCTGGAGGCGTGCCGCCTCCTCGTCGGTGAAGTCCAGGACGAGGCGGAGAGCCCGGTTCACGTCGGCATAGGCGTCGGCGGGGAAGTCGCTCCCCTCAGCGTGCTTCAGGGCCCCCTCCAGCGCCTCCATCTCGCGCTCGGCCTTCTCGGCCGCGCGGCGGAGGCGGTTGAGGGCCTTGCGGGCTTCGGATTCGGCGGTGTCCATGGCGGTGGCTGCGAGAGGAACGGACCCGAACCTCAAGGTGGAAGCTTGGCGGCCGCCCAGCAACGGCCCCGTTCGGCCGCCTCTTCCGGCGGGGTGGAACCGTCGTCCCTCGCGGGGTAGTCTGCTCCCATGACCGAAGAATGCGAGATCATCGTCGTCGGGGCCGGGCCTTGCGGCATCGCGGTGGGCGCCGCTGCCAAGAAGGCCGGCGTGTCCTGCCTGCTGTTCGACCGCGGAGCCATCACCAGCTCGCTGCTGAACTACCCGTACTACATGACGTACTTCAGCACGGCGCGCATGCTGGAGATCGGAGACGTTCCCTTCACGATTCCCACGGACAAGCCGACGCGCCGCGAGGCCCTGGCATACTACCGCTTCGTGGTGAGCCACTGGGGCATGGACGTGCACCAGTACGAGGCAGTCGAGGAGATCACCGGATCGGAGGGGGACTTCACGGTGCGCACGCATCGGGCGGACGGCTCCGAATACACCTACGGGGCCGCAGCCGTGGTGATCGCGCTGGGGGCGTTCCACCACCCCAACTACCTGGGCGTTCCCGGAGAGGATCTGCCCAAGGTGCACCACTACTACAGGGAGCCCTACCCGTACTTCGATCAGGATGTGCTCGTGGTGGGTGCGGGCAACTCCTCGGTGGAGTCCGCGCTCGAGATGTTCCGGAACGGCGCGCGCGTGAAGATGGTGCACTTCCTGGATGTGATCGACTCGGGTGTGAAGCCCTGGGTCGTGCCCGACATCACGAACCGTCTCGAGCGGGGCGAGATCGAGATGCACTGGAAGCACCGCGTCTCGGAGATCAAGCCCAGATCGGTCGTGCTGCGCCACGAGGAGACGGGCGAGCTCACCGAAGTCGCCAACGACTTCGTGGTCGCGATGACGGGGTGGAGAGCGGACCCCACACTGCTGCACACGCTGGGCGTGAGCATCGACCCGGCGACGGGCATCCCGACGCACGATCCGGAGACGATGCGGACCGATGTTCCTGGCGTGTACATCGCGGGCGTGCTGGCCGCGGGACACAACGCGAACAAGATCTTCATCGAGAACGGTCGCGAGCACGGGGCGCTGATCGTGGCGGACAGAGTGCGCGCCGCTACGGCCGCCGCGAGATGAAGCGCTACCGCGTCGGCTTCAACCCGAGCCTCTCCACCCCCCGCCGCACGTAGGCCAGCACGAGGGTCTCGCCTTCGCGCGGCGAGCGCACAGCCGACGTGACGGCGCCCACAGGCTTGTCGGACCCGTGCGCGAACAGCTTCGTGCCGCGCGCCGGAGGCTCTACGTCACCCAGGCGCACGAGCTCGATCGTCCGGTTGACGTGCCCGCGGTCGCGGATGCGCACGATGACTTCCTGACCTGTGTAGCACCCCTTCCCGTAATCGATCCCGCGCTCGTGGATGCCGGCCTCGACGGGAATCGTGTCCTCGTCCATGTCGACCCCGAACTCGGGCCTCCCGGCTTCGACGCGCAGCACGTTCCACGTTTCGGCTGAAACGTGTTGGATGCCGGCAGCCGTCAGTGCGTCACGCAACGACGCGACGGCTTCCACCGGTCCGAGCACGTCGAACGCCTCCGGCCACACGTCCGCCCACCGCATTACGACCAGCGCGTCGCCCGCGGCGGCGCCACCCTCGCCTCCGCCGCCCACCGCCCGCCATTCTCCCTCGGCAAGGCCCGAAAGCGCCGCGGGAGCGACACGCCCCCCGAGTGCCAGCTCGGAGAGCAGTCCGGATGCCTCCGGCCCCACGACCGACAGCACGGCCCGGGCATCCGAGACATCCTCGAACGACGCCATCCGCGGCGGCAGGACCCTCCTCAGGTCCGCTACCAGTCCGGCGCGCCCTGCGACCGGCAGTTCCAGAACGAACCCGTCAGCTTCTTCCGAACCGAGCAGCAGCACCCGCCCGTCCGTGATCATCCTTCCCTTTGGGGTGAGGACGGTCGTATACGACGCACGGCCGGCGTACAGGCTGCGCGCATCCGCGTCGAGCACCGTCGGCACCGACGGCAGCGTCCCCGTGACGATCCCGTCCAGCATCTGCCGGGGCGCGCGCCCTCGCACAACGAGACACGCACGGTCACCTCGATCGTAGAGGGCGACCCGCTCGACGGCCGCCTCGTAGCCCGGGCTCATTCCTCGTCCAGGTCCTCGGGGGCGGGCGGGCGCCCTTGCCTGAGGGCGTCGACCATTTCCTGGACATGCCCGGCGTCCGCCGAGCCCGGAGCCACGTGCAGGTAGGCCTCGAGCTGCTCGACGGCCTCCTCGTGCCGGCCGAGGCGCACCAGGAGCATGCCGCGGGAGCGGTTCGCCGCGGGCGACAAGGGCGTGATGAGCAGCGTGCGCTCCACCGCCGCCAGCGCACGCGCGTGATCGCCGACGTTGAGGTAGACGCCCTTCAGGTTCGTGTTGAGCCGCACGAGCATGTCGCGTCGGTCCGCCACGCGCAAAAAGGAGCTTTGGACGCGCACCATGCCCCCATACGCGCGGTCGAGGAGCTCCTGAGCCTGGTCCTCGAAGCGGACGGTGCCGGCGTCGAACGGATCGATCAGGAGACGCACCACGCTGCCGGTGTAGCGCACGAGGAAGTGGCTGGGGAAGTTCACGCCCTCGAGCGGGAGGCCGAGGCGCCATCCCACCTCCAGCACCACCATCCCCAGGGTGAGCGGAATGCCGAGCCCACGATCCAGAACATCGTTCAGGAAGGAGTTGCGCGGGTCGTAGTAGGCCTTGCGGTTCCCGCCGAATCCGTGCCTGCGGAAGAGCGTCGCTCCCAGCTCGTCCAACAGGACAAGAGGCGCGTGCTCGTCGTCGAGGAGGTCCTTCACCTCCTCCGCGAGCTGCTCGAGACGCGCCAGATACTGCTCCACGGAGAGTTGGGGATACTCCTCCTTCGCAACCAACAACGCCGCGCGGGCGAGGTTGATCTCGGGCTCGGGGCGGGAGATCTCGACTTCGAACTCCCTGCGCGGAGATGGGATCGGCGTGCTCATGGTCGGAAAGGGGGTATCTTCGCAGCCCGCGGGGGGCGGCGCTACATTGCTCCAGGTCGTCTCTCTCATGGTCGGGTCCGTCGATGCGTACACTCCGCACCCTCCTTGTTTCCGCCGCCCTGTGCGCCGCCGCCGCTCCGCTTTCGCTCGCGCGCGCCCAGAGCAGCCGAGTCGTGGGCGGCTTCGTCGGGCGCACCGACTCCTGGCAGGACTGGGCGGCGCATCCGGACGCCCGCCACCGACTCGGCATCGAGGTCGGGGCGTTCACGGACGTGGCCGCGGGGCCGAGTTGGCTGAGTGTCATGGCGGAGGCCGCCTACCTGCAGCGCGGAGCCCGTCTCCCGCTGGGCACCGGCGGCAACGGGGCCGTCCTCCTGGGCGACGTCCGCACGGACTACCTGAGCGCCGCTCTCCTGCCCACTGCGCGGCTCACGATGGGCCCGGTGAGCGTCTACGGATACGCGGGGCCCGGGGTGGACGTGCATATCGACACGCGCACCGCCCCGGGGCTCGGGCCTGCCTATGCCAACGACAAGGCTCAGGTGCTCGTGGGGGAAGCCGGCGCCGGTCTTGCGCTCCTCATCGGGGGGCGGTGGTCGGCGCGCGCGGAGATCCGCCGCAGCGCCGATCTCACGCCGGCGTATACCGAAGCACCCGGCGATATCAAGTTCCGATCCACGGAGATCCTGATCCGATTCGGGGTCCGTCCGTCCGTTCACCCCTGACGACGAGTAGCGATGTCCGAGGAGCCGAGAGACCAGCGGCCCAGGATCCGTCTGTCCCAACTCAGCCACGGCTCCGGCTGAGCGTGTAAGCTCGGCATGGCCGAGCTGGCGCAGGTTCTGCGTCGTCTGGCACCGGTCGAGGATCCGAACGCCCTCGTCGATTCGAAGACGGGGGACGATGCCGCCGTGTACCGTCTCGACGCGGATCGCGCCCTCGTCGTGACGACGGACTTCTTTTCCCCGATCGTCGACGATCCCTACGACTTCGGACGCATCGGCGCGGCCAACGCCTTGTCGGACATCTACGCCATGGGCGCCGTACCGCTCTTCGCGCTCAACCTGGTCGCCTTCCCCCGCACCTTGCTCGGCGAGGGGTTACTGGATGAAATCCTGCGGGGCGGGGGCGACACGTGCCGGGAGGCCGGAATCCCCGTGCTGGGAGGCCACTCCATCGACGACCCGGAGCCGAAGTTCGGCCTGGTGACCGTCGGCGAGGTCCATCCCGAGCGCATCGTGACCAACGCGGGAGCTCGACCCGGAGACGTCGTGATCCTGACGAAGCCGATCGGCTCGGGTGTCATCGCAACGGCCGTCAAGGCCGACGCCGCACCTTCCGACGTCGTGGCCCGTGCGGTCGAGGTCATGGCCATGCTCAACCGGGGCGCCTCCGAAGCGATGTGCTCCGCCGGCGCCACCGCGGCCACGGACGTCACGGGGTTCGGCCTCCTGGGGCACCTGCGGAACCTGGCGCGCGCGTCGGGCGTGCGCACCCGGGTGCGAGCGAGCGACGTGCCCCTGCTCGATGGGGCGATGGAGCTCGCCGCGGCCGGTCACGTTCCGGGTGGTACCAACCGCAACCTCGCCGACCTGGCCGACGACGTGGAGTGGAGCGACGCGGTGCCCCCGACGCTGCGCACGGTCCTGTGCGACGCTCAGACGTCCGGAGGCCTGCTCGTGTGCGTGCCCCCCGAGCGCGCGGACGAACTCCTGGGCGCGCTCCAAGGCCGCTCGCCGGTCGCCGTCGCGATCGGACGCCTCGAGGAGGGAAGGGCGGGAAGCGTGGTCGTGGAGCCATAGCCTCCGGCGCTCAAGCTCTCGCGCCCGCTCCGACCCCTTCCTCGGCCTTCGGCGCTTTCGCCCTCCGGCTCCGCTTCGGACCTTTCGTAGCGTGCGGCGCCTCTCCGGTGAGCGCCACGGCCATCACCTCGTCGAGTGTCTCGACGAGATGGAACGTGAGCATGTCCTGGACCGGCTCAGGAATGTCCTCGAGGTCCGCCTCGTTCTCCTGCGGCAGGATGATCTCCCGAATTCCCGCCCTCACCGCCCCCAGAATCTTCTCCTTGAGGCCTCCGATCGGTAGCACGCGGCCGGTCAGGGTCAGCTCGCCGGTCATGGCCAGGTCCGCGCGGACCTTCCGCCCCGACAACGCCGAGACGAGCGAGGTCGCGATCGTGATACCCGCCGACGGTCCGTCCTTGGGCACGGCTCCCGCGGGCACGTGGATGTGGACCTCGCGCCCCTTGAGGCTCTCCTCGGCGATGCCGAGCCGGTCCCAGTGGGCCTTGGCGTACGAGAGCGCGGCACGGCCCGACTCCTTCATGACGTCGCCGAGCTGGCCCGTGAGCACGAGCCCACCGTCGCCGGGCATCACGCTCGCCTCCACGAACATGATGTCGCCGCCCATGGGCGTGTAGAACATCCCCGTGGCCACGCCGATCTGGTCCTCGGCGGCCTTGTGCTCGGGGTGGACCCGGGGCCTACCGAGCAGTTCGCGCACGTCCTCCGGAGTGGCGTTCACACCCTCCGTGTGGCCGCCCGCGATCTTGCGGGCCACCTTGCGCGCGAACTTGCCGAGCTCCCGCTCGAGCTGGCGTACGCCGGCTTCGCGGGTGTGCTGCTGCACGATCGTGAGGATGGCCGCGTCCGTCATCTGGAGCTCGTCTTCCGTCAAGCTGTTCTCCCCGCGCTGGCGCGGCAGGAGGTACTTCTTGGCGATTTGGAGCTTCTCGTCCTCGGTGTAGCCCGCGAAGTCGACGCGCTCCATGCGGTCGAGCAGCGGCCCGGGGATACGATCCAGGTAGTTGGCGGTGGCGATGAAGAGCACCTCCGACAGGTCGAACGGAATCCCCAGGTAGTGATCGACGAACGTCGAGTTCTGCGCCGGGTCCAGTACCTCGAGCAGCGCGGAGCTGGGATCGCCCTGGAACGAGACGCCCAGCTTGTCCACCTCGTCGAGGAGGAAGACCGGGTTCTTGGTCTTGGCCTGGCGCATGCCCTGGACGATCCGCCCCGGCATGGCGCCCACGTAGGTGCGTCGGTGTCCACGGATGTCGGCTTCGTCACGAGCGCCGCCGAGGGAGATTCTCACGTACTTGCGCCCGAGCGATCGAGCGATCGACTGGGCGATCGACGTCTTGCCGACGCCGGGGGGGCCGACGAAGAGCAGGATCGGCCCGTGACCCGAGAAGGCCCGGTCGTCCTCGTTGGGCACGCGGCTCTTCGCCACGGCCTCGTCGAGGTCCTCCACGGTCCGGACGCTCTCGTCCTCGGCCTCGGCCTCTTCCTCCGCGCGCTCCAGCTGGAGCTTACGGACCGCAAGGAACTCCAGGACCCGGTCCTTCACGTCCTCCAGGCCGTGGTGGTCCTCCTCCAGGATCTCCTCGGCGCGTGCCAGATCGATCTTGTCTTCGGTGCGCTCGTTCCAGGGCAGCTCGGTGATCCACTCGAGATAGGTGCGGATCACCTGGTACTCGGCCGACTGCGGGCTGGTGCGCTCGAGCCGGTGAAGCTCGCGGTCCACCTCAGAGCGCTGCTCCTCGGTGAACTCGAGCTCCCCCAACCGCTGGCGCATCTCCTCGATGTCGTCGCGCTCCTCCTCCTCGCCCAGTTCCTTCTGGATCGCCTTGAGCTGCTCGCGCAGCAGCATCTCGCGCTGCCGCTCGCCCAACTCCGACTGCACCTTGGCCTGGATGTCCTCCTGGGCGTCGATGCGCGCCAGCTCGCGCTCCACCGCCACGAGGGCGGCCCGCATGCGCATCTCGTCATCGAGCGTCTCGAGGAGATGCTGCTTGTCCTGCGTGCCGAGCTCGAGGTAGAACGCCACCAGGTCGGCGAACGCGCCCGGATCGTCGACGCCCTGGATGAGCTGATTCAACGCCTCGGCGGGTACGCCACGGCGCGTCCCCAGCTCCGCCGCCCGATCCCTCAGCTCCCGGTCCAGAGCCTGGAACGCGGGCGCCGCCGCGTTGGACGGAGCCATCCGCTCCATGGGGAGGAGCGCGGCGCGCAACATGCCCTGCCCCTCCTCGCTCTGGTAGGAGAGCGCCTGGGCCCGCCCTTCGCCCTGGACGAGGAGCTGGACACCGCCGCGCACCCGGTGCGTCTGGATGATCCGCACGACGGTTCCGATCGTGTACAGCACCTCGGACGAAGGCTCGTCGACGTTCTCCTTCTGGGCGACGGCGAAGAGTCGCCGGTCGCCGTCCAGCGCTTCCTGGACGGCCTCCACGGTGCCGGGTCGGCCCGCCGCGATGGGCACGGCCACACCGGGGTAGACCACCGTGTCTCGAAGGGGCAGTACCGGTAGGGTGAAGCGCTCTCCCATGGAATCCTCTCTGTATCGTCTTCCGCTGTCTAAGCGGAGCGTTCGTTGGCTCGGGACGCAGGCGCCGTCCGCGAGGGGCAGCGAAGGTCACCGGTGCAGGATCCTTGCCACGAGCCGCAAAGCCGAACTCGTGCCCCTTCCGCAGGAATTTCTGCCAAAGTGGCGCGGGCCCACGGCCTTCACGCCACTTTTTCGCCTCGCCGCGGGCAGTTAGCTTGGCACGTTGAGCCGCCTTCCGCCACTGGTGGTGGAGTCTATGAGTGACATGCTCGACGGTGTCACATGGTTTCGGGCCTCGTCCGTCCGCGTTCAGCGGGCCGGACGCGTGGTCTACGTGGACCCGCCGGACGTCGGAGAAGACGTCCCGGCGGACTTCATCCTCCTCACCCATCCTCACTACGACAACTTCTCCGAGGAAGGAATCGGGCGGGTGAGGACGAGGGGCACCGTGGTGATTGCGCCGGCTACCATGAAGAAGCAACTCGGCGACGCCGACCATTTCATGCGCGCGGGCGACATGCTCCAGCTCGACGGATTGGACGTGCTCGCGGTGCCGGCCCATAACACCGACAAGCGCTTCCACCTCCCGGAGCACGGCTGGCTCGGCTACGTGTTCTCGCTGGATGGCGTCACCTACTATCACGCGGGCGACACCGACTTCCTCCCCGCCATGTTCGGCATCCGTTGTGAGGTTGCGTTCCTCCCCTGTGGCGGGCACTACACGATGGGCGTGGAGGACGCTGCGCGTGCCGCGGAAGCCTGCGGCGCGTCCGTCGTCGTGCCGATCCACTGGGGCCAACCACACGGGACCCGCGAGGATATCGATCGCCTCGCCAAGCTCTTCGCCGGTCAGGTCCACGTGCTGGACGCCGAGGCGTGACGGAGTCCAGGTTCGAGCTTCCGTTCGAGCGCTTGCCCCGGGGATTCGTGGAAGCGGTCGCCCACCCCACCTCCGCTTCCGTGGCCGCGCGCCCCGCGGCCACGGTCGTGCTCCTGCGTGACGCGGACCACGCCCTGGAGGTCCTCCTGCTCCGCCGGAGCCACGATGCGCGCTTCGTGCCCGGCGCCTACGTATTCCCGGGCGGCCGCCTCGACGACGAGGACCGCGACCCCGCGCTCGCCGAGAGAACCGACGGCCTCACGCCCCGACAGGCGTCGCGGAGGCTCGGCGTCGAAGACGAGGCCGAGGCGATGGCCTACTACGTGGCCGCGGTCCGCGAAGCCTTCGAGGAGACCGGGATCCTCGTGGGCCGGCTCGCCGACGGCGGGCCGTCACCGACCGCCGCCGTGGACGCGGCCACGGAGTCTCTTCGCAAGGAGCTGCTCGACGGGCGGCGGAGCTTCGCCGGGGTCCTGGACGCCCTCGGGTGTCGCCTGGACGGGAGCGGGGTCGAGTACATCGACCACTGGATCACGCCCGAGAGCGAGCCCCACCGCTACGACACGCGCTTCTTCGTCGCGCGCGTCGCCGAGGACGCGCGCTCGAGCGTCCATCGGCGCGAGATGACCGAGGCACTGTGGCTCACGCCGTTCGCCGCGCTCGAGCGCAATCGGCGGGGGGAGCTTCCCATGGTCTTTCCGACCATCCGGACGCTCGAGCGTCTCGCCGCGTTCGAGCATGTCACGGACGCGTTGGGCGAGCTCGCGCGCCACGAGGTCCCCACCATCCGGCCACGCCTGCACCTCACCCGCACGGGAGTGGCCATCACCCTGGCCGACCCTGCGGACACGCGGAGCGAACAGCCATGAGAACCGTCCGCGCCATCGCGCGCCTCTCCGTGGTCGCCACCTTGGCCATGGTGGCATGCACCACATCCCAATCCTCGGCGGCACAGAAGCAGAACGAGGTGATCGCACGCCAGATCATGGCGATCTGGCAAACCGGCGACACCTCCGCTGTCTTCGACCTCTTCCGTCCCGACGCCGTCTACGACGATTTCCCCCAGCAGCAGCAGTATCAAGGGATCGAGGAAATCATCGGCCACCTGACGAGCCTGCAGAGCTGGGCCACCAACATCTCGATGGACGTGGGCGAGGTGCACGCCGGTCCGACCTCGGCCGTGGCCGAGTGGACGCTCTCCCTGGTGCAGGATCGCCCCATGGGCAACCTCGTCCCGATGGCGACCAACAAGAGCGTAGTGATCAGCGGTGTGACCGTGTTCGAGATCCAAAGGGGGGAGGTCACCCGCGCGGCCGACTACTGGGACGCCTCGCAGCTGGCGATCCAACTGGGCGGGAAGGTCGTCTTCCCGGGCGGGGCAACCTGGCCGACCGGGGACACGACGGCCGTGGGAGGAGGCGCCCAGGGTCGGTAGGCCATGCAGTCCGCTACGCCGCGCCGCCCGCGGCGGACGACCCCGCGCCCTCGCCAATCGCTTCGGCCACCAGTTCCACCACGTGCCGCACCTGGACAGGCCGCTCCTCGAACCCGTCCTGCGCTTTGAGCCCATCCTCGAGCATCGCCATGCAGAAGGGGCACGACACCGCCAGCGTCGGCGCACCCGCCTCCATGACCTCCCCGGCACGGCTCCACGACACACGGGGCTCGGCCTCTTCGCGCCAGAAGTTGCCGCCGCCCGCCCCGCAGCAGAACGAGCTCTCCCGGTTGCGCCCCAGCTCGACGAGCTCGCCGCCGCTCGCGCGCACGAGCTCGCGCTGCTCGTCGTAGATCCCGTTGTAGCGTCCGTAGAAGCACGAGTCGTGGTA
>CAZFIS010000096.1:0-14819 GCA_964519125.1 uncultured Gemmatimonadaceae bacterium | reverse complement strand
ACAGGTAGTCGCGCTCGATGCGCCACGCCTCGTCGAAGATCTGCTTCCACTCGGCGATGGGGTCGAGGTCCATCTTCAGGTCCGACGTGGCGAGTGCGCCCTTGCCGTTCGAAGGAGGCGAATCGGTCGCGTCGACCACAGCCCACCGATTGTCGGGTCGTCCACTCCCCGACGCACCCTGGTAGAGCAGCTTCTTGCCGTCGAAGGAGAGCGCGTACCCCTCCGCCGCCGCCGGCAGGAACGTGATCTCCTTGCGCTCCTTCAGATCGTAGCGGTGCAGCACGTCGGCGCGGTTCGGCACCCGCTCCAGGTAGAAGAACTGTCCGGGCTTGCCCGTCTCGAGCTCGGTGTAGTCCCGCGTGGGGACGTCGAGTGCGAGGACGCGCTGCATGATCCCGTCGAAGTCGATGCGCACGTGAACGGAGTCCGCTTCGGCTTTCGCGCTCGCGGAGTCGGCCCCCTTCTTCGCGGTGGCACCCGGCTCGTCGCCCGTCTCGGGGAGAAGCGGCGAGGGGTCGGCCTTCGAGAGAACCGTCAGGTAGACGCCCCGGCGCACCGGCCGGTCGTAGGAGCTCATGTCGAGCCACCCGGTATTGAGCGCGAAGTCGGTGGACGCCAGGAAGAGGAGGTACTTGCCGCTCGCGTCCCACGCCGGATCGATCGCGTCCGAGAGCCCGTCGGTGAGCTGGTGCACGGTACCGTCGGCCGCCGAGAAGACGAACACCGCGTGGAATTGCGACCGCTTCAGGCGTTTCGTATAGGCGATCCAGCGTGAATCGGGAGACCACGATGGGGCCATGTCACGGTCCGGCCAGGTGTAGTTGCCCTGGTCGATGTGGGTCTCCTTGCCCGACGCCAGATCCAGCACCCAGAGGTTCATCTCGGCGTCGCTGAACAGGATCCTCTTCCCGTCGGGCGACCAGGCAGGAGCATAGAAGTGGGTTGGGCTCTGGAGGCGGTACTCGCGCGGCGGCGTAGTACCGTCCTGGTTGCCGACCATGAGGCGGTATTCACCCGAGGCATCGCTGAACCACGCGATCTCTTTCCCGTCGGGCGACCAGATCGGCGTCCGATCCGCGGCGCCGGAGGATCGGGTGAGGTCGCGCCACGTGCCCTTGCCGGTGGGCACGGTATACACGTCGCCCCGCGCCTCGAAGAGCGCCCGTACCCCGGTCGGGGAGAGCTGCGGGTTCGTGAGGTCCTTGCTCACGTCGACCGCGTGGGGCATCGCCCACGGGAAATCGCCGCTGACGCGGATGGCGAGCTTCGTGTCGCTTCCGGTCGTCGGGTCGTAGAGGTGGACGTCGCCCGCCTGCTCGTAGACGACCGCGCCCGCGCCGGCGCCGATGCTCTCGACTTCGTAGTCGGAGTAGTGGGTGATCTGCTTCAGGGCCTTGGTGCGCGTGTCGTACGACCAGACGTTGTTGGTCCAGTCGCGATCGGAGATGAAGTAGATCGTGCTCCCGAGCCACACCGGCTGCTGGTCCCGGCTGTTCGTCCAAGGCAGCTTCTGCATCGCGTAGCTGGCCAGATCGAGGATGCGGATCGGCTGGTTCTGGCCGCCCCGATAGTTCCGCATCTCGCTCTCCCACGGCCGGACGAGCTGATACGCGATCGACTTGCCGTCCGGGGAGATCGAGCCCGCCTGCGCCCGCGGTAGGGGCAGCGGCTGTGGCAGCCCACCGGTGATCGGCACCGTCCAGAGCTTCGGCTCGGCGTCGGGCACGCCCGTGCGCGTCGAGACGAAGACGACCTTCTTCCCGTCCGGCGTCCACCCACGCACGTCGTCCGGGCCCGGGTGCCACGTCAGCCTGCGCGGCTCACCGCCCGCCACCGGCACGATGTAGACGTCGTCGTTTCCGCCGTATTCGCCCGTGAACGCGAGCCAGGTGCCGTCGGGCGAGAAGTGCGGGTCCTTCTCCACGGTGGGGGAGGACGTGATGCGGCGCGCCTCTCCACCCGTGCGTGGCGCGATCCAGATGTCGCTCGCGTACGCGAACGCGACGTACCGGGCGCTGACGTCGGGCTGGTGGAGGAGGCGCGTCGGCGAGGACTGGGCGGACAGCGCGGCGGGCAGGAGCCCGAGCGCCAGGATCAGACAGAAGGGGCGCGGCATGGTGAGCTCTCCGTATGGTTGGAACACACGTGCTGAAAAGCTACGGAGGGGAGAGGCGCGACGCGACTTTCCCGCCGGCTCACCCTCCGCCGTGTCGCGGATTCGACCTCTTAACGGATCGGCTCCGGCGAACGTCCCCCGACAAAAGGCCCTTCTCGATGGGTCGACCCTCCCACGACGGATCGGATGATGACTGTTCGGCACCCGCACTGTCGCGGCCGGCCTCTCGCGGTCGCCGCGGCGTTCATGCTGCTCACAACCGGGGCGCCACTCGCGGCGCGGGCCCAGAGCCTTCCTCTCGGCGACGGTCACGTCTCCGACCATCCCGAATCGGGAAACGTCTACGCCTGTCGCACCTCGTTCAGGGCCGGAGGCGCCCGGCACGATGGCCCGTGGTTCCACGGTGACACGTGGGACCCAACGGAAAAGCCGCACGTGAGCGGCCGCATGCTCTGGCCGGACGCGGCCTTCACGCTGGCCCCGAGCGACGGCGAGCTCCAGTTCGAGGGGAACGGTCTCCCGGTCAGGGAGCCCACGGGGATCTTTCCGATCTCGCCCAGCGATTCCGTGTACCGCTACGACACGAACCCCAACCACGTGGGCGCGCAGCACCTCGACTTCGAGATCCCGCTCCACCCCGTCGTCGCCGCGGAGGCGAGCTGCCTCCCGATGGGGATGATCGGGTTCACCCTGACGGGGGTGGCCTTCTACAGCGCGCTCGACGACGCCGGCAGGGACGCCGCGGCCCATGAGATCCAGGACGACTGCGACGGCCATCCCCAGGTCAACGCCCAGTACCACTACCACAACGCGTCGCCGTGCCTTCCGGGCGTGGACACCGACGAGGTGGTGGGGTGGGCGCTGGACGGCTTCCCCATCCTCGGATTGAAGGACGCGAACGGAGCCTGGGTCACCGACGCGGACCTCGACGCGTGCCACGGCCGGCACGGGCAGGTCGTCGCGGACGGGCGCACCTACGAGTACGCCTACCACCTCACGCGCGAATATCCGTACACGCTGGGCTGCTTCTCGGGACAGCTCCTGCCGTCCACTCTGCAGGATGCGCACGACGGTCTCGAGCCCTCGCGACGAGGGGGGCCGGGAAGGGGGAGGGGGCCGGCGAGACGCTGGAGGGGCAAGGGCGGCTGAGCGCCGAAACCGCGCGAGAAACGCCGACGTAGGGTTCCTCGTTGGCTACGTGGACGGGAAGCGCGGAGACCCCATGTTCAGTTTGCTGCAGGACGCACGTTTCGGGTGGCGGATGTTGACGAAGAATCCGGTCGTCTCGCTCGTAGCGGCCCTGTCTCTCGCGCTGGGCATCGCCGCGAGCACCGCGATGTTGGCGTTGGCGAGCTCCTTCTGGCTTCATCCGCTTCCGTTCGGTGATCAGAAGGGCCTGATCCTGCTGGAGCAGCTTCAGCACGGGAAGTCACGCGACAACTCGGTGGGCGTCTCGGCTCCGAACTTCCGTGACTGGCGTGAGGGTGCTACCACGTTCAGCAGCATGGCCGCGTACGACCTGACGACGGTCGATGTCACGGGCGTGGACGAGCCCGAGGCGATTCAGGTGGCCGTCGGGACACCCAATCTCCTCGACGTGCTCCGCGTGCGACCCGCTCTGGGGAGGGGATTCAGGGTGGGGGAGGGAGCCAACGGCGCCGGGCACGTGGTGGTCATCACGTATCCGTATTGGCAACAGCATCTTGCCGCCGATCCGAACGTGCTCGGACGCACGCTCATCCTGGACGGGACGCCCACCACGATCATCGGCGTCATGCCAAAGGGCTTCGAGATGCTCCCGGCAGGCGTGCAGGCGTTCCGTCCCACGGACCTGAGCGGAATGGACGACCGTGCGTCCAGGGTGTGGACGGTCGTCGGGCGTCTGAAGCCCGGTGTCGGCGTGGCGCAGGCGCAGGCACAGGTCGGGGGCCTGGCCCGCCGCCTGGAGGCGGAGTACCCCGATGCCGACCGGGATTGGGGCGTTCTGGTCCAGCCGTTTCGTTCCTCGTTTCCGGGACCCACCGACACGAAGCTCATCTTCGTGCTGATCGCCGTCTCTCTCTTCGGCGTCGCCATCGCCGGTGCGAACGTGGCGAACCTCCTTCTCGGCCGAGCCGAGATCCGCATGAAGGAGATCGCCGTGCGGGTCGCGCTCGGGGCCGGGCGCGGCCGGATCCTCCGCCAGATGCTGACGGAGAGCGTCGTCCTGTCGGTCACGGGTGGTGTCCTGGGTATCGTGTTCGCGCTGTATGTGGTGAGGGCGCTGCGTGCCGCGTTGCCGTCGGTGCTTCCTCGCTCGCTGATGCCCACTCTGGACGTTCCGACGTTGCTCGCCACGGTGGCGATCGCGGTCGCGGTAGGCATAGCCTTCGGCCTCGCGCCGGCGCTCTACGCCCTGCGGGGAGATCTGCGCTCGTCCATCGACGATGGAAGTCGCGGGGGCACGTCGTCCCGGACGAGAAAGCGTGTCCGGAGCGTCTTCGTCGTCGGGCAGGTGGCCGTAGCCCTGGCTCTGCTGACCGGGGCCGGCTTCCTGGGCGGTGCCATGAACGCCGTCGTGAACAGGCCGCCCGGCTTCGCGCCAGACGGGCTGCTCACGTTCCGCCTTGCCTTCGCCGAATACAAGTACGGAGGGCCGGACGAGCTCCGGACCGTACAAGCGGACATGCTGCGTACCATGAAGGCGACGCCGGGCGTTGAGGGGGTGGCCGAGATGTCCTCGCTCCCGAGAAGCATGCAGAACCCCCGGACTTCGTTCCAGGTGATCGGCCACGAGACGTTGCCGGAGACCGAGCGCCCTCGCGTCTTATGGCAGGCCGTGAACCCGGACTACTTCCCGACCATGGAGGTCCCCCTTCGCACCGGCAGGCTCCTCGCGGAGTCGGATCGGGCTGGGACCTCCCCCGTCGTCGTGGTGAGCCAGGAGTTCGTGCGCCGGTTCTTGCCCGGGGAGGAGCCGCTCGGGAAGCGGATCGACGTGCTCGGAAAGCCTCGCGAGATCGTCGGCGTCGTGGCCAACATCACGCAGAACCGCGTTCCCCTGGGCGGCCTGAGAGACGCGGAGGTCTATCTCCCCGCGGAGCAGTACCCGGTCCGGGCTCCCAGCTTCGCGCTGCGCACGGCCGGTGCACCTGCATCGATGACGGCCGACGTTCGACGCGCGGTCTGGTCGGTGGATCCCGACCAGCCCATCAGCGCGTTCGCGACGCTGAACGAGTACATCCACACGCAGATGGCCGCGATCTACTTCATCGAGAACTTCGTGTTCGGGCTGGGCCTGCTGGCCATGGCCCTGTCGGCCCTGGGGATCTACGGGGTGATGGCCCATTCGGTCGTTCAGGAGCGTCGGGAGATCGGTATCCGGATGGCCCTGGGCGCCCGCGCTGGCCAGGTGGTGGGAAGCCTTACACGACGGGGCCTGACCCTCACGGCGATCGGCCTGGCCGCGGGCGTGCCGCTGGCCATTCTCATCCGGCGGGCCGTCTTCTCGGCCTTGAGCCTCATGAGCGCGAGCCTCCCGGCCGGCTTCACCGTGACGGCGGTCGGCATCCTCGTGGGAGCCGCCTTGCTGGCGAGCTATCTCCCGGCACGACGGGCGGCGAGCGTGGATCCGACGAGAGCGCTCTCCGCGGAGTAGGTGGGAGAGCGGCTTGACCGATCGGCACGATGGCTCTACTGCTACTCTTTCCCCGACTTCCTCATGCTCCGAGTGACGATCCGATGAGCACTGCCCTTTCCGCTTCGAAGCGGGCCATCTCCACGACGTCGGCCGCGCTGGCGCTCCTGGTTGCGGGCGTGTCGGCCGCTCCGGCCGCCGCCCAGTCGCTGTACATGCCCCGCAACGTCAAGCACGCCGTCGCGCAGGGCACCCGAACGCTGACTGGCAGGCCGGGTCCGGCCTACTGGGAGAACCATGCCCGGTACAAGATCACCGTCACCGCCATGCCCCCGGACCGGCGCATCGCCGGCACGGAGCGGATCACCTACGTCAACAACAGCCCGGATACCCTGCCAGGACTCGTCATCAAGCTCTTCCAGAACTACCATAAGCCCGGGGCACCGAGGGACGGGGGCACGTCGCCCGACTTCCTCACGTCGGGTGAGCACATCGACGCGTTCAGCGTGGACGGGCACCCGGCGCCATGGGGGAGCGCGGGGGGCTCCTCCTCTCGGCGGCGGGGTCCGCGCTTCTTCACCTGGCAGCCCGTCCGGCTTCCCGAGCCCCTCATGCCGCATGATTCCGTGCAGCTCGCCCTCACCTGGCACTACGACGTCTCGAAGCAGGCGGGCCGCGAGGGGATGATCGACTCGACGACGTACTTCCTTGCCTACTTCTTCCCGCGCGTGGCCGTGTACGACGACACGAACGGGTGGGACATGATGGACCACTCGGGGCACGAGTTCTACAACGACTTCTGCGACTTCGACGTCTCAGTGCAGGTTCCGCCCGGATTTCTCGTGTGGGGCACCGGCACGCTCACCGACGCGGCCCACGTTCTCGAGCCCACCTACCTGAAGCGGTACGAGTCGTCGCTCTCCACCGACGAGATCATCCACGTCGCGACGGTGGACGAGTTGGCGCGCGGTGGCGTCACCACGGACCATCCGCTCAACGTCTGGCACTTCACGGCCGAGCACGTTCCCGACGTGGCGTTCGGCTTGAGCGACCACTACGACTGGGACGCGTCGAGCGTTGTGGTCGATCCGAAGACCGGCCGGCGCGCCAGCGTGCAGGCGGCCTACAACGACACGGCGTCGGACTTCCACCACATGGTGCACTTCGGGCGGCACGCGCTCTACTGGCTATCGCGCAACTGGCCCGGCGTTCCCTACCCGTACAGCAAGACGACGGAGTTCGAGGGTGGGGCGGGAATGGAGTACCCGATGATGGCCAACGATGGGTCGTACCCGGATACCGGCATGTCGCGGCTCGTGGCCGAGCACGAGATCGCCCACACCTACATGCCGTTCTACATGGGCATCGACGAAACCCGCTACGCGTTCATGGACGAGGGGTGGGCGACGACGTTCGAGTACCTCATCAACGTGGCCGACATCGGCAAGGCCAGGGAGGACGCGTTCTACCAGCGGTTCCGCGTGAACCGGTGGATCCACAACCCGTCGCCGCTCTCGGACCTGCCGATCATCACGCCGGCCGATGCGCTCAACGGGGTCTCGTACGGGGACAACGCGTACGGGAAGGCCTCGCTCGGCTACCTGGCCATGAAGGACTTGCTCGGCGACAAGCTGTTCGCCGAGTGCCTGCACGCCTACATGGAGCGGTGGAACGGCAAGCACCCGTCGCCGTGGGACTTCTTCTACACGTTCGACAACGTGTCGAAGAAGGATCTCGATTGGTTCTGGACCAACTGGTACTTCAGCAACGGATACATCGACCTGGGCGTGACGGGCGCGCACGGGTCGTCCGGGGGATATACGGTGGATCTGGTGAACGTCGGCGGGATGGATGCTCCCGTGAACCTCGTGCTGCGCTACCGGGACGGCAGCGTCGACACGGTGCACGAGACACCGGCCATCTGGAAGGCCGACTCCCGCAAGACCAGCGTGAGGGTGCGCACCGGCAAGACGCTCGAATCCGTGACGCTGGACGGCGGCATCTGGATGGACGCCGACACGACGAACGATACGTGGAAGGCGAAGTGAGGTGAGGTGCCGGCCACGTGGCCCGCTCGAAGCGGGTCGACACGCGGCCGGCACCTCCGTCTCCTCACGCGAGGTCGAGCAACCCCCTGGCGATCACCATGCGCTGAACCTCGCTCGTGCCTTCGCCGATCGTGAGCAGCCGCGCGTCCCGGTACATCCGCTCGACCGGATACTCGGAGCTGTAGCCGTACCCTCCGAAGATCTGGATCGCGTCGCGGCAGACCCTCTCTGCCGTCTCGGTCGCCTGGAGCTTGCCCATGGCCGCCTCTCGCGTACAGGGACGTCCCAGGTCCTCCAGCCACGCCGCGCGGTGGACGAGCAGGCGGGCGGCGTCGAGGCGGGTCGCCGCATCGGCGAGCATGAATTGAACAGCCTGGTGGGAAGCGAGCGGGCCGCCGAACGCCTGCCGTTCACTCGCGTACCGCACCGCCGCCTCCATTGCCGCGCGACCCAGACCCAGGGCGAGCGCGCCGATGCCGATGCGTCCCCCGTCGAGGATCTTGAGCGTCTGATGCAGCCCCCGTCCGCGCTTGCCCAGGAGATGATCGGCCGGGACGCGCACGTCCTCGAAGTCGATCGCGTGCGTCGGCGAGGCGCGCATGCCCATCTTCTTCTCGTGGGGATGCACGTGCACACCTTCCGCGTCGGTGGGGACGACGATCATGCTCAGAGCCCGGCTGCCCGCGTCCGGATCGGTTCGGCACAGGCAGACGATGAGCGGAGCGAGGCTCGCGTTGGTGATCCAGGCCTTGTGCCCGGTGACGACCCACGTGTCGCCGTCGAGGACGGCGCGCGTCTGGACGCCGCCGGCCAGGTCGGATCCGGCGCCGGGCTCGGTGAGCGCGAGAGATCCAAGACCGTGCTCGCCGTCGGCGAGGTCGGGGAGCCAACGCCGCTTTTGCTCGTCCGTGCCGAAAGCCGTGATACTCGCCGCGCACAGCCCGCCGTGCGCCGCCACGGACAGCCCGGTCCCGCCGCACGCCCACCCCAGCTCCTCGATGGCCAGCGCGGCGGTGAGGGCCTCCGTCCCGGCGCCGCCGAACTCCTCCGGGATCCCGAGCCCCAACAGACCGAGCGCCGCCAGCTTGGGCACGGCTTCGTGGTTGAACCGGGCTTCCGCGTCGAGCGCGGCCGCGCTCGGCCGGATCTCCTTCTCACAGAAGTCGTGGACCGTCTCCTGCCACAGGCGCTGCTCATCGGTAAGAGCGAAGTCCATGCGGGCCTCGTTGAAACGGGGAGGGCAGGAAAGGGGTCACGAAGAGCGGAGGGTCGGGCGGCTGCACATCGTGCGGGCCCGCGCCTCCGACCTCTCGAAACCTACGCCTCGCGTGGATCGCCGCCAATCGCCGGCGGCACTCACTCGTACTTGAGGGCTTCGACCGGATCGATGCGCGCGGCCCTCAGCGCGGGAACCAGCGCGGCCAGGAGGGCGGCCGCCGCGAGCGCCAGGGCCGTGAGGGTGAAGGTCACTCCGTCCGTGGTGGAGACGTCGTAGAGCAAGCTCGCCAGTACGCGCGTGGCTCCGAGCGCTCCCAGCAGACCGACGCCTATGCCGATGGCGGCGATCACGGCCGTCTCGACCAGCAGCAGGCGGAGTACGTCCCGGCGTGCCGCCCCGAGCGCGACGCGCACACCGATCTCCTGCGTGCGCTGCTCGACCGTGTAGGCCGTGACCCCGTAGATGCCGACCACGGCGAGGCCGAGGGCGAGCAGCGCGAACAGGCTCACCAACGTCATGTTGAAGCGCCTGGACGCGGTCGACCGGCTGACCATCTCGGTCAGCGTGGTCAGGGTGGCGACCGGCTGTTCGGGGTCGATCGCCCGCACCGCCTGCCGTACGGCCGTGGCCAGGGCCAGAGGATCGTGCGCGGCGCGGGCGACGATCCACGCACCGCGGTCGGTGCCGCCCCCGGCCTGCGCGAAGGGAAGGTAGAGCTCCGGCTTCACGGGATCGGTGAGCGACGCATAGTGCAGGTCGCCGATTTCGCCGACGACGGACACGTCGGCGCGCTCCGGGCTCGACCCTCCCGGGATCCGCATGGGGATGGACTGGCCGATCGGGTTCTGCCCGGGCCACAGCCGCTTCGCCAGGGCCTCGTTGATGACGGCGACCGGCTGGGCGCCCTGACGGTCCTGGTCCGTGAAGGAGCGTCCCGCGAGCAGCGGGACGTGCAGCGCGCGGAAGAAGTCGGGTCCGACCACCCCCAGACCGATGGCGAGGAACGGCTCGGGATCGTCCGGCCGCACGGTGCGCGGATCCATTCCCAGGATCTGGATCTGTCCGCTCATGGGAAGCGTGCGCGACACCGACGCTCCCTCCACCGCCGGCCGCCGGTCGAGCTCCTGGACCACGTTCTGGAAGAAGCCGAGCTCGGCGGCCTTGTCCTGGTACCGGGAAGGCGTGAGCCGGATCCGCGCCGCGAGAACGCCGTGGGTGTCGTAGCCCGGATCGATCTCGTTGAGGCGCACGAAGCTGCGCACCAGAAGGCCCGCGCCCGTGAGCACCACGAGCGCCAGCGCGATCTCGGCGGCGACCAGCCCACGCTGGAGTCGGTGGCGTCCGGGGCCGGCCGTGACGCTCGAGCTCCCCTCGCGCAGGGAGGCCTCGAGCTCGGCGGAACTCGAGCGAAGCGCCGGGGCGAGCCCGAACGCGACGCCCGTCACCAGCGAGACCACGAACGCGAACGCGAGCGTGGATCCGTCCAGTCCGATCGCCTGGCTTCTCGGCAGCACCGCGGGCCAGGCCGCGAGGATCGCCGACAGGCCGATCTCCGCGAACACCACGCCCACGGCGCCCCCCGCGAGACCCAGGAGGACGCTCTCGGTCAGGAACTGCCGGACGAGGCGCGCCCGCCCGGCGCCGAGCGCCCGGCGGACGGCGAGCTCCCGTTGGCGTGCGCTGGAGCGGGCCAGGAGGAGGTTGGCGGCGTTGACGCACGCGATGATCAGGACGAAGCAGACCACCGCCAGGAGGATGAAGAGCGGTGTGCGGGCATCTCCGATCACCTGGTCGCGCAGGCGCGTCACCTCGAATCCCGGGGGTTGCGTCTTCTGGAGTGTATGCACCTCGAAGCCCCCCGCGCCGCCTCCGCCAGGTGGCGGACCTCCCTGGATCACGACGCGACGTTCGCCGCCTCCGCCCGGCTGCCCGGGTCCCGCTCCGGCCTTGTCAGGACCTGCCTTCCCTGCGGCAACCTTGCCGGGACCCGCATTCTCCGCTGCGGCCTTGCCGGTACCCGCGGTCCTGCGGGCGGCCACCACGGCCAGATCGGACGCGAGTCGCTTCAGATCGATCCCGTCGCGGAGGCGGGCTATCGTGCTCAATGCGTGAAAGCCCGGGTCCGTCTCCATCTGGGGCTGTGCCTCGAAGGCGAGACCGAGGGGGGCCCAGAGCTGGGTGGCCTCGTCGGGGAAGGCGAAGCCCGCGGGCATGACCCCGACGACGGTGTAGCTCCGATCGTCGAGCATGACCTGGCGGCCGACGGCGTTCGGGTCGCTGCCGAAGATCTGGGTCCAGAGCGCATGGCTGAGCACGACGACCGGCTCGTGCGTCTCGGACGGGGCCAGCGCGCGACCGAGCGCCGGTCGAATGCCGAGAACCTGGAAGAGGGACGGCGAGACGAGCCCTGCCTGGACCTCCCGGGGCTCGCCGGCGCCCGTGAGGTTGTAGCGCCCTTCCGTGTACGCCGCGACGGCGCTGAAATCGCCGTGCATCCCGCTCGCGTCCTGAACCTCCTGATTGGACAGGGCCATGCGCACGTGCGCCACGGTGCCGAACCCCCCCGTGCTTTCCAACTGCACGAGCTGATTGTCGTGCGGGTAGGGCAGGGGCTTGAGCAGGACGCTCTCGACCACGGAGAAGATCGCCGTGTTGGCGCCGATCCCCAGCGCCAGGGTGAGGACCATGACGATCGCGAACCCGGGACTCCTCCCGAGGGTGCGCAGGGCGTAGCGAAGATCCTGCTTCAAGATGTCGAGCATGGCCTCCTCCCGGCGGGACGATCGCGGTTGTTGAATGGGATGCGCCTAAGCCGAGAGGAGGTTGCTCCGGGCCCGGATGGAGCAGGGATTGGACCTGCCGGGAGCGGCTGCCGTCCGGGCGGCGTCCTTACTTCGACGTGGGGATCGTGATGTGGAAGAGCGCCGGCTTGCTCCGGTTCACCGAGACGCGCACCGAGTAGTCGCCCGGCGACAACTTCACGTTGTTGCCGAAGTGGGTCGTCTCGAGGCCTTTGCCCGCGACGTGCATGCGCGCCACCGGGAGCCTCATCCACTTCGTCGGATTCGGGCTGGTCCTGCGGTACCTGATCGCGACGGTCGCGCTCTCCACGGGTTTCCCGTCGTGCGTCAGAAACGCGACCATGTGGTGATCGGGATGCTCGGGACCCTTGACCATGTTCGCCGGAGCGCCGCCGTCTCTCGTCATCTCGGCGTCCGCGCCGGCGAACGACTCGGCGGGCAGCACCTTGAGCGTCACCGAGAACGCGCCCGCCATCCGCGTCTCGCTGATGGCTTGCGTGCTCGCTTGCGCTCGTACGCCGCGGGGCAGCATCACGGAGGCGGACGCGAGCGCCAGCGCCACCGCGAACATCGACGTCTTTCGCATGACCTTCTCCTGTTCATGAGGTCGTTACCGTGTCACAGAATACAGGAGAGCGTGGGTGGAAGTTCAAGGATGGTGGTGGCGGTTACCCTACGCAGATGTGGCTTCCTTCGCGCACCAGCCCTATCTTGGGCTTCAGCCCCCCGTTCGGCCGCCCTGTCCCGGCCGGGAGGATCCTGGCATGCCTGGCAAGGGCCTTCTCTTCCGTGTGTGGCGCGAGACGAGTCGCCGCCGCGTACCCACTGTGTGTGTCGCGTACGCGGGAGGCGCGTGGTTCGCCATCGAAGCCATACCGAACGTTGTCGGTTACCTCGGAGTGGACGCGGGGGCCGCGCAGAGGGTCGGGTCGGCCGTCACGATCCTGGCCATCGCGGCGTTTCCGATGGCGCTGCTACTCTCGTGGATGTTCCAGGTGGTACCGGACGCGAAGGCGCCGCCCGAGGCCGACGCACCCCCTCGGCGGCGGCGGCTGATCACGGCGCTCTCGGTCGTGCTCGTCTCGAGCGGGTGCATCGGACTGGCTGCGGTGCTGTGGCCGCCCGCGTCCGCCGCCGCGCCCCGATCGCTGTGGGCGTCCCGCCCCGTGGTGCAGGCCGGGGTAGCCCTGATGCCGCCCGTCATTCTCACGGAGGACGCCGAGACCAGGCGCGTCGCCCGGAGCCTCGTGCATCGCCTCACGGACCGCCTCGCGAGCAGCCCCGACCTCGTGGTGCGCGCGCCGAGCCAAACAGAAGCGATCGCGGCGACCGGAGCTCCCACGGACAGCCTCGCTTCGATGCTCGGAGTGGAGACCCTGATTCCATCGACCGCGGAGCGGTGGCGGGACACGTTCCGGATCACGTTCCGGATCCTCGAGGGACGCCCCGAGCGACAGGTCTCGTCCATCTCGGCGGTCGGCGTGGTGCCGTCCGGCGACGAGACGTTCGAGGCGCTCACGGACAGCCTGGAGACGAAGCTCCGCGAGGCGCTCGGGCGGATCGGGCCCGGATCACTCCTGGATTCCCCGGTGCAGGACTCGAGCGCGCTGCTCCTGTTGCGGCAGGCCCAGGACGAGCTGACGCTATACCGCCGCCACCTCGGCGCGCGCGACGTGGACGGCGCCATACGCTCGCTCGATCGGGCGGACAGTCTGCTCGGCGCCGCGGCGAATCGCGATCGTGCGTGGCCGGAGCCGCTCATCGAGCGGAGTCGCGTGGCCCGTGACCGCTCCATCGTGCTGCTCACCAACGACCGCCCCGCCGCGCTCCGCTCGCTCGGGAGAAGCCGTGAATACGCGACGGCCGCCCTTGCCCGTTCACCCGACCATCCGGAGGCGCTCGCGTTGCGAGGGCTTTCTGCGTATGAGCTCGCGACCATCGACACGTCGGCGGGCGTCGACCGGGAGGGCCTGCTGGCCCATGCCGAAGCGGACCTGCGCAGCGCGCAGGCGCACCACCGCAACCGCGCCGAAGTGCGCTATCACCTGGCGCTCGTCCAGCGGGCGCAGGGGCGGCTCGACGACGCGCTCACGGTGGCCGAGGATGCGTACGAGCATGATGCGTACCTCAGCGAGTCCAACGAGCTGCTGGGCGAGCTCTTCGACCTGTCCTTCCAGCTCTCCAGGGACGGCGAGGCCCGTCGCTGGTGCGACGAAGGAGGGCGCAGGTTCCCGTCCGAATCGACCTACCGGGTCTGTCTGCTGATGCTCATGGGATGGGGCGGAGCTCCCCCGGACACCGCGATGGCCCGGGGGCTCGTCGACGCGGCGCTGACCGACACCCCGAGACCGTTCCGCGGCCCCTTCAGGCCCCACCTAGAGGCCCTGACGGCCGCGGTGCACGCGCAGGCGGGCGACACCGCCGGCGCCCGGACGATCCTGGAGCTCACTTCGCTCGGGGCCCGGGGCTTCGTGCACGTGACGGCGGCGGGAGTGTGGCTGCTCCTCGGGGAGCGAGACGCCGCGCTGGCCGAGCTCCGCCGCTACGTCGCCGAGTTCCCTGGCGTGGCGGGGAGCCTCGATCGACAACGCATCCTCGCGCCCCTCGCCGGCGATCCCCGGTTCGAGGCGCTCGTGGCGGCTCCGACCCGCTAGGCGGGCCTCACAGCGTGGTGCAGTGCCGGATCCCGGTGGTCGGGTCCCAGACGCACAGGTCCGCGGGCGGGTCCGGGGATGTGTCCAGCCCGGACCGTTGAGCCAGGCTCTTGGAGAGAACGACGAGCAGCACCTCGTGCTCGGCATCGGGCTCGACTTCCTTCCCAGTCGCCCGGCGCTCTCCGTGAGGCTCCCATACGACCGAAGCCTTTCCTTCGCCTCGGCCACCGTCTCCGATGACGACGGCCGTGCGGCGTGTTTCGGCGGTGCCGTTGAGCGCATCGAGGGCCATCTCGCGGAGACGGGGCACGATCTTGTCGAGAGCCCTGTCGAGGTCGTTGGGGTCGACGCTCATGCATCCCCCT
>CAZFIS010000095.1:0-15035 GCA_964519125.1 uncultured Gemmatimonadaceae bacterium | reverse complement strand
AAGGGGGAGGTCCCTCAGGGCCTCCTCGTCTCCGACGCAGCCGATGATCGTCCGGTGCTCCCCCCGGGACACGTGCGTGCGCAGGCCGGCCGCCTCCACCCGCTCCCGGATGTGGTCCAACTCGGCCTGCGTCACGCCCTTGCGGGTCACGATGATCATGCGTCCTCTCCCTGTGCGAACGCCGGCGATGCACGCTCCAGTGGCGGATCGGGTCCACAAGGGAACCGCCGCCGCTCCCGGCCTGTCAAGCGCTCACGCGCCGGGGAGCTCCCTGGACCCTCCCATCCGCCTCGGGTACATTCCCGGCGGCCGAGCCCACCACGATCCCGCCGGAGGTCCCAGCCCATGACCGATGCCGCTGCCCGCGATGCCGAAGCCCTCAAGAGAGAGGCCGCGCGGCGGGCTCTGGAGTACGTCGAGGACGGTATGGTCCTCGGCCTCGGGACGGGCAGCACGGCCCACCACTTCCTCGAGCTCCTCGGACGCGCGGTGGCGGACGGTCTCGACGTCGTCTGCGTGGCCACTTCCATCCGCACGGACCGGACGGCTCGTGAGGCGGGCATCGCCCTGACCACCCTCGCCGAGCATCCCCGCCTCGACCTCACGGTGGACGGCGCGGACGAGGTCACGCCGGCCCTCGATCTCATCAAGGGGATGGGGGGCGCGCTCCTGCGGGAGAAGATGGTTGCCCAGGCGTCGGATCGGTTCGTCATCATCGCCGACGACTCCAAGGCCGTGACCCGCCTGGGCACCCGGTCTCCGCTTCCGCTCGAGGTCGTAGACTGGAACTGGATGGCCCACAAGGACTTACTCGCCTCGCTCGGTGCTCAGGTCTCGCTCCGCCGCTTCGACGACGGATCGCCGCTCAAGAGCGACAACGGCAACGTCATCCTGGACTGCCGGTTCCCGGAGGGGATCGACGATCCTCGGGGCCTGGAGCGGACGTTGCAGGCTCGCGCGGGCATCATCGAGTGCGGCCTCTTCCTCGGCATGGCCGACGTGGCGCTGCTGGCGGGCTCCGACGGCGTGCGCGAGCTGCGGAGAGGCTCGTGAAGATCGCCGCCTCCATCCTGGCGAGCGACTTCGCCCGTCTCGGGGAGGAGGTTCGCGCGGCCGAGGCCGGCGGAGCCTCCTGGATCCACGTCGATGTCATGGACGGCCACTTCGTGCCGAACCTGACCCTCGGGCCCGCGATCACCGAAGCGGTGCGCCGCTCCACCGAGCTCCCGATCGACGTCCACCTCATGATCGAGAGCCCGGAACGCTACCTCGAAGCCTTCGCGCGCGCGGGCGCCGATCGCATCACCGTCCATCAGGAAGTGTGCCGGGACCTCGCGGGCACGCTTCGGGCCGTCCGCGAGCTTGGCGCTCTCCCCGGCGTGGCCCTGAATCCGGACACGCCGCTCGACTCGGTCGAGGGCGTGCTCGGAGAGCTCGACCTCCTGCTGGTCATGTCGGTGCATCCCGGCTTCGGAGGCCAGGGCTACATTCTCTCCACCACCCCCAAGCTCGAGCGGGCGCGCCGGCTCCTGGACGAGATCGGGTCGAGCGCGGAGCTCGAGGTGGACGGAGGCATCGACGCGGACAACGCCGCGCGCGTCGCCCGGGCCGGCGCCACGGTCCTCGTGGCGGGCTCCTCCGTGTTCCGCCACGAAGGGGGCGCCGCCGAAGGAGTGCGCTCGCTCTGGAAGGCTCTCATCTGAAGGGACGGAGCGGGAACGGGGCCGGCGGGCTCGGGAACCGGCCTTTCTGCGATTGCTGCTCGCCCTCCGGTGGGCTAGACTGATCCCGATTCCTTCGCGCCCCCCCCAACGTGTCGGGGAGGGCCGCCCGCCACCCGAGAGAGGCACATGACGGATCCGGAAGGCATCGACCCCAACGCCATCGCACGACTCCGCGAATGGGGCGGAGACAAACTCGTGGGACAGATGGCCAAGCTCTTCCTCGCCAACTCCCCGGCGCGCGTGCAACAGATCCGCGCGGGCGTGGAGGGAAACGACGCCCAGGAGGCGGAGAGAGGAGCCCACTCCCTGAAATCCAGCGCCGCCAACGTGGGTGGCGAGGAGGTCCGCCGCATCGCGCTGGAGATGGAAGGCGCCGCCGCCCGCGGGGACCTGGAGGCTGTGCGAAGCCTCATGCCCATGCTGGAAGAGGCGTTCCGTCGTACATGTACGGCCCTGGAGGCCGTCGAACGAGGAATCACGTCATGAGAGCGCGTATCGCCGTCGTCGAGGACAATCCCGACAACCGACTCCTGGTCCAGGCTCTGCTGGAGGACAGGTACGAGATCTCCGAGTACGAGACGGGAGTGGAGGCGGTGGCCGGCCTCGAGGGCGACAATCCTGACCTGATTCTGCTGGACATCTCCCTGCCCGAGATGGACGGTACCGAGGTCCTTGCGTGGATCCGTGGGAACGAGGTGCTCAAGGAGAGGCCCGTCATCGCCCTCACGGCTCACGCGATGGCCGGAGACCGGGAAAAGTACCTCGCGGCGGGTTTCAACGACTACGTCACCAAGCCCATCATCGACGAGGCGGTGCTGACCGAGGCGATCGAACGTTGGCTGAGTCCGACGTCCTGAGCGTATCCCACATCGATCCGGAAGCGCCCCCGGGGATCGGCACGACCGCCGGCGCGGCTTCCGTTCCGTTGGAGGGCAACGCGACCGATCCGAGCCGCGCGGCCGAGCGTGCCCGGATCTACTGGGTCCTCTTCATCCTGCTGCTGGGCGGATCCTTCCTGCTCAGGAACAGCCCGTGGCACTCCGGGCCGACCCTCCACACGCTCATGGAGTCGGTCGCCACGTTGCTGGCGATCATCGTCGGGGCCCTCGCCCTGGTGCGCTTCTACAGCCGCAAGCAGGCGACCTTCCTGTTCATCGGGACCGGATTCCTCGGTGCGGGCCTCCTCGACCTGAACCACGTCCTGCTCACCAGCGAATATTTCATGGTGCAGCAGGGCATCCAGGCGGAGGACCTGTTCGCGTGGAGCTGGACCGCCGAGCGCGTCTTCCTGTCGCTCTTCCTGTTCGTCTCGCTCCTGGCGTGGCGCAAGGAGATGCGGGCGTCCGACGGCCACGGCGACGTGGTGCACGAGGGCTCGGTCTACGCGACCGCCCTCCTCCTGACGCTCATCAACCTCCTCTTCTTCGAGTGGGTCCCTCTCACCGACGCGCACTTCCCCGGTCTGGCCTTGTCCCGGCCCGCGGAGTTCCTGCCGGCCGCGTTCTTCACGCTGGCGTTCTTCGGCTTTCTGGCGAAGGGAAGCTGGAAGCGCGACGCGTTCGAGCACTGGCTCATGATCTCGCTGCTCATCTCGGCGATGCTCCATGCGGCCTATATGTCGCAGTCCCAGGAGCGCTTCGACGGGATGTTCGACGCGGCCCACCTCCTGAAGATCGCCAGCTACCTGGCCATCCTCACGGGCCTGCTGTTCAGCGTGTACGAGACGTTCACGCACGAGGGTCAGGCGCTCGACGCCGCCACCGCGGCGAACGTCGCCCTGGAGCGGGAGATCGCGGTGCGGGCGCAGACGGAGCAGGCGGTCAAGGAGAGCCGCGCACGTCTCCAGGACTTCCTCGACAACGCCAACGACCTCATCCAGGGCGTCGCGCCCGACGGCAAGGTCCTCTACGCGAACAGCGCGTGGAAGCGGGTTCTGGGCTACGACGACGAACAGCTCGAGCGGGTGAACCTTCTCGACATCGTGCATCCGGCCCACCGGCAGACGCTGGAATCGGAGTTCCGGAGGGTCCTGGAGGGGGCTCCGGCGCGGCGCTTCAACGTCGAATACGTGGCGGCCGACGGCCGCGCGGTGATCCTGTCGGGCAGCGCAGCGGCCCAGTTCCTGCGTGGCAAGCCCGTGGCGACGCAGGGGATCTTCCGTGACGTCACGGAGCAGCGCATCGCCGAGCGCCAGCTCGCCGAGTCCAAGGCCAACACGACGGCGCTGGTGGAGAACACGGGCGACTCCATCTGGTCGGTGGACCGCCAGCACCGCCTCATCACGTTCAACTCGGCGTTCGCGCTCGCCATGGAGGCCCGCACCGGGCGAGAGCCGGCGGTGGGACAGCTTCCGGCGGACGCCTTCGGAGACGTGAACGTCGAGTGGTACGAGGAGATGTACGACCGGGTGCTGCGCGGGGAGCGCCACGTCGCGCTCAGGAGCGACGAGGTCGACGGACAGCTGCGCTACTTCGAGATCTACGCGAACCCGATTCAGGGCGACGAGGGCATCCAGGGGGCCGTCCTGTTCGGCAAGGACGTGACGGCCCGCCTGCGCGCGGAGGAGGCCCTGCACGTCGCGAAGGACGAAGCCGAAGCAGCCAACAAGGCCAAGAGCGACTTTCTCGCGAGCATGAGCCACGAGCTCAGGACGCCGCTCAACTCGATCATCGGCTTCACGAACATCCTGCTGAAGAACCGCGCCGGAAAGTTGGAGGACAAGGATCTCAACTTCCTCCAGCGTGTGCTGGCAAACGGGAAGCACCTCCTCGAGCTCATCAACGAGGTCCTCGACCTGGCGAAGGTCGAAGCGGGCCGGATGGAGCTCATCATCGAGAACATCGACCTCGCGAACCTGGTGCAGGAGACGGTCGGTCAGCTCGAAGGGCAGGCCAAAGTCAAGGAAGGCAACGTTGCGCTGATCGCCGCGGTACCCGAGACGGCGGAGCCCGTCGAGACCGACTCCGCCAAGCTCAAGCAGGTCATCATCAACCTCGTCGGCAACGCGCTGAAGTTCACACACGAAGGCTCCGTGACCGTGCGCCTCGAGCTCGGGCCGGACAAGAAGACACCTGTGGCCATCGCCGTGCAGGACACCGGCATCGGCATTCCGCGCAACCGTCTGAACGCGATCTTCGAGGCGTTCCAGCAAGCGGAGGCGGGTACGTCGCGAAAATACGGCGGAACGGGACTGGGGCTGGCTCTTTCGCGCTCGATCTGCCAGCTCATGGGCTACGATCTGCTCGTGGAGTCGGAGGTGGGCAAAGGCTCCAAGTTCACGATCGTGCTGGGCGAGCGGGCCAAGAAGCCCGCGAAGGCCGCGGAGCCGGAAGTGCAAGCGATCGAGCCGCTGGTCGAGACGCGAGAACCGATCGAGGACGGGGCCGAAGAGGCGCAGGAGTCGGTCCTCTCTCTGCAGGCTCCGCCGCGGATGCGCGACTTCACCGTCCTCGTCGTCGATGATGAGCGCGATTCCCGCGACCTCATGGCCCACTACCTCCAGGAGCTCGGCTGCGAGGTCATCCACGCCAAGAACGGCGAGGAGGGGATCGCCGCGGCGCGCGCCAGGATGCCGGACCTCATCACGCTCGACCTCATGATGCCGGGGATGACCGGTTGGGAAGTGCTCAAGCACTTGAAGTCCGACCCGGACCTCCGGCGCATTCCCGTGGTCGTCGTCAGCATCGTGGCGGGGGAGGGGCGGGGCCGTCTCCTCGGGGCCGTGGACCTCATCACCAAGCCGTTCGAGCGGGAGGACCTCCTGCGCGTGCTGTGGCGAAACCTGGTCCGCAAGCGCGGTGGCCGTGTGCTCGTCATCGACGACGAGGACGAAATGCGGGAGATGCTCGCGGAGTACCTGGCCGGTCTCGGGCTGGAGGTGGCCCAGGCCGCCAACGGAGAGGAGGGCCTCGAGGCCGTGCGCACCGAAGCCCCCGATGCCGTGCTGCTCGACCTCCTCATGCCCGTGATGGACGGCATGACCTTCCTGCGCAAGCTGAGGGCGAGCCCGGCGCACGGAGGGCTTCCCGTGCTCGTCCTCACCGCGAAGAAGCTCACGCGCCAGGAGCAGAAGGACCTCGGCGACATGGCATCCGGCGTGCTCACGAAGGAAGAGGTCCTCGCCGGAGGGCTGAAGCACGTTCTGGACTCGCTGTTCACACTCTCGGAGCCCGGGGATGGCGGATGACGGACGGCCTCTCTTCTGCCGAAAGGAAGGTCATCCTCGTGGTCGAGGACGATCGTGAGATCCAGTACCTCCTGAGGGTGGTGCTGGACGGCGAGGGGCGCGAGGTCGTGGTGGCCGGGACCGGGGAGGAGGGCGAGAGGGTGCTGGCGGAGCGCGAGATCTCCCTCGTGATCCTCGACCTGATCCTCCCGGACACGGATGGAAGGACCTTCCTCACGCGGCTTCGGGCCCGTGCGCTCACGGCCAACCTGCCCGTCATCTGCGTGAGCACAAGGACGGGGCCGGCGATCCAGGCGGAATGTTATGCGCTGGGCGCCGACTCGTTCGTGGAGAAGCCGTTCGATCCGGAGCTCCTCTCCTCCGACGTCGCCCTGCGCCTCCAGCGGGCGGAGGTGCTCGAGCGACAGGCGCATAGCGACGGGCTCACGGGGCTCCTCAACCGCGCCGGTTTCCTGGACGCGCTCGAGGAAGAGACGCCCGGGCCGGCGCGGGCGCTCTTCATGGCCGAGATGGACGGATTCCGCCGGCTCTCGGAGCGCTACGGGTGGGGAACGGCGGAGCGAATCGTCTTCGAGGTCTCGCGGGTCATGCGGCGCTCCCTCCCCGAGCCCGCGCCCCTGTCGAGGTGGAGCGGATCGGAGTTCGCGGCGCTACTGCCCGGCGAGAGCCTGGAGGAAGCCCACGGGGTCGCCGAGGAGCTTCTGCGCGCGGTGCGCAAGCTCCCGATCCGGGGACCGGACGGGGAGAGCTTCAACGTGACGCTCTCGGCCGGCCTGGTGGACGAGGCGGTCGCGGACGACATCGAGGGCCGCCTCGACGCGGCACAGGCGTGCCTCTTCCGCGCCCGTGATGCCGGAGGGAACGGGATCGTCACGTCGGTTTCGGCGGTGGAGCCGCCCTCAGACGCCCCGATCCTGGTGGCCGAGGACGACGATATCACCGCGAAGATCCTCACCCACCGTCTCGAGAAGGAGGGCTTCGACGTCGTTCACTTCTCAAACGGACAGGATGCCTACAAGGGGGCCCTCCAGCGCACGTCCGCACTCGTCATCCTCGACGTGAAGATGCCCGGCATGGACGGCTTCGAAGTCCTGGAGCGGCTCCGCAAGACGGCGGCGTACGCTCACGTCCCCATCATCCTGCTCACGTCCATGGGAAGCGAGTCCGACGTGGTGCGGGGCTTCGAGCTCGGTGCCGACGACTACGTGCTCAAGCCGTTTTCGCCCGCGGAGCTGCTGGCACGAGTGCGGCACCTCATCGGCCGAGACGAAGCTGCGCGGTCCGAGGCCCCGGCGAGCGGCTAGGCGCGATCGGTGCCGCAGTTCCTCGGGCTCACGGGGGCACTCTCCGTTCGGCAAACGGCCCTGCTCGTGCTCGCGGCGACGATCGTCGCGCTCGTCGTCCTGGCCGTCGCCTTCGCGGTCTATACCATCGCGCTGAGGATCCAGAGCGTCTCCAGGGCACGGCGGTGGGAGCGGCTCGAAGCGGAATGGGAGGAGCCGCTGCTGCGCGCCCTCGCGGATCCCGCGATGGCCCCCGAGGTTCATGCCCGTATCGAGCCCCGCTACAGGCTCCATTTCGTGCAATTCGCGCTGAGCTACGCGCGGCGTGTGCGAGGAGAGGAGCGCCTCGTGCTGCGCAAGCTCGCGGAGCCCTACCTCGGTCCGATCGCCGAGCGCGCGTGGAGCAAGCATCAGGAGATCCGCACGCGCGCCGTGCAGACGCTGGCGACGCTGGGACTGCCGAGCTACGCCGGCGAGGTCGTAAGCGCGCTCGATGACCCGTCGCCTCTGGTCGCGATGGTAGCGGCTCGCGGCCTCGCCACCCAGGAGCACCCGGAATACGCGCCGGCCGTGCTACGCAGGCTCGAGCGCTTCGAGAATTGGAGCCGGAGCTTCCTGGCCTCCATGCTCTCCGCGATCGGCACCGAAGGCACGGGGGCCCTCAGGGACACCCTCGCCGACGAGAGCGCAGAGGGGTGGGTGCGCGCGGTGTCCGCCGAAGCGCTCGCCACGCTCAAGGACTTCGAGTCCGGCGACCTCGCCGCGACGGTGGCCGACGCCGAGGAGGACCCGGAGCTCCTGGTCTCGTCGCTTCGCCTCCTGGCCGTGGTGGGGCGTCCCGAGCACGCCCCGGTCGTGCGGGAGCGCTGTGCCTCACCCGACGCCCTCATCCGTTCGGAGGCCCTGCGCGCCCTCGGCACGCTCGGTGGCGAGGAGGACCAGGTCCGGCTTCTCGGGGCGATGTCCGATCCCTCCCCCTGGGTGGCGATCCACGCCGCCGAAGGGCTGTGGGAAGCGGGCGGTATCGCACTCCTGCGCGATCTTGCGGAGTCCGACCATCCGCGGGCGGAGTTGGCGCGCCAGATCCTCACGGAGGAGGGCCGGGCGTGAGCGCGACGGGGTGGCACGTCATCGAGGGCTTCAACTACCTCGTCCTGGCGTACTTCATTCTCCTCAACTCGGTCTACCTGGCGACCAGCTTCTTCGCCTTCGGCGCGCTGCGACGGTACGCGCTGCGCATGAAGTCGCTCGACCTGGACGACCTGATCCGCTCCGCCGGAGCGCCTCCCATCACCCTCATCGCGCCGGCCTACAACGAGGAGGCCACCTGCGTGGAGGCGGTGCGCTCGCTGCTCACGCTCGAATACCCCGAGTACGACGTGATCGTGGTCAACGACGGCTCGACCGACCGCACGCTCGACCGTCTGGTGCATGCCTTCAACCTCGTGCCGGCCGCCCGCATGCCTACGGCCGCCATCCCTTCGCAGCACATCCGCCAGATCTACCGCAGCCGCCGGCACCCGGATCTCTGGGTGATCGACAAGGAGAACGGCGGCAAGGCGGACGCCCTCAATGCCGGCATCGACTTCTGCCGCACGCCGCTGTTCTGCGCGATCGATGCCGACTCGCTGCTCGAGCGGCAAGCCCTCATCCGCATCGTGCGGCCGTTCCTGGAGGACGACCACACGGTCGCGGCGGGCGGTATCCTGCGCATCGCCAACGGGTGTGTGGTCAAACAGGGCCAGGTCACCGAGGTGCATCTGCCCCGAAACATCTGGGCCCAGTTCCAGGTGCTGGAGTACCTGCGCGCCTTCCTCTCCGGACGGATGGGATGGGACGCGTTGGACGCCACGCTCGTCATCTCGGGCGCGTTCGGGATGTTCAAGAGATCGGCCGTCGTGGACGCTGGTGGGTACGCAACCGACACCGTCGGCGAGGACATGGAGCTCGTGGTCCGGCTGCACCGGAGCTGCTCCGAGCGTGGCGAGCCCTACAGCATCCACTTCGTGCCCGATCCGGTCGCGTGGACTGAATGCCCCGAGTCGCTCAGGGCGCTGTCCCGCCAGCGCGACCGGTGGCAGCGCGGGCTCTTCCAGTCGCTCACCCGCCACAAGGTGATGCTGCTCAACTCGCGCTACGGCAAGGCGGGCCTCCTCGCGTTCCCGTACTTCTTCTTCCTCGAGATGTTCGGCCCCGTGATCGAGATGCTCGGCTACGTCTCCTTCGCGGTCGCCGTGCTGTCGCGCCGCGCGGACTACCCGTACGTGATCGCCTTCCTCATGGTCGCGATCGTGCTCGGCGTGGCGCTCTCGGTGGCGGCCGTAGCGCTCGAGGAGCTCTCCTTCCGGCGCTATCCGAGACTCCGCGATCTGGTGCACCTCTTTTCCCTCGCCGTGCTCGAGAACTTCGGATACCGACAGCTCTCCGCGTGGTGGCGCCTCAAGGGAACGATCTCCGCGCTACGCGGGGTGGAGGGGTGGGGCCGCATGCAGCGCAAGGGATTCGCGCTCGCCGAGGAGGAAGAGGAGGAGGCGTGATTCCACGCATTGCGGAGTGCCTCGCGGTGGCCGGAGCGCGGGACCCTTGTCCCCGTGCGGGGTACTCGGCCGAGCACGCCGACTGCGATACGCCCGGGCCGGACGTTGCCGTCGCCGCCCCACCGTTCCGTTGACCTCGACGACCCCATGCACATCACGTACAGGACCGAGCTCGAAGAACCCACGCCCGACGAGGTCTTCGCCTGGCACGAGCGGCCGGGTGCGCTGGAGCGGCTCCTGCCCCCCTGGGCCGACGCACGCGTGGAAGAGCGGCGAGGGGGAATCCAGGACGGCGGTCAGGTTACGCTGAGGGTTCGGTGGGGTCCCGCTTCGCTGCGGTGGGTGCTCGGCCACCGCGGCTTCGAGCGCGGCCGGCAGTTCCGTGACGAGCAGGTCGAAGGGCCCTTCGAGCGATGGACCCACACCCACCGCTTCCTCCCTCGACCCGGAGGCGGGACCATCGTGGAAGACGACGTGGATGTCGAGCTTCCCTTCGGCGCGGCAGGAGCGGCGTTGGGTCCGTCCACGCTCCGCTCCGAGCTGAATCGGCTCTTTGCGTTCCGGCACCGGCGCCTTCGCACAGACCTCGCGCGGCACGCGGAGGACGCCGCGTCGGCGCGCCTGAAGGTGGCCATCACCGGGGCCTCGGGATTCATCGGGAGCAACCTCGCTTCCTTCCTCACCACGGGCGGGCATCGCGTGCTCCGGGGGGTGCGGAATCGAGAGGACGTGGGTGACGACGCCTTCTTCTGGGATCCGTCCACCGGGGACATCGACCGAGAGGTCCTCAGGACCGCCGACGCCGTGGTGCACCTCGCGGGAGAGCCGATCGCAGGGGGGCGGTGGACCAACGCGCGCAAGAAGGCCATCCTCCAGAGCCGCATTGACGGAACGGGCCTCATCGCCAGGACGCTCGCCGAGCTCGGGAACGGACCACGCGTGCTCGTCTCCATGTCGGGCGTGAACTATTACGGCGATCGCGGTGAGGAGCGCCTGGACGAGAGCAGCACGACGGGGCGGGGGTTCCTGGCCGAGGTCAGCCGGGCCTGGGAGGCCGCGGTGCGACCGGCCGAGCGGGCGGACCTCCGCGTCGTGAGGCTTCGGGCCGGGGTGGTGCTCTCTCCCGCGGGGGGCGCGCTCGGCAAGATGCTCCTCCCGTTCAAGGTGGGGCTGGGGGGGAGACTCGGAACCGGTCGCCAGTACTTGAGCTGGATCGACCTCGACGACATGGTCGCTCTCATCGTGCACTGCCTGAGGACGCCCTCGCTGTCGGGACCCGTCAACGCCACTTCCCCCAACCCCGTGACGAACGACACGTTCACGAGCGCGCTCGGTCGGGTGCTGGGCCGGCCCACGATCGTGCCTGTTCCCGCCTTCGCGGTGAAGGCCATCTTCGGGGAGCTGGGCGAGGAAGCACTCCTGCAGGGACAGCGCGCCCTCCCCCGGAAGGCCGGTGCCTCGGGGTTCCGTTTCTTCTACGAGGGCGTGGAGGAGTCGCTGCGATTCCAGCTCGGACGAGCCGAATAGCGCGGCGCGCGGGCCCCTTTGGGGGGGAGGCCAGGGAAGCTCCCCACGAGGCAGGGCTTCGCTACGGGAGGATCTCTCCGTTCGGGTCGAGGTCCGGATACGGACGCCCGTCGCGCCGACAGAGCGCGGCCACCTTCGGGTGCGCCCACTCGAACAACGTCCGGCGGAACTCATCCGGGTCGAGGCGGGAGGTCTCGTACATGCCCGCCGCCTGTCGCTGGCGCATCGCCTCGTACAGGAGAAGCGCAGTCGCGACGGACACGTTGAGCGAGTGGACCATACCCACCATCGGGACGACGACGTGGGTGTCGGCCAGAGCGAGGGCCTCGTCCGACACCCCGGGCAGCTCCGTTCCCACCATCAGGGCCGTGGGGCGGACCAGGTCCACGTCACGGTAGTCCACGGCATCGGAGGACGGATGGGCCGCGAGCACCGTGAAGCCGCGCTCGCGCAGGTGCTCGACGGCGTCCTCGATGCGGTCGTGGAGGTGCACGCGCACCCACTTCTTCGTGCCCGCGGACGTTCCGTGGTGGATCGGCAAACCTTCGCCGGACGCGACCGCGTGCGCCTCGAGGACGCCCACTGCGTCGCAGTTGCGCAGGATGGCGGAGAAGTTTCGGGGCTTGTGGACGAGCTCCATGAGCACCGTGAGGTCCGGCTGGCGGCGCGTGAGCACGTCCTTGAGTCGTTGGAATCGCTCGGGTAGCATGAATGGAAGCTACGGCGGGGCCGACGTCCGCTCCACCGGTGCCCGGGCGACGTGCCCGGCGAATAACCTATATTTTCGTGGTGCCCCACGCCTCCCCGCGGGAATCTGTCTTCAGCGTCCTCGTCGTCTGGAGGTCTCGTGCGCATCCATCCCACACTTCTGGCAGCGCTTTGCGCCGCGCTCCTGCTGTCGTCGTGCGACCGGCACGGCAACATCACGGTGGTGGCCGAACTCAACCCGACGTTCGATTTCGAGAGCGGGATGGAAGGGTGGTCCGCCGAGGGCGTGGACCTCACCGGCCCGGACGTGACGTGGGCCGTCGGGAGATCCACCGAGGAGGCGAGCTCCGGCGTCGGCTCGGCGCGGTTCTGGATGGACAACGCGAATGGACGCGGCAAGATCTGGATCGAGCAGGGCTTCGATGTCGCACCGAACCGGAGCTACGACGTCCACATCACCCTGGACCTGGCGAGCGCGGACTTCGGGCAGGTGGTTCCCTGGAGGATCATCGCGGGCGTACACCCCGGGGACTCCGAGGACTCGGAGGCCACCGAGATCACCGTCCAGGACAGCACGCTCAACGGCGTCGCCTCGGACCAGGGCATGGTCTGGAACGAGCACCACTACGTCGAGCGTGCCACCTCCGACGCGGACGGCCGCCTCGTGGTGACCCTCGGGATATGGGGCACCACGAGTGGGACGCGCGTCTACTACGTCGACAACCTGCGCCTGGAATTCTGGCGAGTCTGGGCGTCCTGAGGGGTCGCGGCGTCGTTCCCTCCCGCCCGCACCCGCGCGGCGTCAGCGCCGGGAGAGGGGGCGGGCCACATCCGGCCCACCCCCTCCGCCCAGCTTCAACCCCCAGGCTCGGGCGTCAATGCCCTCGCCCGGGACACCTCCGGGCTAGGGATGCCACTTCGGAATGCGTCCACTGGTCCACGGCGCACCGGCGGCCTCTGCCCGTTCCTCGATCTTCTGGAGGTCCACGTCCACGAACCGACGCAGCCTCTCGAGGATCGGACCGAACCGGCTCGACAGGATCTCGTACTGGTGCTCCTGCTCACCGCCCGGCCCCTCGAGCGTGGACGACCACGCGCCTCCGGTGATGTCGCGAAGGCGACTCATGAGCGAGGGCGGGCTCGGCTCCTGATGCTCGGCGCGCGTGCGGTCTCCGTCGAGCGCCACGCCGATCTCGTACAAGCTGTCCTGGAGTGTGCGTAGATCGGCGTTGATCTGGGGATCGGCACCGGGCGTCTCAGCCAGCGCACGCTTCAGAAGATCGGCGCGGGTCCTGGCCTCGTTCAGCGCCGCGTTCGCGCCGAGCATCGCCCGCTGGAGCGCCTGTGCCTTGCGTTGGAAGGCGAGGACCGCAGGCGAGTGCTGCACCTGACCGTCGTCGTCGAGGGAGTACACGTCGAACTTCTGCGGCTGGCCCACCGGCGTGCTGACACCGTCCACGCGCTCGCTGAGGGATACCGCGTAGGTACCAGGCACCACGTACGGCCCGGCCCCGCCGCCGAAGAAGAAACCACCACCTCGCCGGCCTCCACCGTTCGTGACGGGGCTCGCCGAGGGATAGCGCAGGTCCCAGGTCACCGTGTTCAGACCCTTGTTCGTCGGTCCGGTGAGCTCTCGAACCACCCGGCCCTCCGGGTCCGTGATCGTGAGCACCATGGCCGGAGCTTCCTCTCGGTCCTCGGCCCTGAGGGAGTCCCACGACGGGTAGTACACGTTCTCGCCGGCCCGCTCCGCCTTGCGCTCCGCGCTGCGGCGTACCTCGGCGCGCGTGCGGATGGCGTCCTTCAGGTAGTAGTGGATCTGGGCTCCGTGCGGCGGATTCTTCGCCGTCCAGAAGCGGCCACCCTGCCAATCGGGATGGGGATTCGACGCGACGAAGAGCGGGGTGCGCGCCACGGGCAGGAGCGCCGCATCGCTGGACAGGAGCTGCGGCTTCAGCGCGCGCAACTCCGAGAGGTGGTCGAGGATGTAGAATCCGCGCCCGAACGTCGCCACCGCCAGAGCGTCGTCGCGCTTCTGGATCTCGAGGTCGCTCACCTCGATGGTCGGCAGCCCGCTCTTCATCTGCGTCCAGTGCTGACCGTCATCCATCGTGACGAAGAGCCCGAACTCGGTGCCCGCGTACAGGAGGTCCGGGTCCTTGTCGTCCTCGATCACCACGTACACGCTGCCGCGCTCGGGCAGGTCGCCGGAGATGAGCTTCCACGTCTTGCCCATGTCCGTGCTCTTGGCGATGTAGGGGTGGTAGTCCCCCTCCTTGTGGTTGTCGAAGGACACGTAGACCGTGGCGCTGTCGAACGCCGACGGCGCGACGTGCGAGACGAACGTCGTGTCCGGTACGCCCTCGATGTGCGGGATGGCGCGCCAGTGCTGCCCTCCGTCCTCGGTGACCTGGACCATGCCGTCGTCGGTGCCGACCCAGATGAGTCCTTGCTTCAGGGGCGACTCGGCCAGGCTCACGATGCTGTGCCAGGGCGACGTCGACGTGTTCTTGCCCAGCGCGTCCGGGCCCCACACCTGACCCATGATCGGCAGCTTGTTACGGTCGATCTGATGCTTGGTCAGGTCCGGGCTGATCGGGCGCCACGAGTCCCCTCGGTCGTCGCTGCGGAAGACCCGCTGCGCGGCGAAGTAGAGGCGCGTGTGCGAGAAGGGGCTGATGATGAGCGGGGCGTCCCAGTTCCAGCGCAGCGCCGGCTCACCCGGCTCGGGCTCAGGGACGATGTCCTTGCTCTCGCCCGTGGCGAGGTTGAAGCGCGCCATGGCCCCGTACTGGGCCTCGGCGTACACGATGTTCGGGTCCTGGGGATCGATGCGCGACACGAAGCCGTCGCCGCCCTGCGTCAGCACCCAGTCGGCGTTGATGGCACCGTCACGTGTACGCGTCTGCGACGGGCCCCCCACGGAGCTGTTGTCCTGGGTTCCGCCGTACACCTTGAAGAACGGCTTCGAGTTGTCGACCGCGACTCGGTAGAACTGCCCGAGCGGGAGGTTCTGGAACCAGTCGTAGTTCTGTCCGCCGTCGAACGTCTGATAGAGCCCACCGTCACA
>CAZFIS010000094.1:0-15089 GCA_964519125.1 uncultured Gemmatimonadaceae bacterium | reverse complement strand
GCGCCCGGGCGTTACCCGGCACCCTGCCCTGCGGAGCTCGGACTTTCCTCCGGCCTTCAGGCATAGCCCCCCAGCCGGCGATCCTCACTCGCACACTCTGTCTACCTGCTACCCGCGCCACCTCCCCCGGGTTCGCGTGGGTTCTCGCTCACCCTGCGACCTCGCGCGTCCGCTCCGCTGTCTCTATCCTCTTCCCATGGAGCACACGACCTGGGACGCCGTGGTGGTGGGAGCCGGCCCCAACGGCCTCTCGGCCGCCGTGGAGCTGGCGCGGAGCGGCCTCTCCGTGCTCGTGCTCGAGGCAACCTCCGAGGCCGGCGGCGCGGCGCGCACGGCCGAGCTGACCCGCCCGGGCTTCCACCACGACCTGGGCTCGGCCATCCATCCGCTCGCGGTCGGGTCCCCGCTCTTCCAGTCGCTCCCGCTCTCCGAGCACGGCCTCTCGTGGGCCCATCCCTCGATCCCCCTCGCCCACCCCCTCGACGGCGGCAGGGCCGTCGTGCTCGCGCGATCACTCGCCGAGACCGTGCGCGGACTCGGCCGGGACGGAGCCGCGTACGCGGGCTTGATCGAGCCGTTCGTGACCTCCTGGCCGGCGTTCAGGGACCATGTGCTCGACACGCCTCTCCGTCCGCCCCATCACCCCGTGCTCATGGCGCGCTTCGGGATGCGGGCGCTCCGTCCGGCGATGAAGCTGGCCCATGCGACGTTCCGCACTCCGGAAGCCCGCGCGCTTCTCGCGGGCAACGCGGCCCACTCCGCACTCCGGCTCGACCAGTCGCCGAGCGCCGCGATCGCGCTGGTGCTCATGGTGGCGGGCCACGCCGTGGGTTGGCCCGCCCCGCGCGGGGGAGCCGGGGCGATCACGCGGGCGCTGGCGAGCCACCTGCGAGCCCTGGGCGGCGTGATCGAGACCGACGCGCCGGTGCGCTCGCTCGACGAGCTTCCCTCGGCGCGGGCGACGCTTCTCGATCTGACCCCCCGACAGGTCGTCGCGGTGGCGGGCTCGCGCCTTCCCTCCGCTTATCGGTCCCGCTTGGAGGCGTGGCGCTATGGTCCGGGCGCGTTCAAGGTGGACTGGGCGCTCGACGCTCCCATCCCGTGGAGCGCCGAGGCGTGCAAGCGGGCCGGAACCGTCCACGTGGGCGGCACGCTCGAGGAGATCGCGGAGGCCGAGCGGGCCCCGTGGCAGGGACGCGCGCACCCTCGCCCGTTCGTCCTGCTGGCGCAGCCCTCGATCTTCGACTCGACGCGCGCCCCCGAGGGTGGGCACGTCGCCTGGGCGTACTGCCACGTGCCCAACGGGTGGAAGGGCGACGCCACCGCCGCCATCGAGGACCAGGTCGAGCGGTTCGCACCGGGGTTCCGTGGGCACATCCTGGAGCGCGTCACGCACGGGCCGGCTCAACTCGAGGCGTGGAACCCGAATCTCGTGGGCGGTGACGTGAACGGCGGGGCGCCCACGCTCGCCCAGACGCTGGCGCGGCCGACCTGGTCGCTCACGCCCTGGGCCACCCCCACCCCGGACCTCTACCTGTGCTCCTCTTCCACGCCGCCGGGCGGTGGCGTCCACGGGATGTGCGGATATCACGCTGCGCGCACCGCGCTCGCCCGGACGTTTGGCCGCTGATCGGTACCAGGCGATCCTCAGGCGAGCGAGCCCAGGCTCTCCGCCAGACCCTCCGCGAGCGCGCTGGCCACCCGAGCGGGCACCCTTCCCCGCCCGTCCAGAAGCCGCTGGCTCACCTCGATCTCGATGCCGAGGTACTGGCGGTCGCCATACGTGCGGCGGAGCCACGTGGTGAGCCCGTCCGTCACGCCCCGGTACGGGTGGTTCCGCCGGACGCTCGCGCGGGGGAGCCTCCTCTTCAGCGCCTCGGTCCAGGCCCCGACGAGCACGCGCTCCGACGCCCTCGCCGGGTCGTAGAGGAGACCCACGTCCGTCCGCCGCACCGAGCCGTTGAAGGACGGCGTGAACGTGTGCACGGCCAGGTGCAGCACGCACCCGCCGGCACGCACGCCCTCCGCCACGTCGCGCGCCACGGCCTCGCGGTGGGGCGCGTGGTACTCGGCGAGCAACCGCCTGCGCTCCCCGGCGCTCAGCGTTCTCGTCACCTCCGAGAACACCGCGCGGTTGTGCGACGATCGGTTCAGGTCCACGAGGAGCCGGGTCGTGGTGGCGACGCGGAGGGGCGCGTCGAGCGCCCGGGAAAGGGACCCGGCGAGCGCGAGCGACCCCGCATCCCATCCCCGATGCGACATGAGCACGTCGTCGCGGCCGGCGAAGAGGCTCCGATAGACCTCAGGCACCTCATGGCCGCCGTGTTCGCAGGTTACGAGCACTCGTGCGGCAGCGCTCACACGCCTCCGAAGGGACGGTTGTCCTCGAGACAGCCGCACAGCCCCAGGTAGACGTCGCGCAGCCGCTCCCGGTCGGGCTCCTCTCCCGACGCGGCCAGGATGCGCCTCGCCAGTGGCCCGCGCTCCAGGATCGTCTCCAGCGGCGCCGTCCACTCTTTCGCCCGATCGTCCGGTGGGAACCGGTCGAGGATCCGGCGCCAAGCGTCGCCGGCCGTCATGGTCTGCGCCGGCAGACCGAGCACCCGCAGCAGCCCGGGTGCGTCCACGTCCGCCGCGTCGGCCCGCACCATCGTCCCCTCGAGCACGGACGCGAGCTCCTCCGTCGAGGGATCGGCCCGGGCATCGCGCTCCGCGAGCCCGCCGATCGCGAGCGCGCGCACGAGCGTCGTCACGGCCGCCACCACGGCGAGGTCCGCCGAGGGGCACTCCTGCGCATCGATCACACGGATCTCCACCGTACCCCGGTCGAAGCGCGCGATGGCACCGCGCGCGTTCGCCCACTCGTAGCGCAGCACGCCCGCGGGATCGTGGGGTGCGAGGTCGGCGTAGATACGCCCGAGGATCTCCGCCTCGTAGTGCGCGCGCGTGAACGCGGGCTCGGGCACGACCAGCCCCGTCACCGACGGAATGCTGCGCGCGTTGCCGCGGTAGGCGAGCAGCCGCCCGTCGAGCGCGGGTCCCCTGCGCCCGTCCCAGAACGGAGAGGCCGCCGACAGCGCGGGGATGAGGGGCAGTACGATCCGGATCGCGGCGTGCAGGCGGCCGAACTCCTCGTCGCCCGAGAACGGGAGGTTCAGGTGCGTGCTCTGGAGGTTCGCCCACCCGTGGCCCGCGCACCCGAAGATCCGGTCGAAGGTGTGGTAGACCTCGGTGTACTCGTGCGGCCACAGCTCGGTCTCGGTGTGCGGGTCCATCCACGGATGCATGGCGCCCGGCATGAGGCGCGCCCCGAACGCGGCGAGCTCCCGGTTCGCCCGCAGCTCGCTCTCGTGGAACTTGCCGGCGAGGCCCGCGAGCGCCGGCGCCGGTCCGTTCGTCTTGAGCTCGAGAACGTGCAGGGTCAGCTCATTCGACCAGGCGAGGTCACCGAGCTCGACCTCCGATTCGGCCCCCCCCGCCACGGCGGCCATGAGCTCGTCCGCGATCGGCTTCACATGCAGCGTGGAGGCGTCGACGATCATCGCTTCGATCTCGACGCCGTAGGCCTCGAAGAGGCCCGGGCGCTCCCGCGGGGGGAGCACCGTGGTGGGCTTGCCTCCCTCGTCGCTCACGAAGCGGCTCCCTCCCGTCCCCTCCGGTCCAGGCGGACCCTGAACCAGCGGATCACCTCGTCGTAGAGCCCGTCCTTCAGGATGCCGTCCTCGTAGCCCGCGTCGAGGTTCGGGTTGTCGTTGACCTCCATCACGACGACCCGGCCGCCGACCACCTTGAGATCGACCCCGTAGAGGCCTTCGCCGATGAGCGACGCGGCCTTGAGCCCAGCCTCCACGACCGCCGCCGGCGCGTCCTCGATCGAGACCGACTCGACCTTCCCGTAATGCCGCTCTCCGGTGCCGTCGCTCTGCACGATCTGCCAGTGGCCCTTGGCCATGTAGTAGCGGCAGACGTAGAGGACGTGGCGATCGAGCACGCCGACCCGCCAGTCGAAGTCCGACGGCGCGAACTCCTGGGCGACCACCAGCTCGGACTCCTCGAACAGGTGGGCGAGCCCCTCCTTGAGCTCCTCCTCGGTGGTGACCTTCACCACGCCCGACGAGAACGAGCCGTCGGGCTTCTTCAAGATGCAGGGGAGGCCGACCAGACCGGCGACATCGCCCGCGTTGCCCTCGTGCACGACGACCGTCTTCGGGCACGGGATCTGGTGTCGGTCGAAGAGCTCCGCCTGGTAGACCTTGTTGCTGCACCGAACGATCGACTCGGAATCGTCGATGACCACCAGCCCCTCGGCGGCGGCTCGGCTCGCGAACCGATACGTGAAGTGGTTGACCTGCGTGGTGGTTCGGATGAAGAGCGCGTCGAACTCCGCCAGCCGGCCGAAGTCGTCGGGCCCGATGGTCTCGACGCCGATCCCCTGCCGCTCCGCCGCGCGGATGAAGCGGCGGATGGCCCGGTCGTTGGACGGAGGATGGCGGTCTTCCTCCGACAACAGGATCGCCATGTCGTAGCGGTGCTCCTGGCTCTTCGACACGTAGCGGGTCGGCCGCAGGAAGTACTCCTGCGCCCGCTGGAGCACAAAATCGCGATGCGCGTCGGGGATCTCTCCGGCCGGAAGCGGACGGATGCTCACCATCCGCCAGGGTCCGTCCTCGAGCCGGGTGAAGCGGGCAGTGAGGAACGGCGCGGGGAACTGGTTCCACAGCGCCCGGCTCAGACGGTCGTAGCGGCGCGCGACGTTGCGGCCGAAGTAGACGCTCAGGCGGAAGTCGTCGGAGCGCAGCGGCGCCAGGCTCTTCTGGATCAGGTCGTCGAGATCCTCCGAAGCGATGCGCACGAGCGAGGCGAGCGACAGCGCCTGGAGCGTCGCCACCGACGGGAGCGGCCGATGTCCCCGCGCCGCGGCGAGAAGCGACACGTAGTAGCCGACGCTCTGGTAGCCGTAGCGGCGGCACATGTTGAACACGGCGGCCCGCTTGAGCTCCGCGTAGCGCCGCTCGACGAGATACGAGCGCGCGGGCACGACCTCGACTCCCTCGATCTCGTACGGCCACCTCTTGGGGTTCTCGACGACGACGAGCGAGATCATGGAGCGTCCTCCCTGGGTATGATCACCAGGAGGTTCGCGTCATACGTGAGCACGCCGAGCAGCACGGATCCCATGAGGCGGAGCACCCCGACACGGTAGTTGTGGGACGAGAAGCGCGGGTTCTCGTGGAGGGGATCCGCCACCAGCACCGAGTCCGTGGCCACATCGTAGCCGTGCACGATCACGAAGTGTCCGGTGGGCTCGCCGGCGACCGAGTCGTAGACGAGCTGGCCGCCGCGGTCGACCTCGCGCGCGCATCCGTACAGGTACGTCGCCAGCAGACCGGTGAGGATGGGACGCCCCTCCATCAGGTGCCCCCGGATCAGCTCGGGGCGGAGTTCCTCGAAGCGGATCTCCCCGCCCAGCTCCAGAAAGTCCAGGTACGCCTGCGTCGCCACCTGGAGCTTGGCCCCGGACTTGATCTCGGCCTGCTGCCGAAGCCGCTCCGCCAGCCGTGCTCCCCGATCGGCGAACCACGTCGGATCGAAGATGTCGAGGTTGTAGGTGTAGAGCGTGGCGTCGAAGCCACGGGCGAGCGCGTGGCATCCCATGAACACCGCCAACGTCCCCCCGGTGACGAGCGGCGTGACCTCCCGGACCACCTGCTCGAGCGAGAGGCGGTCGCCGTAGTAGCGGTAGACGGCGTGCAGGCAGGTAGGCCCGCACGTGAGGTCATCCGGCTGCGGGAGGATGTCGAGGATGAGCTGTTCGGTATGGAGTGACAACCGATCTGCGCCCAAGGGCACGACCGGTGCCCAACGGGAGGGCCGCGCGACAGGAACGGCCCTCGATTCCAACCAAGTAAGATAGGGGGTGCCCCGCACGGGGTGCAGGGGCGACGGTGTCGGCGACGCCCGCGACGCCCCCCTTCGACGAGCGGCGAATCCCTCGTGAAGGTCCTTGCCCCCGCCGCCCTCGCCTCCTACCGTGGCGGCGCTCCCGACAGACCGCCGACGCCCTCTCGAAGGCCTCCATTGACCCCGACGCAGCCCTGGTACCGCAGGCGCCACTGGCAGATTCTGGTGGGGATCGTGCTCGGGCTGGGCTACGGCATCCTGGCCGTCCAGCTGGGGTGGCACGGCTTCACGGACCGCTGGGTGGCGCCGTGGGGCGTGATCTTCCTGAACCTCCTGAAGATCCTCGCGGTGCCTCTGGTGGTGTTCAGCCTGGTGGCCGGCGTCGCCTCGCTCGGCAACCTCACCGATCTGTCGCGCATCGGAGGGCGCACGGTCGTCTTCTTCCTGGCGACCACGATCGTCGCCGCGCTCATCGGCCTCGTCGCCGTCGACGTCGTGCGCCCGGGCCGCTCGCTTCCGGCATCGGTGCGGGAGTCGCTCGTACAGACGTACCGCAAGGATGTGGCGGACCGTGCGACGCAGGCAGCCCAGGTGGGGGGATCGGGCCCGCTCGCGCCGCTCGTCCAGATGGTGCCGGAGAACGTGGTGTCGGCGGCGTCCGACAACCGGAACCTCCTCCAGATCGTCTTCCTCTGCCTCCTGGTGGGCGTGGCTCTGGTGAAGGCGAAGCAGGACGTGACCGACCGGGTGCTGCCCATGTTCGAGGCCGGCTTCGCGGTGGTGATCGAGATCGTCGACCTGGTCATGATCATCGCGCCGCTCGGCGTGTTCGCGCTCGTCGCCGACACCGTCGCCGCCGTGCCCACGAGCACGCCCGGCATGCTCTGGACGCTGCTCGGTGCGCTCGGCCTCTACGCGCTCACGCTGGTGGGTGGGCTCATCCTGCACACGTTCGGCGTCTATCCGCTCATCCTGCGCCTGTTCAGCGACATGAGCCCCCGGCGCTTCTTCAAGGCGATGGCGCCCGCGCAGCTCGTCGCGTTCTCGACCAGCTCGAGCGCCGCCACCCTGCCGGTCACGCTCGAGGCGTGCAACGAGGAGTTGGACGTGCCCAACGAGGTCACGTCGTTCGTGGTACCGCTGGGCGTCACCGTGAACATGGACGGCACGGCGATGTTCCTCGTGGTGGCGGCGCTGTTCATCGCGCAGGCCACGGGCACGCCGGTGAGCGCGTCCGAGCGCTGGACCGTCGTGATGATGGCCGTGCTCGGCTCGATCGGTGCGGTGGCCGTGCCGAGCATCGGCATCGTGTTCCTGATCTCCATCGTGGCGGCCATCGGTGCGCCGACCGCAGGCGTGGCGCTCGTGCTGAGCGTGGACCGCATCCTCGACATGCTGCGCACGGTGACCAACGTCACCGGCGACGCGGTGGTGGCCTGCGTGGTCGCGACGAGCGAGCGTAGGCGTGCGCCGCCGGGTGCGGGACGCACCCCGACCCCGACCCCTATGACAACCCGGGACATCTGAATGGCCAGAGGGACGCACGACTTCGTGGAGGACGAGCGCAACGAGCGCGTCCTCGTGTACGTGAACGGTGAGCTGGTGCCGCGGCCCGAGGCCGTGGTGTCCGTCTTCGACAGCGGGTTCCTCCTGGGTGACGGCGTGTGGGAGGGGCTGCGCCTGCACCACGGGCGCTTCGCGTTCCTCGACCGGCACCTCGCCCGGCTGGAGGAGGGCGCGAAGACGATCGCGCTCGACATCGGCATGACGCGCGAGGAGCTCACGGAGGCGCTCCATCGCACGGTCGAGGCCAACGGGATGAGCGACGGCGTGCACGTGCGCCTCATGGTCACGCGTGGGCTCAAGAAGTCGCCCTCGCAGGACCCCCGGCTCAACGTCGGAGGGGCCACCGTGGTCATCATCGCCGAGCACAAGATCGCCGCGTCGCAGAGCGGAGGTCTGGCGGTGGCGACGACGCACATCCGTCGCGGCCGACCCGACGTCCAGGACCCCGGCATCAACTCGCACAGCAAGCTCAACTGCATCCAGGCGATGGTGGACGCCATCCAGATGGGCGCGGACGAGGCGCTCATGCTCGATCCGCACGGGTTCGTGAGCACCTGCAACGCGACGAACTTCTTCATCGTGCGCAAAGGCGAGGTGTGGACGTCCACCGGGCGCTACTGCCTGAAGGGGATCACCCGGGGGGTGATCCTCGAGCTGTGCTCCGAGGCCGGCATCGTCGCGAGAGAGAAGGACTTCTCGCTCACCGAGGTCTACGGAGCGGACGAGGCGTTCGTGACCGGGACGTTCGGTGGCCTCACCCCGGTGTCGTCCGTGGACGGGAGAGAGATCGGCAGCGCGTGGCCCGGGCCTACGACGGCGCGGCTTCTCGAGCTCTACCGGGAGTGCGTGAAGGTCGAGTGCGGATAGCATGAACGACCGCCAGGGCCCCGTGCGCTGTCCGAGGACCCCGCGCGTCGCCCACCCCTCACGACCCCAGGTGGACCTTGGCCAACAACCAGATCAGCCCGAGCACCACCACACCGATCGCCAGCTTCCTCCCCACCTTGCTCGGCGGCAGCTTGTCGGGCGGCGTCTGCCGTGACCAGTAGGAGACCACGCCGCACGGGTCGCCCTGGCCGAGTTCGGCCGGGATCGCAGGGCGCATGTAGACCTCGACGCCCTCCAGCAGGACCGGCGCCATCGACCGCACATCCTCGTAAGGCACCTGCATCCCGTTGAGGTAGTAGATCGGCGTACACCCTCCCCGCAGCGTCATCGCGCCCGTGACCGGATCGGCCAGACGGACCAGGGTGGTGGCCCACTGGAGCATCTGGCCGGTGCTCTGCACCTTGTTCTGCCACTGCTTCAGCGAATCCCGGGTCATGATCTCGCTGTAGCCCGAGCCGCCGTAGCGTGCGTAGCGCTCGAAGAAGGGATCCATACCGACCAACTCGCCCCGGTTCGCCCACGGCCTGGCCGACGCGTTCACGGTGAGCGGGTCCAGCACGACGGCGTCGACCCCCAGCCGGAACGTGAGGTCGATCGTGTCGCCCGGCTCCAGATAGAGCTCGTGGGATTCCGCAGTCTTGTAGCCCATCCCCGCGGCGCGGAGCTTGTAGGTGCCCGCCTGGGGGCTCACCATGCGGAACGTCCCGTCGTGCCGCGTGAGCACCGTGGCGACCGGTGAGTGCCCCCTCCAGAGCAGGCGCACCGTTCCGTACGGGATCGGCTCTTCGGTCTCGGAGTCGACGAGCTTCCCCCTGATGAGCTGCTCGCCCGTGCGGAGGGGATGCATCGCCCGGGCGATGCTCACCCGCACGGTGTCCAGCAGGAAGGGCGTGGGCTCGAGGTGGAGCTCGACCGTGAGCGTGTCCCCCCTCTTCAGCGTGAGGGGCGCGCTGTCGCGGCTCCGATAGCCCACGCGCTCACCGTGCACACGGTAGGTCCCGGGCCCGGGTACGCTCAGGACAAAGCGTCCCCCCCGGTCGGTCGACGTCGTCCCGAGCGTCCGCCCTCCGGCCCCCGCCAGGCTCACCGCGACATCCTCGATCGGCGCTCCGGAAGCCTGATCGAGCACGATGCCATGGACGGCCACGCCGGTGCTGTCCTGCTGGGCGGCGGCGTGGCCCGGGAGGGCCGACGCCAGAACCATCCCGGCCGCGAGTCCGAGCATCGGAACGGAGGTCGGACCCACCCGGACCATCAGCGTACGCCGTTTCGGATCCGGCTGATCTGGCCCTGTCCCGCCGCCCATCCCGCGTCGGTGCTCGCGAACGCGGCGGTCCAATAGTTCTTCGCGTCGATACGCGTCCACGTCCGTCCCTCGTCGCTCGAGTAGGCCGAGCCCTGCGGACAGACGGCGACGAGCGTCGGCTCCGCCGCGCCCGGGACGTAGGCCACGGCGAACATGGCTCCCGGAAGGCCCGTGCGGCCCGCCATCGTCCAGGTCACGCCGCCGTCGCTCGTGACGGCGACGTTGTCGTAGAGCGAGTCCCGGTGCCCGTCGTCGCCCCCGACGATCACTCCGTGCTCGTCGTCACGGAACGCGATCGAGAAGATACCCGCCGTCGTGGATGGGCTCGCGATGGGCGTAGGCGCCGCCTGCCAGGTAGCGCCGTAGTCGCTCGTGCGGAAGACGCGCGTGTCGACCGCCGAGGCACCGGTCCCGAACCATGCGAGCCCGCCCGGCCGCGTGGTGATGCACGTCCCCGACGCGGCGAACCCGCCCTCGCCCGGCCGGGCCTCCGGGACCTTGGAGGTATCGACGCGCTCCCAGGTGGCACCTCCGTCCATCGTGCGGATGAGTGTGAACTGCCCGTCGTGGCTGTCGCTGAACGCGACCCCCCGCTTCCGGTCCCAGAAGGAGAAGCAGTCGAAGAAGGCCTTCGGATCCTGGTTCTCGAAGGAGAGCCTCCAACTGGAGCCGCCGTCCGTGGTGTGATAGATGCGCGACATCGGACCGTTGCCGATCGAGAGCACGAACGCCTCCCGATCGGAGAACGCGGCCACGTCACGGAACTGGAGGCTGTCGGCGCCCGGAACGACCGCGACGCTCCAGGTCCGGCCCCCGTCCGTCGTGCGCGCCACGCGCCCCCCCGTGCCCGCCGCCCATACGGTACTCGTGTCCACGACGGACATCCCGATGAAGAGCGCGGCGGAATCCGCGTACTGGACGCTCCACGACGGGTAGACGAGGAGGGAGGACTTGGGCACCGGCTTGCACGAGACCGTGAACGCCGCGAGTCCGAGGATGATGGCGAGGGACGAGGCCCGGCGCAGGGAGACCGAAGGCGGGCACGGGACGGGCATGGGCGCTCCAGGGTGGGGGTCCGACTTGAGACTAGTGCGCTCGGCGGCGCGCGTCCATCGAGGCCGAGCCCGGCCCGCTCCGTCTTCACGCACCCCACGAACGAGGACGTCTGCGGGCGACTCCACCCCGCGTCGACAAAGGGCGCGCCCCGCATGCCATCCTAAATGATCCTTGTGTGAACCGCTGGGTTCCCACCATCCTTCAGCCGGATTCAGGCTTACGCGCGCCCGGCCCACCCTCCCCCCTGGTAACAGGAGTCGACCATGCGTCTCCGCTTCCTGGCCCTTCCGGCCCTTCTCCCCGCCGTTGTCTGGCTCGGCGCATCCACCGCCGCGGGAGGTCCCAAGAGCGTCAAGATCGTGGCAGCCTGCGACAGCGCGAACCACCCGACCGTGCAGCCGCTACGTCGTGACATGAAGCGCCAGGACCACGTGGAGTGGACCGAGCCGGCCCACAAGGCGAACGCGTGGATGATCACGCCCAAGGACCAGGAGGACTGGCCCTTCGCCGACACGATCCGAGGCGATCAGCAGCACTCCGCCTCCTCCGCGACGCCGGCTCCGTCCGCACCGGCGGGCCACCCCTTCGGCTACGAGGTGACGATCTACTGCGCAAACGGAACGACGCAGCACATCGATCCCATCATCATCATCGGCAACTAGCGATCATCGGCAACTGGCGCCGCCACTCAGCCACCGGCCGCGAGTCCGGCCCGGCGCTTCTCCACGCGCTCGGCCTCCGCCGTACGGCCCTCCTTGCGCAGCATCTTCGCGTAGGAGGCCAACGGCTCGGCCAGGCGTGGGTGGTTCGAACCGAACACCTTTTCGGTGATCTGGATGGCCCGCAGGTACAGGGGCTCCGCGTCCTTGAAGCGCCCTTCGTCGCGGTACACGTCCCCGAGCACCCGAAGGGTCGTGGCGATGCTGGGCTCGTTTGGTGAGAGCTTCCTCTCCTTGATCTGGAGGGCCTGTCTCAGGATGGGCTCGGCCTCCTTGTAACGACCGAGCGCCCAGTACGCTTCGCCGATGTTGGTGAGCGCCGTCGCCACGCGCGGATGGTCGGGCCCGAGCGTCTTGGCCCAGATCTCCTTGACGCGCAGGTAATCCGTCAGCGCGTCCCCGTAGTGACCCTCCATGAACTGGACGGCTCCGAGGTTGTTCAGCGGCGGCGCCAGGGAGGGATCGTCACGCCCGAGCTGGCTCTCGCGCATGCCGATCGCCCGCGAATAGTACTGGGAAGCCTTCGGGTAGTCCCCTTGGAAGTAGGCGACGGTGCCCAGGTCCTGGAGGATCGTCGACGTCTCGGGGTGCTGGGTCCCGACGTCCTTCTGCTCGATCGCGAGTGCCCTCTGGAGGAGCGAATCCGCAACGGACGGCTTCCCCCGGGCCAGGAGCGTCTCACCCAGCGACAGGAACGAGTGGGCCACCCGAGGATCGTCGGGCCCGAAGGCCGCCTCGCGGATGGAGAGCGCCCGCCGATGACTCTTCTCGGCAGCGTCCAGATCTCCGCGGTGCCGCTGGAGCGTGCCGAGCTGGTCGAGCGTCTCGGCGATCTGGGGATCCGTCGGCGCGAGGTTCTGCTCCTGCAGCGCGAGGGCCCTGCCGAGCAGGGACAACGCGTCGTCGTAGAGCCCGAGGCCTGCGTAGACCGAGCCCATCACCGTCATGAGACGGGCCTGCACCCGCGGCTGGCCGGCCAGTCCCACCTGGATGCGCCGGGCGCCGCGGTCGAGGATCTCGCGCGCCGTGACCGTATCGCCGCGAGCCTCGCTCGGGTCGTTCACCTCGAACAGGTCGACCAGGAAATTCGACACCTGCCGCGCCGTCTCCGCATCGCGTTGCGCCTGCTGCTGCGCCACCTGGGCGGCCTCCTGGGCACGGCGTGCCCGCACCAGGCCGAGCCCCGTCGCGACCGTCCCGGCGACGAGCGCGAACGCGGCGACTCCGGCCAGGATTACGGCGGCTCTGTGACGGCGCATGAAGCGCGCCAGCCGGTACCCAGGGCTCGGAGAGCGGGCGAGCACCGCCTCGTGGCGCAGATACCGGTCGAGCTCGAGCGCGAGCCCGTTCGCGGTCTCGTAGCGTCGGTTGCGGTCCTTCTCGATCGCCTTCATCACGACCCAGGCGACGTCGCCGCGCAGCAGCTTCAGCAAGGCGGCCACCGGAACGCCGCGGGCTGCCGCGATGTGCTCCCGCGCTTCGGGGTTCAGCGCCGCGAACCGTTGGGCGGGGGTGGGAAACGGGAGGTCGCGCTGGACGAGCCGGGCGAAGAACGCGGGGGCTCCCACCTGCTTCGGATCGACCGGCACTCGACCCACGAGGAGCTCGTAGAGAATCACTCCGAGGGAGTACAGGTCGGCTCGTGTGTCGATGTCGAGCTCGGAGCCCTCCGCCTGCTCGGGGCTCATGTAGGCCAGCGTCCCGACCGCCTGACCCACGGACGTCATCATCGTGGCGTCGGTGAGACGGGGCCCGGTCGCCTTCGCGATGCCGAAGTCGATGATCTTGGGGACCCGGGTCCCGTCCTGCTCGGTCACCAGGACGTTGCTCGGCTTGAGGTCCCTGTGGATGACCCCCTTCTGATGGGCATGCTGAACCGCATGGCAGAGCTGGACGAACAGCTCGATCCGGTCGACGACGGGAAGGGTGTAGCGGTCGCAGTACTCGTCGATGGGGATCCCCCGGACCAGCTCCATCACGAAGTACAGCCGCCCGGACTCGCTCACGCCCCCGTCCAGGACCTTCGCGATCCCCGGATGCTCCATGACGGCGAGCGCCTGCCGCTCGGCCTCGAAGCGCGCGACGACCTCCTTCGTGTCGATCCCGGGCTTCATCATCTTGAGCGCGACCCGACGCCGCACGGGATGGAGCTGCTCCGCGGCGTAGACGACGCCCATGCCACCTTCGCCCAGCACCTGGACGATGTGATAGGGCCCGACGGTGGCCGGATGCTCCGGCGACCGTTCGGAGGGCTCGCGGGACTCTTCGGTCACGGTGCTCGACTCCGGGGCCGGCGGGGGGGCGGTGGCTCGGATCCGCGCTCAAGATGCCACGAGAAAGCGTCGGGCGCGAGGAAAATCGTTGTGGCGGCTGCCCCTCCGACGTCCGCACCCCACCCCGTACCCGGAGATGACGCCAGCCCCCGGGAATCGGCGCACACGCGTTTTCTGGTGGGGATCAAACACTCGCATCCGTTGTATATCGTTTTATAACTATAGTGTAATGTTCACGTGGTCCACGTTCGCCGACCTCCCTCGGAGAAACCCCCATGAAGCTGCGTATCTCGGCCCTGTCGCTCGCCGCACTCCTGGCCCTCGCCTCCCCCGCCTTCGCGCAGCAGGCCCCGGGCTTCTGGACCACGCCCGCAATCAAGGGGATCGGCCCGGTCCACGTCTGGCCCGAAGCGACGCTCCGTCCCAACGCCACCGCCACCTACAAGGCGGTCTTCGACGTGACCAGGGCGGGCAACGCGAGCAAGATGAATCCAGGCCTCGACCACATCGCGCGCGCGGTCAACGTCTTCGCCGCCGCGGGTGTGCCGCTCACTCACCTGGAGTTCAAGGTGATCGTCCACGGTCCCGCGACGCCGGTTGTGCTGGACGCCAAGAGCTTCCAGGCCAAGTTCGGCCATCCCAACCCGAACCTCGAGGTCATCCAGGCCCTCAAGAAGGCGGGCGTCGAGATCTACGTGTGCGGCAATGCGCTCGGCGACATGAAGTACACCCCCTCCGAGGTGAACAGCGACGTCCATGTGGCGCTCTCCGCGCTGTCCACCGTGATCATCCTGCAGGACGAAGGATACGCGCTGGTCACGATGTAACGCGGGCCGAGGAACGATCATGCGACGGCACCCCACACGGCTCCTCGCCTCGCTGATGGTGATGCTGGGCGCGGCCGCCGGCTGCGCGCACCAGGAAAGCGGCGGCGGCAAGCCGGCGGCCGGCCAGGCCTTCGACGAGGCACTCTATCCCCCGTGGTCCAAGGGCGAGAACGATCCGGCCCTGGACAAGGGGCTCGAGTTCACCGTGCCCGAAGTGGAGAACCTGCCCGACTTCCACGGCAGTCTCGATGATCCGCGACTGGTGATCTTCGTGGGCGGGAACTACTTCTTCGCGATGGCACCGCTCGTCCACGCCTTCGAGGCCGAGCACCCCGACCTGCGCGGGAAGCTCTACTACGTCACGATCCCGCCCGGTCTCCTGACCAGGATCATGGAGGCCGGCAATACCGTGACCGTCGGGAACATGACGTGGACGATCGCGCCCGACATCTACGCCGCGGGCCTCAAGCGCGTCGACGATCAGATCGCCGCCGGTCGGCTCGTGGGTCCCGCGACGCGCTACGTGACCAACGACCTGACCATCATGGTGCCC
>CAZFIS010000093.1:0-15091 GCA_964519125.1 uncultured Gemmatimonadaceae bacterium | reverse complement strand
ACGGGGGGACCTTTCTGTTGATGTCCTGGGTGGCGGTCGCCATCGCCGTTCGGGTCGCCCACGAGCGATAGGGCACCGGCGACCGAGCGCCCTCCGGCTCCGACCCAAGGAGCTCCATGGCCTGGTTCCGAAAGGACAAGAAGCCGCTCAGCGCAGAAGACAAGCGCGACGTCCCCGGCAACGTATTCGACAAGTGTAGTGGGTGTGGGGAGATCCTGTACCGGGAAAAGCTCGCCCAGAACCTGAACGTGTGCCCGAGTTGCGGGCATCACCTGCGCATCGCGGCCGAGGGCTACCTGAGCCTGCTCATCGACAGCGGCACGTTCGAGGAGCTCGACGAGGCTCTCCGCTCGGCCGATCCGCTGGGGTTTCGCGACCTGAAACCTTACCGTGACCGGATCGCACAGGCCGAGGCGAAGGGGCGCACCGAGGCGGTCGTGACCGGCGTCGGCGAGCTCGACGGTATGGAGGTCGCGATCGCGGTGATGGACTTCTCGTTCATCGGCGGCTCGATGGGCTCGGTGGTCGGCGAGAAGATCGCGCGCGCGGGCCGGGTCGCGTTGGAGCGGGGCATCCCGTTCATCATCGTGAGCGCTTCCGGGGGAGCGCGCATGCAGGAAGGGATCTACTCGCTCATGCAGATGGCGAAGACCTCGGCCGTGCTGGCGCGGATCCACGAGGCGGGGCTGCCCTTCGTCTCGATCCTCACGAATCCGACGAGCGGTGGGGTCACGGCGTCGTTCGCGATGCTCGGCGACGTGAATCTGGCGGAGCCGGGGGCCTTCATCGGCTTCGCCGGACCGCGCGTGATCGAGGAGACCATCAAGCAGGAGCTCCCCCACGGCTTCCAGCGCTCGGAGTTCCTGCTCGAGCGCGGCATGGTCGATCGGGTCGTCGACCGGCGTGAGCTGAAGGACGAGGTCGCCCTGATCCTCCGGCACCTGACGGGCGTGTGGAAGGTCCCGTCCTAGAGACGGGCACGCCCACGGCGGCCCTTCCTGCCCCGGAGCGCCTCGACCGTCCGTTCTCGGATCCCCTGGTCGGGAGCCTCTTCCCCCCGCTCGCCACGGGCGTGCACTGGGGGCTCGACCGGACAATCCGTGCCCTGGAAGCCCTCGGCGACCCGCACCGCTCGTTCCGGACGCTGCACGTCGGAGGCACGAACGGGAAGGGCTCGGTCGCCGCGACCCTGGCGGCGGTGCTCCGCGCCGAGGGGGTGAGAGCCGGATGCTACACGTCTCCCCACCTGTGCTCGTTCCGCGAGCGCATCCAGGTGGACGGGACCCCGCTTCCGGACGCCACCCTGCTCGAGCGCGCCGAGGAGGTCCGCGACGCCATCGGACGGTTCGGCCTGACGTTCTTCGAGGCGGCGACGGTTCTCGGCTTCCAGGCCTTCGCGCGCGCCGGGGTGGAGGTGGCGGTCGTCGAAGTCGGCCTCGGAGGCCGTCTGGACGCGACGAACGTCGTGCGGCCCGAGGTGAGCGCGGTGACGAACGTGGCCCTCGATCACGCCGAGTTCCTGGGCCACACGCTGCCCGAGATCGCCGGGGAAAAGGCCGGCATCGTCAAGTCGGGCGTCCCGTTCATCACGGCCGAGACCGACCCCGAGCTCCTCGACATCTTCCGGCGCATCACGGACGAGCGGGGCGCGCCCCTCGTCGTGCTGGACCCCGAGCGCGCCATCGAGGACCTGGAGGTCGCCGCGGATCACACCGCGTTCGCTCTGCGCACGAGGCAGTGGGGACGTCTCGAGCTGAGGACGCCGCTGGTGGGGCGCCACCAGGCCGTCAACGCGGCGCTGGCGGTGGAGATCCTGGAGCACGTGCCCGAGGCGCTGCGGCCGAGCGCCCAGGCGCTCGCGCGCGGCGTCGCCGCGGTGCGTCACTACGGCCGCGACCAGGTGGAGGCGATCGACGGCCGCACCTGGCTCTTCGATGTGGCGCACAACACGGCAGGGATCCTCACGCTGGTCGATACGCTCGACCGCCTCGATCTGCCGCGCCCGCTGGTGGCGCTGGTCGGCGTCCTTGGAGACAAGGACTGGCGCGCCATGCTGCCGCCGCTCTTCTCCCGCACGGACCTGGCGATCCTGACCCAGCCACCCTCCGCCCCCCCCGAGCGGCGTTGGGATCCGGCCGCGGCGGCCGCGGCGGTGCCGCCCGTCTGTCCGATCCGGATCCAGGACGACTTCGTGCGCGCCCTCGAGACGGCGCGCGACGCTGCGGGGAACGGGACGGTGGTCGTCACAGGGTCGTGCCACACGGTCGGAGGCGCGCTTACCGTGCTCGGGCGCGAGCCCTAGGGTCGCCGCGCGCGGGCGCGGTTGAACTCCGGGCTCAGTGGGCTAGATTCCGCGCCAACCATGGCTACCTCCCCATTCGCGAGGCTTCCGGGTTTCCGGGACTTCCCGCCCGAGGACTTCGCCCTCCGCTCGCACATCTTCGAAGCGTGGCGCCGGGTTTCCCGGCGCTACGGCTTTCTGGAGTACGACGGTCCCCCGCTCGAGCCCCTCGACCTGTACGTGGAGAAGAGCGGCGAGGAGATCGTCGGACAGCTCTACGCGTTCACCGACAAGGGCGAGCGCGAGGTGTCGCTGCGGCCCGAGATGACGCCCTCTCTCGCGCGTATCCTGAGTGAGCGCAGCCGGGCGATGAGCAAGCCGATCCGCTGGTTCACGATGCCCCAGCTCTTTCGCTACGAGCGTCAGCAGCGGGGCCGTCTGCGCGAGCACTTCCAGTGGAATGTCGACATCGTGGGTGAGGCCGGCGTGGCGGCCGACGCCGAGGTCGTGGCCGTGGGCATCGACGCGCTGCGCGAGCTGGGCCTGGGCGCCGAGGACTTCCGCGCCCGGGTCTCCGACCGCCGCCTCCTGTCGGCGCTGCTCACCGCGGGGGTGGGGGTGCCGCACGGGAAGATGGGAGCGGTGTTCGGGCTCGTCGACAAGGTCGAGCGCATGGAGCCGGACACGCTCTTGCGAAAGCTGGCCGAGGAGACCGGCCTCGACCGTGACGGGGCGAACGAACTCCTGGACGTGCTGCGGACCTCGGACCTCGACCGCATCGCCGAGCGGTGGCGGGACGTCGCGGAGGTGCGCGAGGCGCTCGCGCCTTTGCGGGAGTACGTCGAGGTCCTTGGGGCCATGGGGCTGGGTGATTTCGTGGAGGTGGATCTCACGATCGTGCGCGGTCTGGCCTACTACACGGGCATCGTCTTCGAGCTCTTCGACAGGAAGGGCGACCTGCGCGCGATCTGCGGAGGAGGCCGCTACGACCGACTCCTCGAGCTGGTCGGAGGCGAGCCGCTGCCGGCCGTGGGCTTCGGGATGGGCGACGTGGTCCTCGGCGAGCTGCTCAAGGATCGGGGGCTGGTCCCGGAGTATCGGCGCGCGGTGGACTACTTCCTCGTGACGGTCGAAGACGGTCAGCGCGCGGAGGCGCTGCGTCTGGCCCACGCCCTGCGGGACGAGGGGCGCAGCGTCGCGTACGCCCTGCGTCAGCAGTCGGTCCGCAAGCAGCTCAAGGCCGCGGCCGCAGAGGGAGCCCTCCGGGTGCTCATCCTGGGCCCCGAGGAGTCGACGAGAGGCACCGTCGTGGTCCGGGACATGGCCACAGGGGAGGAGCGCGAGGTTCCCCTCAGCGATCTACCCCGGTGAGCCGGCGGGACCGGGCCGACGAGGAGGCGGCGGCCCGGGTCCTGCGCGACGTCGCCGCGCAGGCCGCGCGGCGCCTGGCGTGGATCGAGTGGGTGATCTACGGTGCCGCCGCAGTTCTGGCGGTGGCGGCGGGAGCTCTGGTCGCGCTGCTGGTCACCCGGCCGCTCGGGCTTCCCTTCAGACCCACCTGGATGGTAGCCTCCATGCTCCTCTTCGTCGTTCCGGCGTTCGTGTCGTTCCGTCGTGAGCGGCGCGCTCGACGGAGCCGGTTGTCCCCAAACACCGATGAATCCGATGTCTGACGAGAAGAAACTGACTCCGAGAAGCGAGGATTTCTCGGCCTGGTACAACGAGGTCGTGTTGCGCGCCGAGCTGGCGGACTACTCCCCGGTGCGTGGCTGTATGGTCATCCGGCCGTGGGGCTACGGCATCTGGGAGAACATGCAGCGCGCGCTGGACGACATGTTCAAGGCCTCGGGCCACGAGAACGCGTATTTCCCCCTGCTCATCCCCATGAGCTTCATCGAGCGGGAGAAGGAGCACGTCGAGGGCTTCGCGCCCGAGCTGGCCATCGTGACCCGGGCCGGAGGCAAGGATCTCGAGGAGGCGCTCGCGATCCGGCCGACGTCGGAGACGATCATCTACTCGATGTACGCGAAGTGGGTGCAGAGCTATCGCGACCTGCCGATCCTGATGAACCAGTGGGCGAACGTGGTGCGCTGGGAGCTCAGGACGCGCCTCTTTCTGCGCACCTCGGAGTTCCTTTGGCAGGAGGGCCACACGGCCCACGCCAACGCCGAGGAGGCCGAGCGCGAGACGCTCACGATCCTGGGCATCTACCGGACGTTCATGGAGGAGTGGGTGGGGATGCCCCCGCTGACCGGGCTCAAGACGGAGTCGGAGAAGTTCGCCGGCGCCGTGCGGAGCTATGCCTGCGAGGCGCTCATGCAGGACAACAAGGCGCTCCAGGCCGGCACGTCCCACTTCCTCGGGCAGAACTTCTCGCGCCAGTTCGACCTCAAGTTCCAGACGGAGGAAGGGCAGGAGGCGTTCGCCTGGAACACATCGTGGGGGGTGTCGACCCGGCTCGTCGGAGGCCTCGTCATGACGCACGGCGACGACCAGGGGATCGTGGTCCCGCCCCGGCTCGCGCCGACACAGGTGGTCGTCGTGCCGATCGTGAAGGGAGAGGAAGAGGCGCGCACGCCGGTGCTCGAGAAGGCGGCGGAAGTGACCGCGCGGCTCCGCGCTGCCGGCGTGCGTGTCCGGCTGGACGACCGGGACAACCTGTCCCCGGGTGCGAAGTTCTACGAGTGGGAGCGCAAGGGCGTGCCGTTCCGCGTGGAGATCGGCCCGCGGGATCTCGAGAAGGGCCAGGTCGCGCTCGCGCGACGCGTGACCCCGGAGGGCGAGAAGCGTAAAGCGTTCCTGCCGGAGGGGCAGGCCGTGACGGAGCTCCCGGCGCGGATGGAGGCGTTCCAGCGCGAGCTGATGGATGTCGCCAGAGCGCGACGTGAGGCGCACTCGTACCGGGGCGTGCGGGACCTCGGTGAGCTCCAGGAGATCCTCGACAACGGAGGCGGGTTCGTCTACACCGGTTGGAGCGGCGATCCGGCGGTCGAGCAGAAGATCAAGGACCTCACCAAGGCGACCGTGCGGGTGGTGCCGGGCGAGGAGTTCCGCTCTCCGACGGCGCCGGCCCGGTGCATCTCGGGCGAGGGCCCGTCGAAGATGGAGGTGGTTTGGGCGAAGGCGTACTGAGGCGCCTCTTTCCCCGTGTGGACGGGGAGCTCCTGTGTGGCGACGTGCGCGCCGCGGAGCTGGCGGAGCGCTTCGGCACGCCCCTGTACGTGTACGACGTGGGCTGGATCGAGGCACGCTTCCGGGCCTTCCAGGAGGCATTCGGGGGAGTCGAGCACCTGCTCGCCTATTCGGTCAAGGCGAACGGGAACCTGTCCATCCTGCGGCGGCTCTCCGCGCTGGGCTCCGGCGCGGACGTCACCAGCGCCGGAGAGCTCTTCCGTGCGCGACGGGCCGGAATCGCTCCCGAGCGGATCGTCTTCGCGGGCGTGGGCAAGACCGAGCCGGAGATCCGCTACGCGCTCACCGAAGGCATCCACGCGCTGAACGTCGAGAGCCGAGGCGAGATGGAGCGGCTGGACGCGATGGCGCGCGAGCTCGACGTGGTCGCGCCCTTCGCCATCCGGGTGAATCCCGACGTCTTCAGCCCGACACCGCACGAATACACCCGCACGGGCCACGCCACGACGAAGTTCGGGGTTCCGCTCGACGAGACCCGTGACCTGTACCGGTGGGCGTCCGGGCGGTCGGCGTTGCGGGCGCGGGGGCTCGACGTGCACATCGGCTCGCAGATCGTCGAGCCCGACCCGTACGTGAGCGCACTGGAGAAGGTGCTCACATTGGCGGAGGAGCTGCGGAGCGACGGCGTCGACCTCGAGTTCCTCGACCTCGGAGGCGGCTTCGGAATCGGCTACGAGGGAGAGGCGGGCATGGACCTCGGGGCGCTGGCCGCCGAGGTCGTGCCCCGCGTGCGCGCCTCGGGGCTCCGGCTCGTCCTGGAGCCGGGGCGGTCCGTGGTGGGAGACGCGGGCGTCCTGCTCACCCGGGTCCAGTACGTGAAGAAGAGCGGTGGAAAGACCTTCGTGGTGATCGACGGCGGCATGAGCGAGCTGATCCGGCCGAGCCACTACGGCGGCTTCCACGGGATCCAGCGCGCGGACGAGCGCGTACCTCGTCCGAACGATGTGGTGGACGTGGTGGGTCCGATCTGCGAGAGCGGCGACTTCCTCGCGCGCGAGCGTCCGCTCGATGTGCCGGAGCCGGGCGAGTTGCTGGCGGTACGGACGGCGGGTGCCTACGGATTCTCGATGGCATCGAACTACAACGCGCGCCGACGGCCGGCCGAAGCGATGGTGGACGGCTCGGAGGTGACACTCATTCGGCGTCGGGAGACGCTGGAAGATCTCATCCGCGGTGAGGAGCTGGAGGAGACACGATGAGCCAGGATCACGATCGCGTCCTCATCCTCGACTTCGGCTCCCAGTTCACGCAGCTCATCGCCCGGCGCATCCGCGAAGAGCGTGTCTACTGCGAGATCCATCCGCCGACGCGCTCCCTCGAGTGGATCCGCGAATGGGCGCCGAGCGGCATCATCTTGTCCGGAGGCCCGTCGTCGGTCTACGACGAGGGCGTGCCCACCACGGATCCCGCGCTCTTCCAGGAAGGTATTCCGGTCCTCGGGATCTGCTACGGCATGCAACTCATGGCCCACCTCGAGGGGGGTCAGGTCCATCACGGCCGGCGTGAGTACGGACGGGCGGAGCTGAGCGTGAAGCGCGCGGAAGGACTGTTCGAGGGCTTCACGCCGGGGGAGGGCACGACGGTGTGGTGCTCGCACGGCGACCATGTGGACGAGCCCCCGGCCGGCTGGGAGGCGCTCGCTTCGACCGCGTCGCTGCCGGTGGCGGCGTTCCGCGCGCTCGACCGGCCGCTCTACGGCGTGCAGTTCCACCCGGAGGTCGCCCACACCCACCGGGGGGAGGAGATCATCTCGAATTTCCTGTTCGAGGTGTGTCGCTGCCGGCCCACATGGACGGCGGGCGCGTTCATCGAGGAGACGGTCGCGAAGATCCGCGACCAGATCGGAGAGGGCACCGCCGTGTGCGGGCTCAGCGGCGGCGTCGACTCCTCGGTGGCGGCCGTGCTCGTGCACCGCGCCATCGGCGACCGCTTGACGTGCATCTTCGTGGATCACGGCCTGCTGCGGAAGCACGAGCGCGAGCAGGTGGAGCGCACGTTCCGGGCGCACCTCGGCATGAAGCTGGTCGTCGAGGACGTTGCCGACGCGTTCCTCTCCAGGCTGGCGGGTGTCGTGGATCCGGAGGAGAAGCGGCGACGCATCGGTGCGACGTTCATCGAGATCTTCGACCGGGCGGCGGCGCGGGAGGAGACGGGCGCCAAGTTCCTGGTGCAGGGTACCCTCTACCCGGACGTGATCGAATCTCATTCCGCCGGGGGACCTTCGGTGACGATCAAGACGCACCACAACGTGGGCGGACTCCCCGAAGACATGCCGTTCGAGCTCGTCGAGCCGCTGAGGGAACTCTTCAAGGACGAGGTCAGACAGGTCGGGCGGGAGTTGGGGCTACCCGAGGAGTTCGTGGGCCGACACCCGTTTCCTGGCCCGGGTCTTGCGATCCGGATCCTCGGGGAGATCACCGACGCGCGACTCGCGGTCCTGCGCGACGCGGACGAGATCTACCTCGAGGAGATCCGGGAGGCAGGGCTGTACGACGAGATCTGGCAGGCGTTCGCGGTCCTGCTCCCGGTGCAGTCGGTCGGGGTCATGGGCGACGCTCGCACGTACGAGAACGTCCTCGCGCTACGGGCCGTGACGTCCAGGGACGGCATGACGGCGGACTGGTATCCGTTTCCCGCGGAGGTTCTGGCCCGGATCTCGACTCGTATCATCAACCAGGTGAAGGGGGTGAACCGCGTCACCTACGACGTGAGCTCGAAACCCCCGGCCACCATCGAGTGGGAGTAGGCGGATCATGCGCAGGGCTCTCTGGACCGTGCTCGTGCTCGCAGGCCTCTTGCCGGGGGCTCTGGCGGCGCAGCTTTCCTGGGATGCGCCCCCGCTCGTCGGTCCGGCGTCGCCGCAGGGACTCGGGATCTTCCTGGCCAGCCCGGCGCCGGGCGGCAACCTGGGCGGGATCGTGACCTGGCGCGACGACACCGCCTCGTTCGGCGTCGGCTATCGTGTAGGCGTCGGTGAGGACGCGGGCGGCCACGCCGCCGGCCTGGCCGGGGTCGACATCTCCGGCGCGCTGGCCAATGGGGTCGAGGATGCCAACGTGAAGGTGCTGTGGTGGACGGGCCTGGGAGGGGGGGTCGGCCAGAACCTCACCCTCTCATGGCCTCTCGGCGTCGTCGTCGGCTGGACGGGCGAGAGTGAGCGGGCGGTCTTCTCCCCGTACGCCGGAGGTCACGTGGCGCTCGACCTCTCCACACGGAAGAACGACTACGCGCATCTCCGGGGCGTAGCGGACCTGGGCCTCGACATCCGGGTGGTGTCGGGGCTGGTGGTGAGCTTCGGAGCTTCAGTGGGTGGAAGGGACGCGCTGGCCATCGGGCTTGAGCTGCCCACCGGCCTGAACCGCTGAGGCGCGTCCCGGCGACCCGCCGGGAGGGCCGGAAGGTCCGCCCGCCGTGCTGCCCGAAGGGCCGTCCGTCCCGTTCGGACGCGTGTCCTGCATGCGCTTCTGCACCTTCTCCCAGATCGAGCGCATGTACACGACGTCCGATCCGTGCACCTTCACGAAGTCCTCGAGCTGCCGCTCCGTGACCCCGTGACGGGCGAGGATGGCGGAGCGGATCGAGTCGTTCATCTTCCCCGGCTCCGGCTGGAGCACCGCGAGCCGCAGGTCCACGTAGGTGGCGATGAACGTTGCGGGGTCGATGGTGGCCGGTCCCGTGTCGGGAGTCGTTCCGCTCCCGCATGAGCCGAGGAGCAGGCCGGCGGCCAGGAGGAGCGCGGCGCGGGCATGGAATCCGTGGCGAAGGGAGAGGGAAGGGGGCATGTGACGCGATCCCGATCAGTCGGTTGGAGGGGCGGACGGCTGCGCCCGCGTGGTATCCCGCAACGGGTCGATCGGGTCCGCGAGCGCGGGAAGTTGCTCGGCTCCCACACGCTCGTAGATGGACCGGAACGCATCCACGACGTCGGGATCGAAGTGGGTTCCCCGGCAGCGCACGATCTCCGCGAGGGCGTCCTCTGCGGTACCCGCTTCACGGTACGGGCGGTTATGGGTGAGTGTGTCGAAGGTGTCGGCCACGGCGATGACGCGCGCCTCGATCGGCGTGTCCTCACCCGAGAGTCCGTGGGGGTAGCCACCACCGTCCCAGCGCTCGTGATGGGCCTCGGCAATGCGCTCCGCAACCTGAAGGATGCGATGACGGCTTCCTCCGAGGATCTCGGCCCCGATCGTCGTATGGCTCTTCATGAGCTCGAACTCCGACGGCGTCAGCTTACCGGGCTTGCGCAGGATCGCGTCGGGCATGGCGATCTTGCCGATGTCGTGGAGGGGGCCCGTCTTCCGCACGAGGTCGACCTCCATCGCGCTCATCCCCAGCTCGGCTGCGAGCAGCGAACCCAAGAGCCCGATGCGCTCCGCGTGGCGGCCGGTGATGTCGTCCCGGTATTCGGCGGCGCGGGCGAGCCTGTAGAGGATCTCCGTGCGCGTGTCGGCAAGCTGTGAGGTGCGCTCGTGCACGCGCTCCTCGAGCTCGTCGCGCTGGTGCGAGACCCGCTGCGTCAGAAAGCGCGTCGCGAGCAGGTTTCGGACCCGCGCTTCCGCTTCCGCAGGGTCGAAGGGCTTGGCCAGGAAGTCCATCGCGCCGGCGGCGAGCGCGCGCCGCCGGAGCTCGGGTGCGTCATCGCCGGTGAGCACGATGACGGGAAGATACTCCTCGGGCGCCACCAGCGGACGGATCATGTCGAGCACCTCGAAGCCGTCCATCTGAGGCATGTGGAGATCGAGGATGATCAGGTCGATGCTCTGCGAGAGCAGAACCTCACTCACCTCACGTGGGTCCGTGAGGCCGACAGGCGGATCGTAGCCCGCGCGCTCGAAGAGCCGCTGGAGCGTGCGCAGCACCGATTCATCGTCGTCGATGACGAGTAGGCGACCTTCCAGGTGGTGGCGCTCCGCGGATCTCCTCCTCGACCCGACGCCGGGAGAGGGTGGGGCCTGCGGAACCCTCGGCTCCGGAGCGGGCGAGACGACCGGCTCGGGCGCCTCGGGCCCGGAAAGGAGGGACTCCACGGCGTGCCTCAGATCGTCGATCTCCATCGGCTTCGCAAGGAACGCGCTGCGCGCGCCCGGGGTCCCTCCCCAATACACCTCGTCCTGCGGGTAGCCTGACATGTAGAGGACGGGAAGGCCCGGCCGCACCCCGGCAGTGAGGTCCACCAGCGTAAATCCGCTCATCTCCGGCATCACGATGTCCGTGACCAGCAGGTCGATCGGCTCCTCGCTCTTGAGAATGTCGACTGCGACCCGAGGGGCGTCGGCGGAGGTCACCTCGCATCCGAGGTGCTCGAGGAGTCGGCGCGTCGCACGCAGCGTGGCGGGGTCGTCGTCCACGACGAGGACCCTCAGTTCCTCGACGCGCACGGGTGGCTCTGCCACTCTGACCACGGTTCGGTCGGGTGGGGGGGTGGGAGGGAGGGGACGATCCGCGCGGCGTACGCAGTTCCGCCCGAGGGCCTTGGCGGCATAGAGGGAGCGGTCGGCCGCGGCGATGAGTACGTCGGGCGAGCCCATTCCCTCTTCGATTCCGCTCACTCCCGCGCTCACCGTGACCCGTCCCCACCCGAAGTCCGTCGCCGCGAAGCGCGTCGCGACCTCCTGGGCGAACGTCTCGGCCTGGTCGATGGCGCAGTCGCACAGGATGGTCATGAACTCCTCGCCTCCGAATCGGGCCGAGAGGTCCATGCGTCGGGTCCTTCGCTTGAGAATGTCGGCGAACGTGGCGAGGACCCGGTCGCCTTCGGAGTGGCCGTGCCGGTCGTTGACCTGCTTGAAGTGGTCGAGGTCGAAGAGAATTACGGAGAGATGGCGGCCGCGCACGGCGGATCCCCAGGCCGTTTCGGTGAACACGGATGCGTGACGCCGGTTCGGCAGCCCCGTCAGTGGATCGGTGAGCGCGGAGCGCTCCGCGCTGTCGCGCTCGCGATGCAGGAGTTCCGTGACCCATCCGGTGCCCAGCGCCACGGTCAAGAGGATCGCCACGACAGTGAAGACCACCCCCCAGTTGGGCGTCGCCAGGTCGAGCACGATGATCTCGACCTGCGTGAGCGCGAGCACCGCCATGCCCGCGGCGAGCGCTTCGGAGGCGCCCTCCCACCCACGGTAGTACGTGAGGAGGAAGGCAGGGATGAGCACGGGAAGCCAGACCAGAAGGGCGCCGTTGCGCTGCAGCCACGCGGGCACGACCGAGAAGGCGAGCACGGGAACGGCGAGCGCCGCGAGCGAAATCAGCAGCGCGCGCCCTGGCACCGCACGGGAGTGGGAGAGCGACTTGGGGGATGACAGGCTCACGTGTCTCGCTGATGGGGAGCGCAGGGGGCTGTCCAAAACTCGGCGGACCGGCGAGCGGATACAAGCCGTGCGCGCGCCCGAGACCCTCGCGGTATATTCGGGACCCGAAGACGCAGCGCCTCCGAAGCACCGCGCGCTCCTGACGTGGATCCGGGGGGCTCCCGCGTTCTGGAGGGACGCCGGAGGCGGTCCCGGGGAAGGGGCGAGTTCGGCACTGTGGCCCGGAACTTGTTTCTTTCGTGGTGCGTTCGCTTCGTGCACTGCCAGACTGGCAGGGGCCGGGGCGCCACCGACGGCTCGTGATCTCGAGGAGCGCATGCTGAGCGCAGACAGACTGACCGTGAAGGCCGCCGAAGCTCTCCAGGGCGCGGCGAGCGAGGCACGCCAGAGGGGCCATGCCGAGGTCCATGGGGTGCACCTCCTGAACGCACTGTTGGGCCAGGAGGAGGGCATCGTGGTGCCCATCCTCCAGAAGCTCGAGGTTCCCGTGAGCCGGGTGGGGGAGAGGGCGCAGGAGGTGTTGGATCGCATGGCCCGAGTGGAGGGCGGCGCGGAGCCCGGCCTGTCGCGCGATCTGCGCAAGGCCATGGACTCGGCCGAAGCAGCCGCACGGAAGCTCGGCGACGAGTACGTCTCGACCGAGCACCTCCTGCTCGGCCTCACCGAGGAGAAGGACGACGCCGGCCGTATCCTGCGCGACGCGGGGGCGAACCGGAAGGCCGTGGAGGCCGCGATGACGGCCCTGCGCGGCTCGCACCGCGTCACGGACGATACACCCGAAGACAGCTACCGTGCGCTCGCCCGTTTCAGCCGCGACCTGACCGAACTGGCGCAGCGGGGCAAGCTCGATCCGGTGATCGGGCGGGACGAGGAGATCCGCAGGGTCATCAAGGTCCTGGCGCGCCGCACCAAGAACAATCCCGTGCTCATCGGGGAGCCGGGCGTAGGCAAGACGGCCATCGTCGAGGGGCTCGCCCAACGCATGGTGGCGGGTGACGTACCCACCACGCTGTCGAACAAGAAGCTGCTCCAGCTCGACATCGCGGCGATGCTCGCCGGAGCGAAGTACCGTGGGGAATTCGAGGAGCGCATGAAGGCCGTGCTCAAGGAGATCACCGAGGCCGACGGGCGGTACGTGATCTTCATCGACGAGATGCACACGATCGTGGGCGCCGGCGCGGCCGAGGGCGCCGTGGACGCCGGAAACATGCTCAAGCCCGCGCTCGCCCGGGGTGAGCTGCGCGTCGTCGGCGCGACCACGCTGGGGGAGTACCGCAAGCACATCGAGAAGGACCCCGCCCTCGAGCGTCGCTTCCAGCCGGTGTTCGTCGCGCCGCCCTCCGTGGAGGACGCGGTGGCGATCCTGCGAGGGTTGAAGGAGCGCTACGAGGTCCACCACGGGGTGCGCATCACCGACGACGCGATCATCGCGGCCGCCAGGCTGTCGGACCGCTACATCGGCGGACGCTTCCTTCCCGACAAGGCCATCGACCTGATCGACGAAGCGGCCAGCCGGCTGCGCATCGAGATCGACTCGCTGCCGCAGGAGATCGACGAGGTCGAGCGCCGCGTCACGCAGCTGGAGATCGAGCGCCAGGCTCTCCAGAAGGAGAGGCGGGGCAGTGGGGCCGAGCGGCGCGCCGCGATCGAGGCCGAGCTGTCCGAGCTCAAGGAGAAGAGCCAGGGCATGAAGGCCCGCTGGCAGGCGGAAAAGGACGTCATCGGCCACATCCAGGAGCTACGTACCCGGGTCGACGAGCTTCGCGTCGAGGCGGAGCGCGCGACGCGCACGGGCGAGCTCAACCGCGCAGCCGAGATCAGCTACGGAGAGATCCCCCAGGCAGAGGACCGCATCAAGGAGCTCTCGGCCCGGCTGGCGGAGCTGCAGAAGGACCAGAAGTACCTCAAGGAAGAGGTGGAGGCCGACGACATCGCCGCGGTGGTGGCGGAGTGGACGGGCATCCCGGTGAGCCGTCTGCTCGAGTCCGAGCGCCAGCGCCTGGCGCACCTCGAGGAGCATCTGGGTCGTCGGGTCATCGGGCAGGAAGAGGCCGTTCGCGCCGTCTCGAACGCCGTGCGCCGTGCGCGTGCCGGCCTCCAGGACCCGAACCGGCCCGTGGGCTCGTTCATCTTCCTCGGCCCGACGGGGGTGGGAAAGACCGAGACGGCCCGCGCTCTGGCCGAGTTCCTCTTCGACGACGAGCGCGCCATGGTACGCCTCGACATGTCCGAGTACATGGAGAAGCACGCCGTCGCGCGCCTGATCGGTGCGCCTCCCGGCTACGTTGGCTACGAGGAAGGGGGGCAGCTCACGGAGGCCGTGCGCCGGCGTCCGCACGCGGTCGTCCTGTTCGACGAGATCGAGAAGGCACATCCCGAGGTCTTCAACGTGCTCCTGCAGATCCTCGACGACGGGAGGCTGACGGATGCGCAGGGCCGGACGGTGGACTTCCGCAACGTCGTCATCATCATGACGTCGAACATCGGGAGCCAGTACATCCTGGAGTCGGCCGAAGCTGGCGATTGGGAGCGGGTGGAGGAGGACGTGCGCGCCCAGCTCCATCAGCACTTCCGGCCGGAGTTCCTCAATCGCGTCGACGACATCGTGGTCTTCCGCCCGCTCGGGGAGGCCGAGCTCAGGCACATCGTGGATCTCCAGCTCGATCGGGTCGTGGCCTTGGCCGCCGATCTGGGCGTGATCCTCGAAGTCACCGATGCGGCGAAAGATCTGCTGGCCCGGGAGGGCTACGATCCCGTGTACGGCGCGCGGCCGCTCAAGCGGGCGATCCAGCGGCTCGTCCAGGATCCGCTGGCCCTCTTCGTTCTGGAGGAGGAGATCGCGAGTGGCTCGCGCATCGTGGTCAGGCCGGCAGGGGAGCAGAGCCGCCTGAGCTTCGACGTCACGCCGCCTCCGACGCTCCGAGACTCCACGGCCACGACCGCGAGTTGATCCGGAGCTGGCGGTCGGTACGAATCGAGGTCGCTTCCGCGGTCTCGACGCTCGGGGGTTTCTCGACGTGGGGCTTTTGCCGAGATTCGTGCGGCGTTTACGCCGGTGTGCCGTCCGAGGCCGGCAGGGCTCGGGCGGATCCCTGGGGTCGTCGAAGGAGGGACGATGAGACGGTTGCTCGGCACGCTGGTCCTGATTCCAGTCCTCGTGCTGGAGGGAGCCTGCACGACGGTGATCGAGCAGCCTGGCGCCGTGGCCGCGGTGGCGCCACAGCTCTCGGTGGAGCGCTTCCTCCAGGCGGCCAACGACCGCGACCTCGCGTCCATGGGCCGGCTCTTCGGGACGGCGGAAGGCCCGATCGGC
>CAZFIS010000092.1:0-15395 GCA_964519125.1 uncultured Gemmatimonadaceae bacterium | reverse complement strand
ACGCGCTCGGCCATCGGCGAGCGCGTGGTGTCGGGCTCGTACCTGGACATCGACATCGACCGTGACGCAGCCGCTCGGTACGGGCTCAACGTCAAGCAGATCCAGATGGTCATCGCCGCGGCGATCGGCGGCATGAGCATCACGCGTACCGTCGAGGGGCGCGAGCGCTACGACGTGCGCGTACGCTACCCCCAGGAGCTGCGCGATCAGCCCGAGAAGCTCGCGAACATCCTGATCCCCGTGGGACGCCGCGAGGCCGCGATGAAGTACATGGCCGCGCCGGAGACGATGGCCGGGATCGACGCGCCCAACGGCGACGGGCCCGGGATGGACGGGATGGGCGAGGCGGACGCCGGCGCCGGGACGATGGGCGGGATGGCGGGTGCGGCGGGCCCGGCGCAGATCCCGTTGGGCCAGGTCGCGCACATCCGCACGGTGAGCGGACCGATGGTCGTGAAGACCGAGCAGGCGTTCCCCACGGCGTGGGTCTACATCGACGTGACGGGAACGGACCTGGGCTCCTACGTCACGGCCGCCAAGAAGATGGTCGACGCGATGGTGAAACTCCCGACGGGCTACACGATGACGTGGTCGGGCCAGTACGAGTACATGCAGCGCGCCAAGGCGACGCTGAAGCTCGTCGTGCCCGCGACGCTGCTCATCATCTTCCTGCTTCTCTACCTGAACTTCGGCCGTCTCGGCGAGACGCTCGTGGTCATGCTGTCGCTGCCGTTCGCGCTGGTCGGCGGCGTGCTGATCATGGCGCTGCTCGGGTTCAACTGGTCCGTGGCGACGGGGGTGGGCTTCATCGCGCTGTCGGGTGTGGCGTCCGAGATCGGCGTCATCATGCTCCTCTACCTGGGCAACGCGTGGGACAAGCACCGCAAGGAAGAGGCGAGCGAGCGCTCGCTGCACGACGCGGTCGTCGAAGGCGCCGCGCTCCGCGTGCGTCCGATCATCATGACCGTAACGGCCATCATCTTCGGGCTGCTCCCGATCTTCTGGGGTGGGGGCGCCGGCGCGTCGGTCATGCGGCGCATCGCCGCGCCGATGGTCGGGGGGATGGTGTCGGCGACCGTGCTCACGCTGCTGGTGATCCCGGCCATCTACTCGCTCTGGCAGGAAGCCGTCCTGCACGCCGAGGCTCGGCGCGCGGAACGGGATCTCTCGGCGGCGGTGGTCGAGCCCGCGGGCGCGGACTGAGAACGAGGGCTGGCGGGTCGGCCGGCGCAGCGCCTCCATGGGGGCGGTCGAACGCCCCCGGAAACATTGCCTTCGCGCGCGTCGTCCTGAACCTTGTGCGAGGCACGAACGCCCGCACGCGACGCCACCCGGAACCGGATCACACGCACATGAACCCCGAAGTCTGGAACGATCTCGCGCCCATGCTGGTCGCGATCTGCCTCATCCTGACGGTCGGCGGCGTCCTGATCCTCCGGCCGCTGGCCAAACGGTTCGGCGAGCTCCTGGAAATGTACGCGAAGGACAAGGAGCAGGGGATCCAGGCCGACGTCCATCAGATGCGGGAGCTGCTGGAGACCATGAACAGCCGACTCCAGCTCATGGAGGAGCGTCAGGACTTCACCGAGCGGCTGGTCTCGGACCGGCGCCGGGAGCTCGCGCCGCCGTCGAAGGAGGAGTGAGGTCGTAGCCGCCCCACCCCGCACCCTACTGCCCACATCACACGGAGGAGATCGATCCATGGCGGACATCATCGATCACAAGATCATCGGCGGAGACATGCAGCTCGTGGAGATCGAGCTCGATCCGGGCGAGGCGGTGCGCGCCGAAGCCGGGGCCATGATGTACATGGAAGACGGCATCGAGATGCAGACCTCCACGGGTGGCGGGATGTTCAAGGGCTTCAAGCGGATGGTCACGGGGGCGTCGTTCTTCATCACGAACTTCACGTTCCGGGGCTCGGGGAAGGGTCACGTCGCGTTCGCCGCGCCGTTCCCGGGCAAGATCGCCCCCCTCGACCTGCGCGACTTCGACGGCGAGTTCATCTGCCAGAAGGACTCGTTCCTGTGCGCCGCGCAGGGGGTCGAAATCGAGGTCGCGTTCACCAAGCGCATCGGCGTCGGCCTGTTCGGCGGCGAGGGCTTCATCCTGCAGCGCCTCTCGGGCGACGGAATGGTGTTCGTGCACGCGGGCGGCACGCTCATCGAGAAGCGCCTCATGCCGAACGAGCGCCTGAGGGTCGACACCGGTTGCATCGTCGGCTTCAGTCACGGCGTGGACTACGACATCGAGTTCGTGGGCGGGTTCAAGAACGCGCTGTTCGGGGGCGAGGGGATCTTCCTGGCAACGCTCCGGGGACCCGGCACCGTCTACCTCCAGAGCCTACCGTTCTCGCGCATGGCCGACCGCATCGTGCAGGCCTCGCGCGTGGGCGTGCAGCACAACACCGGGGAGAAGGCCGCCATCGCCGGCATCGGCGGCGCCATCCTGGGCAACCTCCTCAGCGGCAACAAGTAGGGAGATCGGCCATGAACACACGTCGCCAGTTCCTGCTTCGCGCGCCTCTCGGCCTCATGGGCATCGTCGCCGCGTGCAAGGCCGAGAAGCCGGCCGGCGGGGCCGCCACCGCGGCCGCCGCCGACACGACGAAGGGCGCCACGCCCGGCGCGCCGCCGGCCTTCAACACCTCGAACGCGGTCGGGCCCGAGGTGACGCCCGCGACGTTCGCCGAGGCCGAGAAGCTCGTCCAGGTCGAGATGACCGAGGCGCACCGCAAGATGGCAGCGGACAATTGGCGTACGTCCATGGCCGAGCTGCTCGAGCGGCGCACCGGGCCACGCAAGGTCGAGCTCGAGCCCGAGCTCCAGCCCGCCACGGTGTGGGACCCGATCCTGCCGGGCATGAAGGTCGGTCCCGCCCGCAACCGCTTCGTGCGCGCCCGCGTCGACGCCGGGCCGCTGCCCTCGAGCGACGAGGACATCGCGTGGGCGCCCGTCACGAAGCTGTCGGAGTGGATTCGCACCCGGAAGCTCACGTCCGAGCGTCTGACCAACATCTATCTGGACCGGCTCAAGCGCCTGGGCCCGAAGGTCAACTGCGTGATCACGCTCACCGAGGAGCACGCGCTCGCGCAGGCGCGGCAGGCCGACAAGGAGATCGCGGCGGGCAAGTACCGCGGACCGCTGCACGGCATCCCGTGGGGCGGCAAGGATCTGCTCGACACGGCGGGCATCCCGACCACGTACGGCGCCGAGCCGTTCAAGGACCGCGTGCCGAGCGACAACTCGGTGGTGGTCCAGCGCCTCAACGACGCCGGCGCGGTGCTCGTGGCGAAGCTGAGCATGGGGGCGCTCGCGCTCAACGACGTCTGGTTCGGCGGCCAGACGATGAACCCGTGGCTGCTCGAGGAAGGCTCGTCGGGATCGAGCGCGGGTCCCGGCGCATCGACCGGCGCGGGACTCGTAGGATTCGCGATCGGGAGCGAGACGGGCGGGAGCATCATCAGCCCGAGCATGCGCTGCGGTGTCACGGGACTCCGGCCGACGTTCGGGCGGGTGCCGCGGACCGGCGCGATGACGCTGTGCTGGACGCTCGACAAGCTCGGCCCGATGGCGCGGGGCGTCGAGGACACGATGCTCGTGCTGCACGCGATCACCGGCTACGACGCCGGAGACACCGGCAGCCTGCCGAGCAAGCTCGACTACGACGCGCGCGAGGGGGTGAAGGGGCTCAAGGTCGGCTACTTCCCGAAGTGGATGCACGAGGCCCCGGCCACCGACGTCGACCGCGCCTCCCTGGCGATGCTCGAGAAGCTCGGCCTGGTGCCCGTCGAGGTGTCGCTGCCCGACTGGCCGTACGACGACCTCAACACGATGCTCTTCGCCGAGGCGGCCGCCTCGTTCGAGAAGATCACGCTCGACCACGAAGTCGACGAGATGAAGATGCAGGTGCCCGATGCGTGGCCGAACATGTTCCGCGAGGCGCGCTTCCTGTCGGCGGTGGACTTCGTGCAGGCCGACCGGCTGCGCCGCAAGGTCGCCCGGGAGATGCAGCGGGTGATGTCGGAGGTCGATCTCCTGATCGTCCCGTCGCTGCGCGACGAGATGCTCGTCATCGGCAACAACACCGGTCATCCGTCGCTCACGCTGCGCACCGGGTTCGTGGAGGTGTCGAAGGCCCGGAGCGACTGGGCGCCCGATCCCCAGCATCCCCTGCCGACGTTCCATCCGCCGCGGCGCGTCCCCTACGGGGTGACGCTCCTCGGCCGGCTCTTCGACGAGGGCACCATCATGCGCGTCGGCGTGGCGCTGGAGCGGGCCGCGGGCGTGGCGGACGAGCGGCCGAAGGGGTTCTGAGCGGAGGGGGCGGGGGTCGCGGAGGGGGCGGTCGCCGCTACCCCTCGGCCTCCGCCTCGCTCGTCGCGGTCACGTCCATGTCGCGCAGCTTGCCGTCGGCGATGTCGTAGATCCATCCGTGGACCGCGAGCTTCTGCCCGCGCGCCCACGCGTCCCGCACCACCGTGGTGCTGCACACGTTGGCGACCTGCTCGACGACGTTCAGCTCGCACAGACGGCGGTGGCGCTCGGCATCCGTCGCGAGCCCCTCGAGCTCGGCCGTGTGCTTCCTGCGCACGTCCTGCACGTGGCGGAGCCAGTTGTCGACGAGGCCGAGGCGCTCGTCCCGCAGGGCGGCCCCCACGCCCCCGCACCCGTAGTGCCCGCACACGATGACGTGGCCGACCGTGAGGACGTCGACGGCGAACTGGATGGTCGACAGGCAGTTCAGGTCGGCGTGCACGACCACGTTGGCGATGTTGCGGTGGACGAACATCTCGCCGGGCAGGAGCCCCACGATCTGATTCGCCGGAACGCGGCTGTCCGAGCAACCGATCCACAGGTAGTCGGGCGTCTGCTGGCGGGAGAGCCGCTCGAAGAAGTCGGGGTCGCGGCGGGCCACGTCGTCGGCCCAGGCGCGGTTGCTCTCGAAGAGGTCGGGCAGGGTTCGCATCACGTCACCTCGGTCGGAAGAACGGTCTCGGACGCTCCCGGCTCCCTCCGCCAGGCCCAGAACGCCGTGAGGAGCGCGCCGACCAGCGCCGCCACGCTCAGTGCGGACTGGGGCGAGCTCAAGTCCACGGCGCGCACGAGCACGATCAGGCCGACGCACACCACGTAGACGCGCCAGGGCCAGAGGAGCGAACGCCAGCGGATCAAGCCGAGCATGGCTGCCGCGCCGCTGAACCCCCACGCCAGGATGTTGCCGCCGCCGAGGATGTGGCCCGGGGGCATGAGCGTCTCGTACGTGATGCCGCCCGCGATCGAGACGGCCAGCGCCAGCACCACCTGCTTGCCGTCGGACAGCTCGCGCCGGAGCAGGTAGGACGCGAAGAGGAGGTAGAGGACCGGCACGGCCCAGTTGCCGAACCCGCCGGGAACGAACGGGTGGGTCACGAGCGCGGTCACGCTCCGGAGGCGCACGGGTCCTCCCGAGGCGAGCGTGAACACGCGGAACACGCTCCGGTGCCCCAGGGAGAGCACGCCGCCGGCGAGGCTCGCCACGGCATAGACCCAGAGCACCCAGACGCCCCGTAGCGAGCCGAGGTCGTCGGGTCGAGCGTCCACGGCGTCGTGGGCGCTTCTATGTCGGTCACGCCGTGATCTCGGCATGAGGTCTCTGTGGAGGGAAGGCAGGCGCGACCACGTCGGGGGCTCCCCGTCGCGGGCAGGATCGAGTGTAGATGACTGCCGACGGACGAGCCTCCGCGCAAGGGCGGGAGGCGCCCGGTTGCGGGGTCCCAGGGAGCGGCCGATATTGCCGCCCGTACGTTACGTCCCTGCCCGTCGTCCCCCCTTCGAGCCTCCGAGCCCGCATCCGGGCGACGTCACGTTCGCCGACGGACACAGGGAGATCGCCATGACGATCGCACACGAGACCACCGCCGTCGCCAGGGCCACCGCGGTGATGGCCGCCCACGACCGGGCGAGCAACGCCGCGGACCTGGACGCCATCATGGAGAACGTCGCCGAGGACGTCGTCGTCCTCGCGCCGGGCGTCCGTCTGGTCGAGGGCAGGGAAGCCTTCCGCGAGTTCTACGCCGCCATGCTGAAGAGCCATTGGGCCGGCCAGGGGGACGTCACACACTACTTCGCGGGTGCGGAAGAGGCCGGAGACGTGGTGATCGTGCACGGGGTCGCGAGCGGTGCGATCCGGCCTCCCGGCATCGTCCCGATTCCCGTGGCGAACAACTTCCTGATCGCGCTGAAGCCCGACGTCACCGGCGTCTACAAGATCTGGCGGGCTGCGTTCGGGCCGGCGGAGCGGTAGGGCCGCAACGTAGCCGCGGCCCTCCTCAGTGCATCGTATCGAGCGTCTGCATTCGCTTGTTCATCGCGTCCGCGGCCTTCTGCGCGTTGCGGATCTTGCCGGCGCCGGGGATCGGCATGGTCGACAGGACGCTGTCGCTCTGGCGGACGCTCATGGTGTCCTGGTCGTTGGCCTGCTCGACCGGCTTGTGGGTCTTCGCGCACGCGCCGAAGGCGAGCACGGCGAGGAGCGTCGGGATGATGCGCTTCATGGGCCTCCTCCTTGGGAACTGATCTCATAACCCCCGACGCTCGGCACGTCCAGCGTGTCGCGCTCGACGGCAGGCGCTCGGGTCGCTAGGATCGAGCCATGACGACCCGCCTCCTCTCCGTTCCGCTCGCCCTCCTCCTCGCGCTCGCGCCGCGCGCGGCCGCCGCGCAGCAGGACACCGTGCCCACGCCGCCGCCCATCGGCGACACGATCACGACGGCGTCCGGGCTCCGCTACGTCTTCCTCCACCACGGCGACGGCCCCCGGCCCGACTCCGGCGATCTCATGGTGATCCACGGCGTGGGCCGCTTCACGGACGGCAAGGTGTTCTGGGATACGCGCGCCGAGGGCGAGCCCTACGAGTACACGTACAAGGTCGACCGCGTCATCAGGGGGTTCAGCGAGGGGATGGGCTACGTGCGCCAGGGCGACCGCGTCGTGATCGTCATGAAGCCCGACCTGGCCTACGGCGACCGGAACCGGCCCCCGATCCCCCCGGGCTCGACGCTCGTCTTCGACTACGAGATCCTCGGCGTCTACCACGAGTCGATTCCCCGGATGATGCGGGACGGGTTCGCGAAGGACGGCGTGGACGCGACGCTCGAGCGGCTGCGGAAGACGCCGGATCTGTGGCGCTGGTACGGGAGCGAGTCCGATCTCCTGTCCGCGGCGATGCGGGTCGGGCGGACGAACCGGGCCGACGGCGCCAAGGTGCTCCGGTTCGGCCTCGGGCTGGTGCCGTTCTCGTGGAGGATGCACCAGGCGCTCGCGCGCGACCTGGCGGCCGCGGGCGACACCACCGCCGCCAAGGCGCACTGGGCCGCCGCCGCGCGCCTCAACCCGCGCGCGACGGAGCGCGAAGTGCGCGCGTACGAGGCGGCCCTGAAGGCGATCGCGGAGCTCGGAGGGGCGTAGGAGGGCTCCTTCCGACATCGGCGGGACCCGCGCCGGACGGTAGACTTCGGGGAACGGTCCCTGGCATGTGTACATACAAGCAGTATATTGCGTATGTACATGATCCACCCGGAGGGGATGCATGCCGAAGAGCACGAAATCGAAGACCAGCCGTGAACGGTCCCGCACCCGCAAGAACTTCCGCCTCCACCAGGCGAAGCTCGACGCGGCTCGAGAGGTGCTCGGCACCGAGACGGAGACGGAGACCATCGAGCGCGCGCTCGATCTCGTAGCGTTCGGCGACCGGCTGGCGAAGGGAACCGCCCGCGCGCGCGGCCGCACCTGGAACGACCTCTTCGGGGAGATGGAAGAGGTCCTGCCGAGTCCGCCGAGCCAGATCTCGCGGACGTAGATGCCCGAGTACGTCGTCGACACGAACCTCTACATCGAGGCGATCACGACGGACGAGGGGAACGAGGCGCTGGCCGCCTTCCAGCGACGCTTCGCGCCGTTCCTCTTCCAGCACTCGACCGTCGCGCAGGAGATTCTCACCGGGGCCGGCGACGAAGCGGCATACCGAGCGTACCACGAAGACTGGGTCGCTCCGTTCGAGGATCTCGGGCGCGTCCTCACGCCGAGCCATGCTGCGTGGACGCGCGCTGCGCTCATCCTCACTCGTCTGGTCGAGCGGCGCGCGTTGAGCCCCGGCGGATTCCGTCGGAGCTTCCTCAACGACTGCCTGCTCGCCGCCTCCGCCCGCGAGCAGGGATTTGTCATCGTCACGAGGAACGTGCGCGACTTCGAGCTCATCCGCCGTGTGGAGCCCGGCCTGGAGTTCGAGCCTCCCTGGCCGGGCTCCTGACGTCCGTCCCGGCGATTACTTCGCGCCCTCGCCTGCGCCCCTGAGGTACACGTCCAGCCACGCGGTCCAGCGCGCCCACAGGTCGAGCAGCGTCTCGCGCGCGGCCGGCCCGTGGTCCTCGTAGGGATAGAGGTACATCGCCGCCGTCTTGCCGAGCCCGTTCAGCGCGTGGAACATGCGCGGCGTGTTGATCGGGTCGGTGCCGACGTTCTGGTCGTGCAGGCCGTGGTACATGAGGAGCGCGCCGGTGAGCTGGTTCGCGTACATGAACGGCGACATCTCGAGGTAGACGTCGCGCGCGTCCCAGAAGAACCGGTGCTCGTTCTGGAAGGCCAGGGGCGTGAGCGTGCGGTTGTAGTTGCCGTCGCCCGCGATGCCCGCCTTGAAGAACGGCGTGTGCACCATGGCGTTGGCCGTCGAGAACGCTCCGTAGGAGTGCCCGCCGATGCCCAGGCGCGCCCGGTCGATGATGCCCCTCGCGTCCAGCGAGTCGATGACGGTCGAGAGGTTGTTGCGCAGGTCGTTGGCGTAGCTGTCGTTCATCTGCCCGGCCTTGCCGACGATCGGCGCGTCGGGCTCCACGACCGCGTAGCCGAGGAGCACCAGGTAGTCCATGGAGCGCGGGTTGAGCCTCGGGAACGCGTTCTTGTTGTACGTGCGCCCCGCCTCGTCGTAGCTCTTCTGGCTCTCGTACTCCCGGGGATAGAACCAGAACATGGCCGGGAGCCTCCCGCCCGCGTAGCCCCGAGGCAGCACGACGTTGACCAGGAACCGGAACCCGTCGGGCCGCTCCACCACGAACCGCTCGCGCTTCGCGCTCGTGACCTCGGGGAGGTAGTCCTTGTTGCGCGTGAGCCGCGTGCCGACGGAGTCGTCGTGCAGCACGTAGGACTGAGCGACCCTCGTGGGCCCCTCGCGCTCGACGACGAAGCGCGAGGCGTCGATGTCGAGGACGGCCGTCAGGTGCTCCCACACGCCCGCGTTCGAGCCCTCCCACAGGCGGGTCTTCTCGCCCGTGGCGATCGCGACCCGGTCGAGGAAGGCCCTCGGCCCGTTCGCGACCGGCTCCCTGTCGTAGGCGACGCCGTAGAAGAACGCCGAGCTCCCGTCGGCCGAGAGCTGCACGGTCTCGCCGCCGCCGCTCCGGCGCCCGAAGAACCTGCGTCCCGTCGCCGGGAGGCCGCCGCCCGTGAGCACGAGGCTCCCCGGGTTGCGGTAGACGTCGTCGGTGGCCCAGCGGGCGAGCGTGTGCTTCGTGGCCGGCTCGGTGAGGTCCACGGCGGACAGGCGCGTGCTGCGGCCCTGGCGCTCGGTGAGGAAGAGCCAGCGGTCGTCGCTCGAGTACTGGTGGCTCTGGATGGGCCCCGGGTTCTCGTAGACGACCGAGAGGCTCGCGCTGTCGAAGGGCGGGGCCCACAGCATGACCCGGTCCTTGCGCCGTGAGGGCTGGGCCTCGTCGCCGCCCTGCTGAGCCCCGTCGGCCCGGGCGGCCGTGTCGAGCGCCGGCTCGGCCTCGAGGAAGCTGAGCCCCTTGTCGTCCTTGCGCCACGCGATCTGGCGCTTGCCGCGCGCTCCGTCGCTGCCGCCCACGCCGGGGGCGCTGGGACGGTCGGTGCCGAGGCCCGTGTTCATGGCCGTCGTGTCGACGGTGGCGAGCACCCGTCCCGTGCGGTCCCAGATCTGCTCCACTCTGCCGAAGTCCGACACCGGCACCAGGTAGCTGAACGGCCTGCGGAGCAGCGTCACGCGCGCGTACTTCCCGTCGGGTGACATGTCGAAGCCCCAGACCATCGCGGGGCGGCCCACCTTCTCGACTCTGCGGCTCCCGACGTCGACCACGGCGAGCTGGCCCGTGACGTTCCACTCGAGGAGCTGCTTGTCGTAGGGCGTCTTCATCAGGCTCGCGTACGTGCGCAGGATGTTGTCGCCCTTCAGGGTCTCCTTGACCTGGGGCCCCTGGGGGATGGCGGACGGGAGCGGCCGCCGGTCGCGCCCGTCGGGCACGAGGACCGTGGCGATCTCCGAGCCGCCGGACGTCCACTCGAACGACGTGACCGCGGTGGCGAGCACGGGGCTCGGCGTGACGCGCCGGGCCTGCCCGGAGGCCGGGTCGGCCACGTAGATGTAGGTCGCCACGGGCGTGTGCACGAAGAACGCGAGCTGCTCTCCCGTGGGCGACCACTCGGGGTTCGAGACCCGGGCGCCCACGGGGAGCTGGACGTCGACCACGCGGCCGTCGTCGGCGGAGATGAACTCGAGGCCCGCGTCGCTCCGGATCGTGAGGGTGCGGTCGCGGTTCGCGGCGTAGTCGAGGAACATGCCGCCCAGCTCGTCGAACGGCTTGCTGAAGCGGCTCATCGGCACGGGACCGTCGCCGACGGTGTGGACGAACCACTTCCGGTCCGCGCTCGGCTCGGTGAGGCTCACGTTGAGGTACCACGGCGCGAGCACCGCGTCCACGATCGGCTTCCGGGGCCGGACGTAGGTCTCCGCGGCCAGGATCTCCCGGGGATTCCAGGAAGCGTCCGGGACCTGGGCCCGGACGGCGGCCGGTGGCAGAAGGAGCGAGAGCAGCGCGGCGAGGGCGAGCCCGCGGGTGCGAGAGCGGCGAACGTCCCGACGGCGGGAGTGACCGGTCATCATCCACCTCCAGAGTTCCGTGGCGGCAACCTCGCGGACAGCATGCGGTCCCGGCGCGGGATTGGCCAGGGGAGTGCCCCGGAGCGCCTGGCGGCCCTAGCTTTGGCTACCGCTCACGAGAGGAGCCCCGAGGATGCCATCCTTCGACATCACGACCGGCGTGGACCTCCAGGAGGTCGACAACGCCGTGAATCAAGCCCGCAAAGAGGTCGCCACGCGCTACGACTTCAAAGGCACGCACTGCACGATCGACTACGATCGCGTGGCGGCCACGCTGAAGCTCGAGGCCGACGACGAATACCGGCTCAAGTCGCTCGCCCAGGTGCTGCACGAGAAGCTCGCGCGCCGGAAGGTGCCGCTGATGAACCTGTCCGAGGGAGAGGTGGACAAGGCCACGATGGGCCGAGCGCGCCAGATCATCTCGCTCAAGCAGGGCATCGACCAGGAGACGGCGAAGAAGATCTCCAAGGACGTGCGCGACGAGAAGATCAAGAAGGTGCAGGTGCAGATCCAGGGCGAGGAGCTGCGGGTGAGCAGCCCCTCGCGCGACGCGCTTCAGCAGGTGCAGGCGTTCGTGCGAGGGAAGGACTACGGAATGGAGTTGAAGTTCGGGAACTACCGCGAGTAGCTCAGGGGCGGCCCGGAGCCGCGTCCCGCCGCCGCTCGCCCCGCTCAGTACACGCGCACCTGGAGCCTGAGCAGCCGTCCGGCGCGCGGCAGCCCGCAGGCGTCGTAGAGCGCGGCGTCGGTCAGGTTGAGGCCCGACATCGTCGTCTCGATCGAGCGCGACGAGCCTCCCCGCGTCGAGAACGGCCACACCTTCGACACGGCGGCGTTCAGCCAGGAGCCGCCGGCGAGTCGCACGTCCTCGCCGCTGTCGGGATCGATGCAGTACTGCGCTCCGGTGTACTCGACTCCCGTCGTGCCGACGAGGCCCCGGCCGAGGGGGAGGCGCACGTACGCGCTGCCCGAGCGCTCCGGCACGGTCTCGGGCTTCGTGTTGAGGAGCGTCTTGGGGTCGGTGAGCCGGACCGACTGGAGCGTGAGGTCGCCACCGATCTCGATGCTCCCGAGCGTCTGGGAGAAGAGAACCTCCACGCCCACGCTCCTGAGCTGCTCGGAGTTGACACGCTTGCGCTTGCCGTTGGGGAGTGAGATGCGCCGGATCGCGTCGCTCAGCGCGTGGCGAAAGCCCACCACCTGCAGCTCGCCGTTGCCCAGGCGGGACGTCGCGCCCGCCTCCATGGCCACCAGGTGCTCCGGCGTGAGGTCGGGGTTGGGCTCGAAGCGCTTGAGCGCCTCGGAGTAGACCTCGCGCAAGGCGGGGAAGCGTCCCCGGCGACTCACGCCCGCGTGCAGCAGCAGGTCCCCCCCGGAGACGACCGCCGAGAGCCCCACGCGCGCACCCCAGTCGTCGAGGGCCGGCAGCGGCTCGAGGCCCCCGCTGAGCGGCGTCGTGCCCCGGTCCCACGCCCCCCCGAAGCTCAGGCGCAGAGCGCTCAAGCCCGGCCCCGGGCGGTCGACCAGCCGCCACACGTTCTCGACGGCCACGCTCGTGAGCCTCTGCTCGAAGCTGCGGAACGCACCGTCCACGTCCTCGTCGTGCCGGATGCCGGCCCAGGTGAAGGAGGCGCGCACGTCGCGGCTCCGCCCGAGCGTATGATCGCCGAGGACCCGGAGCGAGACCGTCCGGTCGTCTCCGTTCTCGTAGCCCGCCAGCTCGTCGTAGGCGCGCGACGTGTAGGCGTTGATGTTCGTGTGCCCGTCGTCGAAGCCGACCGTCGCCTCGAGATCGCCCCGGCCGAGCGCCGTGGCCCTCTGGCCCGTGCCGGCCGAGGCCACCACGACCGTGCGCCGGATGTCGGGGTAGCGCCACAAGCGTGGCTCGGCCGCGCCCAGCTCGGCCGCGATGCCCCGGTCGGCCTTGTGGCTGAGCGCGGACAGGCTCGCCCAGGCGCCACCGTCGAACGCGTAGCGCAGGCCCAGGAAGCCGTCGAGGTTGTGGTAGTCCGTGTTCAGGCGGAGGTCGTATTCCGTGGGCGCCGGCTCGCGGACGCCGTGTGGCAGAGGGATGCCCGGGCTGTCGCGCAGGCCCGCGCCGGCGCGCACCATCCCCTGGCCGCCGGAGGTGCGGAACGGCACCGTCGCGCTGGCCGAAGTCGCGTATCCCCGGGCGTCGTCGACGGACGCGGACACCTCCATCGCGGGGTTCCGGACGAAGCTGGGGGCGCGCGCGACGTCCATCTCCACGACCCCGCCGAGGACGTTGGGGCCGTGGAGCAAGGTGGAGAGCCCGCGCACGAACTCGACCCGGCGCACGGCGCTGGCCGGAAGGATCGAGACGTCGGTGCGCGCGTCGTAGCCGAGGGTGAGCGGCACACCGTCGAGCAGCACGGCGACCTGTCGGGACTCCGAGCCACGCACGGAGATCTCGGACTGGCCGCGCGAGTTGGTGCGCACGAGCACGCCCGTGATCTCCCGCAGCACCTCGGAGGTCGTGGGCGCTGCCGGCAGGTCGAGCTCGGCGACCCGGATCTCGAGGGCGCTCGCGCCCCCCACGGTGGTGACGGGGCGTTGGGCTCGGATCCGCAGGCCGTCGATGCGGAAGACGGTCGTGTCGCCGCCGGTGTCGCTGCGGGTCGTGTCGGCCTGCGCGTCGGCGACGCAGGGGGACGCGAGGGCGAGGCCGAGCGCGAGGGCGTAGCGTCCGAGAGGGTGGAGCATGCTCATCGCATTCCGTCCGGGTCGGTGGAGAAGCGCGAGCGCATCGGGAGCGCCCCCGACGCGAGGGCGACCGACGTGACGCGACCGTCGCGCAACGATGGGCAGGTACCGAAAGCTATTCGAAGGACGGCCCTTCGGACCACCCCGGACGGCGCTTGTCTGAGCCTTTGCGGGCGGTGCGCTCCCGCGCCGAACTCGAGCTCCACCTGCCCGGAGCCGACGATGCCGACGTTCATGGGGTGCCTCCACGAAGAGGGGGAGAGGTGCGCGCCGAGGTTGCATCCCACCAGGGAGGCCCGGGGCGGTTCCCGGTGTGTTTGCCCGCCGCGTGGGCCGTTTCCGCCATGGATCCGCCCCGCGTCGAGGGTTTCTGTCGGGTATGCGCACCCGGCCCGTCGTGAGCGTACGCATCCTCCGGCAGGAGGATGAGGTTGAGATCGAGTTGCGCCACGGGTTCACCCACGCACATCTCGACGTGGTACGAGGGCTGTCGCGTCGCATCTACGACAGGCGACGACGCATATGGACCGCTCCCGGCGCGGACCGGGTGATCGCCACCTTGACGGAGGCGTTCGGTGCGGGGGCGCTGGACGTGGAGGAAGCGAGCGGATCGGCCGAGATTCCGAAGGAAGCGGGCTCCGAAGCGCCCGGTGACGTCCTCGACCGGGTGCGAGGAGCGCTCGCGCTACGCGGCTACAGCCCGAGGACGCGAGTGGTCTACCTCGGACAGCTCCGGCGTTTCTTGGTGTGGTGTGGGGGAGGAGTTCCCCGGATTCCGGACGATCCAGCCGAACGAGGCCAAGCCTACATCCTGGAGCTGATCGAGCGGCACCGCATCTCGAAGAGCTACCAGAACCAGCTCGTGAGCGCGTTGCGGTTCATGTGCGAGACGGTGTTGGGACGGCCCGCCCTGGCGCTGCGGATCCCGCGGCCGAGGAAGGAGCAGCGGCTTCCCGCCGTGCTCAGCCCCGAAGAGGTCGCCGAGATGCTGCGCAAGGCCCGCAACCCGAAGCACCGCGCCCTGCTGATGCTGCTCTATTCCGCAGGTCTCCGGGTGAGCGAACTCGTGCGCCTCCAACCGTCCGATCTCGATGCCGAGCGAGGGCTGGTGTGGGTACGCGGGGGGAAGGGTGACAAGGACCGCTACACGCTTCTTGCGCGGCGCGCCGTCGAGGCCGTTCAGCTCTATCGGGACGCGTACCCCACGGGCCACTGGCTCTTTCCCGGTGGCTGTCCAGACCGGCACCTTACGCCGCGGTCGGTCCAGCGCGTCGTAGAGCGCGCGGCCAAGGCCGCAGGGATCGAGAAGCACGTCACGACCCACACCCTGCGCCACAGCTTCGCGACCCACCTGCTCGAAGCCGGCACGAACCTCCGAATCATCCAGGAACTCCTGGGTCACGCGAGCGCCCGAACCACCCAGATCTACACACACGTCGCCCGTTCAGCGATCGAGTCCGTAAGGAGTCCCCTGGACAATCTGGAGTGAAAGGAGCGAGCACCCCGCTTGCGCAAGCGAGGGAGCCGGTGAACGTTGAGCGCGAGGCCGGCCGAGCCGGTCTCCGCGGAGCGGCCCGCCGCACGGCCCGCCCAGCCCCCCACCGCGCGACACAAAAACCGACCCCCTCGCCGCAAACCCACCGACGTGAGCGGCCGGTTACGACACGGGGCCACAGAAACAACCAGTTAGGCGAAGTGGCTGGGCGGAGGTGGGCCGTCACGAGCAATCAGTCTCAGTCAT
>CAZFIS010000091.1:0-15483 GCA_964519125.1 uncultured Gemmatimonadaceae bacterium | reverse complement strand
TGAAGAAGGTCGAGGCCCAGCAGGCCCGGCGCATCCTCGACCGCCTGGTGGGCTACCAGGTGAGCCCGCTCCTGTGGAAGCCGATCCGGCCCGGGCTCTCGGCCGGCAGGGTACAAACGGTCGCCTTGCGCCTCATCTGCGAGCGCGAGGACGAGGTCCGCGCGTTCGAGCAGGAGGAGTACTGGTCGATCGCGGCACATCTGCGCCGTGACGGGCAGGCGTTCGAGGCGAAGCTTCATCAGATCGACGGGAAGGCGTTCACGCTCCCGGACGAGGCCTCGGCCACCGCCGTCGTGGACGACGTCCGGGGCGTGCCGTTCGCCGTATCCCATGTCAAGCGGCGCGAGCGGCGCAAGAATCCGGCCGCACCGTTCACGACCTCGACGCTCCAGCAGGAGGCCGCGAAGCGGCTCCGCTTCTCCGCCCGGCGCACGATGGGCCTCGCGCAGCGGCTCTACGAGGGCGTCGAGGTGGGCTCTCGAGGCGCCGTCGGACTCATCACCTACATGCGCACCGACTCCACCAGGGTCTCCGCGTTGGCCGTGGGACAGGCGCGCGACTGGATCTCCGCGGAGCTCGGCACGTCGTTCGTCGCGGCTCGGCCCCAGTACTGGGCAGGGAAGCAGCAGAAGGGCGCCCAGGAGGCCCACGAGGCCATCCGTCCGACGGACGTGACCATCCATCCGGCGGAGGCGGCGCGTCATCTGGAGGGTGACGCGGCGCGCCTGTACGAGCTCATCTGGCTCCGCTTCGTGGCGAGCCAGATGGCTCCCGCGCTCTACGACACGACGACCGTCGATTTCGATCTCTCCGGCTCCAGCGGACGAGCGTACCAGTTCAGGTCCACGGGCTCGGTGGTGAAGTTCGAGGGGTTCACGCGGCTCTACCTGGAAGCGTCCGAGGTAGGTGATCATCGACGTCTGGACGACCTGGAGCCCCTGCCCGACCTGCAGCCCGGCGACGTCGGAGAGCTCGAGCGGCTGGAGCCCGCACAGCACTTCACGCAGCCGCCGCCCCGTTTCTCGGAGGCGAGCCTCGTGAAGGAGCTGGAGAGGCTCGGGATCGGGCGTCCCTCCACGTACGCTCAGATCATCTCGACCATCGTGGACCGCGGATACGTGGAGCTCGAGCAGCGGCGCTTCACGCCGACGGATCTCGGCGAGGTCGTCGCGAAGCTCCTGGTCCGGATCTTCCCCAACCTCTTCGACGTCGAGTTCACCAGCAGGATGGAGGGCGAGCTCGACCGCGTCGAGGAGGGTGACGTCGGCTGGCGGGCGCTGCTCTCTTCGTTCTATCCGGACTTCCGTAGGCGCCTGGAGGATGGCCAAGCCAATTCGGACGAGATCTTGAAGGAGATCCTCGCGGCCGAAGGGGAGGTCTGTGACCTGTGCGGCCGACCGATGCTCGTGCGCTGGAACAAGTTCGGGCGCTTCCTGGGCTGCTCGGGCTACCCGGAGTGCAAGAACACGCGACCGCTCGACGGCCCCGGCCCCGAAGGTGAGCCACTCGGCACACATCCAGAGACGGGCGAGCCCGTCCTGCTCAAGGCCGGCCCGTACGGACCGTACGTGGAGATGGGAAGCGGCAACGGGGACGAGAAGCCGAAGCGCGTGAGCCTCCCGAAGGGTAAAGAGCCCGCGGATGTGGACTTCGACTACGCGGTCAAGCTGCTGAGTCTGCCCCGCACCGTCGGCGTGGATCCGAACACCAGCGAGGAGGTGGTCGCGGGCATCGGGCGGTTCGGGCCGTTCGTCAGGCGCGGCAAGACGTTCGCCAGCCTGGGCAGCGACGAACAGCTCTGGTCCGTCGGTCTCGTCGAAGCCGTGCAGCTCATCGAGGCGAAGGCCTCGGGCAAGCGCGTCGCCCTGAAGGAGCTGGGAAAGCATCCGGAGTCGGGTGCGGAGGTCCAGGTGCTGTCGGGGCGATACGGGCCCTACGTGACGGACGGCTCCGTCAACGCCACGATTCCCAAGGATGTGGACCCCGAGGACGTGGAGATGGCGCAGGCCGTGGAACTCCTCGCCGAGGCAGCCGCCCGCAAGGGGCGCAGAAAGGGAGGACGCCGCAAGGGCCCAAAGGGCCCCAAGGGCTCCGGGAGCCGGAGACGTTGACGCCCGGGAGGGACGAGGCTCCGTGAAGGACGAAGTGACGGTCGTGGGCGGCGGACTGGCCGGATGCGAGGCGGCGCTCCAACTCGCCGGGAGAGGTCACAGGGTGCGGCTCGTGGAGATGCGGCCCGTGCGTGCGACGCCGGCGCACCAGACGGACCGGCTGGGCGAGTTGGTGTGCACGAACTCGTTCAAGAGCGAGGACCCGGCCAACGCCCACGGTCAGCTCAAGAGGGAGATGCGAGCCCTGGGCTCCGTGCTCCTGGCGGCGGCCGGGCGAGCTCAGGTCGCGGCCGGCTCAGCGCTGGCCGTCGATCGCCACCTGTTCGCCGAAGCGATGACGCAGGCGGTGGCCTCCCATCCCCGGATCGAGGTCGCGCGCGAGGAGTGCACGGCGCTTCCGGAAGGTCCGGCGGTGATCGCGACCGGCCCCCTGACCTCGGATGCGCTCACGGCGGCGATCGCCGGCCGGTTGGGGGAGGGATCCCTCGCGTTCTTCGACGCGATCGCACCCATCGTGCACCGGGAGAGCCTGGACGAGGGTGTGGTGTTCGAGGCGGGCCGGTTCGACGAGGATGCCGACTACCTCAACTGTCCCATGTCCCGCGAGGAGTACGCCGCATTCCTCGGGGCCCTGAAGAGCGCGGACGTCTACGAGGGGCACGACTGGGAGGAGGTCCCCTACTTCGAGGGGTGCCTGCCCATTGAGGTCATGGCGTCGCGCGGCGACGACACGCTGCGCTTCGGACCGATGAAGCCGATCGGCCTCACCGACCCGCGCACCGGGCGGCGGCCCTGGGCGGTCGTTCAGCTCCGCCGGGAGGACCGCGCCGGCCAGATGTGGAATATGGTAGGCTTCCAGACCCGCCTGCGCACAGGAGAGCAGCGCCGGGTGTTCGGTATGATCCCGGGCTTGGGCCAGGCCGAGTTCCTGCGCTGGGGCTCGATCCATCGCAACAGCTACCTGAACTTCCCCGCCCATCTGAGCCCCCATGGGGGCCTCCCGGGTCGTCCCGAGCTGGTCTTCGCGGGGCAGCTCACCGGCGTGGAGGGCTACACCGAGTCGGCCGCCAGCGGGATCGTGGCCGGCGTGAACCTCGCGCGGGTCCTGGCGGGCGACGAGCCCGTGTTGCCTCCACCGACCACCATGCTCGGGGGGCTCTACCGGTACCTGCGGGAGTGCGCGCCCACCCGCTTCCAGCCGATGAACTCCAACTGGGGCCTGGTCGACCCCCTCGCCGCGCGGGTGAAGGACAAGTCGGCGCGGCGTGCGGCGCTGGGCGAGCGAGCGCTGGCCGAGTTCCTGGGCTGGATGGAGGCGGAGGGGGTGGAAGCGGCGGAGCCGCGGCCGACCGAAGCCGCCGGGCCGCGCGCGTAGCGCCATGTCCGAGCCGGCCACGAGCCCGCGCAAGACGCCCCACCGTCCCGAGGCCCGGGAGTTCCTGCGGCACCTGGCGGACGAACGGCAGCTCTCTCCGAACACGGTCAAGGCGTACACGCGCGACCTGGCCGAGCTCGAAGAGTTCCTGACCGACTTCACGGGGACCGGGGATTGGCGGTGGGCCGACGTGGACCGACTTGCGCTGCGCGGCTTCCTCGGATGGTGCCGGCGGGGAGGCCGCAGCCGCCGGACGGTGGCTCGCAAGTTATCCGCCGTACGCACGTTCTTCCGATTCCTACACGAGGAAGACCACATTCCCGCCAATCCCACGCGCGCGGTGCGGGCGCCCCGCACGGAGAAGCGGCTGCCCGGACATCTGAGTACCGCGGACGTGAAGGCGGTCTTCGAGGCCGCCGAGGCCCGGGCGGCGGAGAACACCCTGGCGGGCACCCGCGACCTCCTCATTCTGGAGATGTTGTACGGGAGCGGTCTGCGGCTCTCGGAGCTCCACGGCATGGACCTGGAGGACCTCGACCGCGAAGGACGTCTCGTTCGCGTGCGCGGCAAGGGGAGCAAGGAACGGATCGTCCCCGTATCGGGCTCTGCCGTGCGCGCGCTGGAGCGCTACGAGCTCCGACGCGCCGAGGTGCTGGCGGCCGCCCGCGGGAGCACGGAGCGCTCGGCCCTCCTTTTGAACGCGCGCGGAGGGAGGTTGTCGCGGCGCTCGATCCAGGAGAGCGTGCGCCACCGCTTCGAGGCGGCGGCGGGCGCCAGCGGGTTGTCCGTCCACGCGCTGCGACATTCCTTCGCCACGCATCTCCTGGAGCAGGGGGCGGACCTCATGGCCGTGAAGGAGCTGCTCGGGCATGTCTCGCTGTCCACGACCCAGATCTACACGCACACGACGAAGGAACGCCTCCTGCGCGTCTACCGTCAGTCGCACCCCAGGTCGTAGGAGGGACGGCAGGGCGGATGGATCACGCCCTCGCGGGGCCGAGCCGTCTGCCAATTAGGCAGTTGCGCTGTTATCTTCCTTGTCCTTTCCAGATTCCCCCAAACCCGAGAACCCACGGAGTATGAGTCTTCCCGAAGTCCGAGCGACCACCGTCCTCGCCGTGCGCCGCAAAGGACGCGTCGCGATGGGCGGCGACGGCCAGGTCACCATGGCGGACACCATAGTCAAGCGGACCGCGCGCAAGGTCCGTCTCATCAAAGACGGCCGGATCCTGGCGGGGTTTGCGGGAGCCGTGGCCGACGCGTTCACGCTCTTCGAGAAGCTCGAGGAGAAGCTGGAGCGCTTTCCGTCCAACCTCACCCGGGCCGTGGTCGAGCTCGCCAAGGACTGGCGCACGGACCGCTACCTCCGGCGCCTCAACGCCCTCCTCGCGGTGGCGGATACCGAGCACCTCTTCCTGGTGAGCGGCGACGGCGATGTGATCGAGCCGGACGACGACATCGTGGGCATCGGATCGGGCGGCACATACGCGCTCGCGGCGGCTCGGGCCCTCATGGCCCACACCGATCTGGACGCGGCGGCCATCGTCAAGCACGCCATGGAGATTGCGGGCGACATCTGCGTGTACACGAACAAGGACATCGTCGTCCTCGAGCTGGACGGAGCGCAGAAATGACCCATGGATCCCCCGAGGACGTCCCCACCACCGTCCCCGCCGAGGAAGGCGAGGTCGCGGAGGTTTCCTGGTTGGACGAGTTGACCCCGCGCCAGATCGTGGCCGAGCTCGACAAGTACATCGTGGGACAGGACGAGGCCAAGAAAGCGGTGGCCATCGTGCTCAGGAATCGGTGGCGCCGCCAGCGCGTCGAGGAAGACCTGCGCGAGGAGATCCTCCCGAACAACCTGATCCTGATCGGACCCACGGGCGTGGGGAAGACCGAGATCGCCCGCCGATTGGCGAGGCTCGCCGGTGCTCCGTTCCTGAAGGTCGAGGCCTCGAAGTTCACCGAGGTCGGCTACGTGGGACGGGACGTGGAGTCGATGGTCCGGGACCTGGTGGACATCTCCGTGAACCTCGTTCGGGCCGAGCGCGAGGACGAGGTCCAGGACCTGGGCGAGCAGCGGGTGGAGGAGAGGCTTCTGGACCTCCTCCTGCCGCCCGTGCCGGGGCGCGACGCCCCGACCCAGGCGCAGCCGACCGAAGGGGCAGGGGAGGAGGCCGACGCCCACGTGTTCATCGCTGGACCTTCCGGCGTCGAGGCCAGCGAGGACGAGACCGTGCCCGACCGTCGTCGGCGCACCCGAGAGAAGCTCCGCCAACTCCTGAAGGACGGGAAGCTCGAAGAGCGCGAGGTCGAGATCGAGGTTCAGCAGACGCCCTCACTCGACGGGATGATGATCCCCATGGGGGGCGGCGAAGGGATGGACTACAACTTCACCGAGATGCTGCAGGACATGCTCCCCAAGCGCACGAAGCGGCGCACGGTGAGCGTGTCCGAGGCGCGCCGCATCCTCCTCCAGGACGAGCTGGAAAAGCTCGTGGACATGGACGAGGTGGTCAACGAGGCGCTGTACCGTGCCGAGGAGATGGGCATCGTCTTCCTCGACGAGATCGACAAGATCACCGGAGAACGGGGCGGGGCCGGCCCGGACGTGAGCAGGGAAGGGGTGCAGCGGGACCTGCTCCCGATCGTCGAGGGCTCCACGGTGGCGACGAAGTACGGGCTGGTGAGGACGGATCACGTCCTCTTCATCGCCTCCGGCGCCTTCCATCTGTCCAAGCCCTCGGACCTGATCCCCGAGCTGCAGGGACGGTTTCCGATTCGCGTGGAGCTCAGGAGCCTCGGTGAGAGCGACTTCGTGCGCATCCTCCAGGAGCCGAAGAACGCGCTCCTCGAGCAGTACCGCGCCCTCATGGAGACCGAGGGCACCGCGCTGCGCTTCACGAAGGAGGGCATCGCGGCGGTCGCGCGCATCGCGGCCGATCTCAACGAGCGCATGGAGAACATCGGTGCGCGGAGGCTCCAGACGGTGATGACCACGCTCCTCGAGGACATCCTCTTCAACCTGCCGGAGTCCGGGGCCAAGGAGATCGAGGTCGACGCGGACTTCGTGCAGGAGCGCCTGAAGGGCGTCGCCGAGGACGAGGATCTACGACGCTACATCCTCTGACACCGAGGTCGAGAGGTTCCACCGAACACTCCATCCTTCTTGGTGAGCCATGACATCCGGAAAGCGTGATTTCCTCGCCCTGTCCGACTACACACAGCGTGAGCTCATGGACGTGCTCGAGCGGGCGCGCCGCCTCAAGGCGGGCGAGGAGGGCGGTCCCCTTCTGGCCGGCAGAAGCCTGGCGATGATCTTCCGGAAGAGCTCCACGCGCACGAGAGTCTCCTTCGAGGTCGGGATGACCCAGCTCGGCGGGCATGCGCTCTTCCTCTCGGATCGGGATAGCCAGATGGGGAGGGGGGAGTCGCTCCACGACACCGCTCGTGTCCTCTCGGGCTACGTCGATGTGATGATGGTGCGGACCTTCGCCCACCACGAGGTCGAAGAGCTGGCTCGCCACGCTTCGGTTCCGGTGATCAACGGCCTGACCGACCTCCTGCACCCGTGTCAGGTGCTGGCCGACCTCCAGACCATCCAGGAGGAGTTCGGACCGGAGCTCCAGGGTCTCACGGTGGCGTGGATCGGCGACGGGAACAACATGGCCAACTCCTGGCTGAACGCTGCATATCGGCTGGGCTTCACGCTTCGCCTGGCCTGTCCCGAGGGATACGAGCCGGACGCGTCGATCCTGGAGGAGGCACGCCACGGGGCGGATATCCTCCTCACTCATGATCCCGTGGAAGCCGCCCAGGGAGCGGACGTCGTGACGACGGACGTGTGGGCGTCCATGGGACAGGAGGACGAAGCCGAGGTCCGGCGCGCGGCCTTCGAGGATTTCATCGTGGACGAATCCCTGATGGCACGGGCGGCGGACCGAGCTATCTTCCTGCATTGTCTTCCTGCCCACCGGGGCGAAGAGGTCAGCGCCGCCGTCATCGACGGACCCCGGTCCCGCGTGTTCCCGGAGGCCGAGAATCGCCTCCATGCCCAGAAAGCCATCCTGGTGGAGCTTCTCGGATGAACGTGTCTCTCAAGCGTACGCCCCTGTACGACGAGCATATCGCATTGGGTGGTAAGATCGTCCCGTTCGCCGGTTATGAGATGCCGGTGCAGTATCCGGACGGGATCACTGCGGAGCACAAGGCGGTGCGACAGGCTGCCGGACTCTTCGACGTCTCCCACATGGGCGAGTTCCTGGTCCGCGGGCCGCAGGCCGCGGATTTGCTCCAGCACGTCACGGTGAACGATGTCTCCAAGATCGCGGTGGGTCAGGCGCAGTACTCCGCGATGTGCCGGGATTCGGGCGGCGTGATCGACGACCTTCTCGTCTACCGCTTCGACGATCGCTTCATGGTGGTCGTGAACGCTTCGAACAAGGTCAAGGATCTGGCCTGGATCCAGGAGCATGCCGCGAGCTACGACGTGGATGTCCAGGACCGTTCCGACGACACGGCCCTTCTCGCGCTCCAGGGCCCGGCCGCCCGCGAGATCGCGCGGACCCTGGCGGACATCGAGGTCGACGATGTCGCGTACTACCACTTCACCGAGGGCTCGGTGGCGGGCGTCGCAGCCGTCATCGCCGCGACAGGCTACACCGGTGAAGATGGATTCGAGCTGTACGTGGACGCCCAGGATGCGGCGGGCCTGTGGCGTGCGCTGCTCGACGAGGGCGGGAGCCGCGGGCTCGTTCCCACCGGGCTGGGCGCTCGAGACTCCCTGCGGCTGGAGATGGGCTACGCGCTCTATGGCAACGACCTCGACGAGGACCACACCCCGCTCGAGTCCGGACTGGGCTGGATCACCAAGCTGGACAAGGGCGACTTCATCGGCCGGGACGTGATCATGCGCCAGAAGGCGGAGGGGGTGCCGCGGCGGCTCGTGGGAATGAAACTGGTCGATCGAGGGTTCCCGAGGCCGGGTTACGCGGTCGTTTCGGGAGGGGAGCGCGTCGGGGTCGTGACGAGCGGCACGGTGAGCCCTTCCCTGGGGGAGGGGATTGCCATGGGGTACGTGCCACCGGAGCTTACAAGCAGCGGTACGGCGCTCCAGATCGACGTGCGCGGTCGACTCCTGAACGCGGTCGTCCAGCGGCCGCCCTTCTACACCGACGGCTCGGTCCGTCGGGCGTAGCAGGTGGCAGGACGGTCATGCGCTTCGGGATCCTCACGGTGAGCGACGGATGCTCCCAGGGCATCCGCAAGGACGAGAGTGGGAACTCGCTCGCCTCGTGGTGCACGTCGCACGGCCACGAGGTGGCGGTGCGCGACGTCGTGCCCGACGAAAGCTCTCGGATCGTCCCGGCGCTGCTCGCGTGGGCCGACGATCTGGACCTCGACGTCATCCTGACCACGGGGGGTACGGGGCTCGCTCCGCGCGACGTGACCCCCGAAGCCACGCGCTCGGTCCTCGAGCGTGAGGCACCCGGGATCATGGAGGAGCTTCGCCGGACGGGCCTCGAAACCACACCCTTCTCGATCCTCTCGCGAGGGGTGGCCGGCGTGCGAGGCCGCACGCTGCTCGTGAACCTTCCGGGCAGCGTCCGCGGCGTTCTCGATGGCTTGCGGGTTCTCGAGCCACTGGTGGATCACGCCGTGGCGCTGCTGCGCGGAGAGAAGCCGGAGCACACCCCGCCGGGAGGGAGCCTGTGAAAGACGAGTTCGTCCTCGTCTCAACCCACGATCTGAAGCGCGCCGGTGCCCTTCGGGACGGGTTTCAGGCGGCCGGATACGGCACGGATCTGGTGACGCCCGACGAGGACATCGCGGGTCGCGACGGGGTGGTGCTGCTCGTGCTCACCGGAGGCCTCGAGGACCGAGGGGGAGCGTTGGCCGAGCAGGCGCGCGGAGCGCTCAACGTGCCGGTGCTCGGCATCAGCGCGGGGGACACGCTCCTCCCCGCCCTGCGGCCGGGCTTCGACGAGGTGTTCGGCCGGGCGACCTCGCTCGACGACATCGTGCTCGTCGGACGCACGGTCGTCGAGCGCCGCCGCCTCCAGCGCATCACCGGGATCGTAGGTGAGACCGACGCGATGCACGAGGTGCTCGAGCGGGTCGTGCAGATCGCGCCGGTTGCGGCGACCGTCCTCGTCACGGGAGAGTCCGGCACGGGCAAGGAGCTCGTCGCGCGAGGCCTGCACGCGCTCTCGCCGCGGCGCTACAAGCCGTTCATATCGGTCAACGTGGCGGCGCTGTCCGACACGCTGCTCGAGTCCGAGCTGTTCGGACACGAGAAGGGGGCGTTCACCGGGGCCATCGACGCGCGGCGAGGTCTGTTCGAGCTGGCGCACGGTGGTACGATCTTCCTCGACGAGATCGGGGAGATGCCCCTCACCACACAGACCAAGCTGCTCCGCGTGCTCGAGCAGCGGGAGTTCCTGCGGGTCGGTGGCGAGAAGCTGATCCAGGTGGACGTGCGCATCGTGGCCGCGACCAACCAGGATCTGCGCCAGCTCGTCGCCATCGGCGAGTTCCGGAGGGATCTGTACTACCGGTTCAATGTCCTCAGCATCGCGCTTCCGCCCCTGAGGCAGCGGCGCGACGACATCCCGCTCCTCGTTCAGGAGTTCGTGGAAGAGGCGTCGAGCCGGCACGATCGCCCGTTCCCGGGAATCTCTCCCGAGGCCATGGAGATCCTCCGGGACTATGCCTGGCCGGGCAACGTCCGCGAGCTCCGTAACCTCGTCGAGTCCATGGTCGTGCTCTCGCCCGGGCGCGTCATCCAGCCCGGTGACATCCCGGATGAGGTGCGAGCGGGACGCAGCGGCACGTTGCTGCCCGCGCCCATTCCGAGACCCTTCTCCGGATCCGTGGCGAAGCAAGACCTGCGGCCGGAGCTCGAGTTCGTCTTCCGGACGCTCGTCGACCTCAGGCTGGACGTGGACGACCTGCGCCGGGAGTTCGAGGTGTATCGGCGGGAGGGTCCGGTCACCGGAATCGGTCGGAGGTACTTCGTCGGCGGTGCGGACGCACGCGACGTCATCGCACGTCCCGTCGAGGCCTTCAGCTCCGACGAGCCGGACGAGGAGGATGCCACGGCCGCGCCGTCGTCGGACGTTCCGGGGTCACGAACGCCGCCTCAAGACGAGCAGGGCGTCGTAGTCTTCCGGCCGGGCATGACGATGGAGGATCTCGAGCGCGAGGCGATCGCCGCGGCGCTGGCGTCCGTTGCCGGCAACCGCCGCAAGGCGGCCGAGTTGCTCCAGATCGGCGAGCGGACCCTATACCGGAAGATCTCCAAGTACGGGTTGGAGACCTGACGGGCCCATGAGCTCCGCCGCGCCTCGGCCGTCGGCGTCAGCCGCCCGATGCCGCTCGCGCCCGGACGCGCGCCAGCTCGTCGCGGATGCGCGGCAGGACCGTCCTCCACTGTGTGCTCTGCCGGTCCCGGTACTGCACGATCAAATCGTCCGACTCCAGGTCTACGCTCGGTGGAAAGACGTAGAGGGCTTGGTCCATCTGCTGCTGGTCGAGGCGGTGGCTGTCCCACCCCGGCGTGAGCGGGATGATGGTCGACGGCCGGATGCGAACGCCTCCCGAGATGAGTTGAAGATCCTGGGGATCGAAGCCGACGCCCGAGGCATCGGTGAACAACGAAACGAGGAAGACCTTCGAGTCGGCGCCGGAAGCACTCTCCTTCACGGCCCCCCGGTGGGCGGCGGCGAGACCGGAGAGCCGCTGATAGGTGTCCGGCGAAGCCACGCGGATCACCGACTCCACGAGCGGCGTGACCATGAGGCGAAGGCTCCCGGACGTCAGGTTCACGGAGATCTGGTCCTGATGGAGCGTCCCGTAGCCCGGAGGGGGTAGGACCCCGGATCCTGGGTTCGGCCGGACGGTCGCGCCCGGCGATCCGGCGGCCAGCGCACATCCGCCGAGCAGCGAGCAGACCGCGAGCACCCACAGCGCGTTCCTCACGAATCCACCTCCGTTTCGGTCAGGAGCGCGTCGAGCGCGTCGAGCAGCGTGTCGCGGCCCTCCCCCGTCTTGGAGGAGAAGGCCAGGAGCTGTTCCTCGTCCACGCCGAGCTCGCGCATCGCGCGCTCGAAGGCGGGCCTGCGCTCCCCGCGCTTCAGCTTGTCCATCTTGGTGAGGACGATCAGGGTCGGCAGCTTCCTCTCGGAGAGGTACGACACCATCGTGCGGTCGTGCTCCGTGGGAGTGCGCCGCGCATCCACCAAATGGACGACCCCGCGGAGGGCTCCCTCTTCCGCCAGATACCATTCGATGAGGTCGCTCCAGGCCCGGCGCACCGGCTCCGGCACACGGGCGTATCCGTATCCGGGCAGGTCCACCAGGAAGAAGTCGTCGTTGACCCGGTAGAAGTTGAGCGCCTGGGTCTTGCCGGGCGTAGCCGAGACGCGAGCGATCTTCGCCCGCGTGCGGCGCAGCAGTGTGTTGATGAGGGAAGACTTGCCGACGTTGGACCTCCCGGAGAATGCGATCTGCGGCAGGTCTCCCGGTACGGCGCCGTCACGTCGAACGACCGTCCCGGCGTATTCGACCGAGCGGATCTTCATCCGTGGGAGAGCGGGGTGCCGAGGTCCGGGCTCACGACGACCTGTGGGCGGCCGCGCAGGGGGGGCCGCGCCAGCGCCGCGTCCATGACCTCGTCCATGGTCCGCACCTGAACGAACGTGACCTGCTCGAGCACCTCGCGCGGGAGCAGTTCCAGGTCGGAGGCGTTCGCCGCCGGGAGAATTACGGTTCGGATCCCGTTGCGCAGGGCCGCCACCGCCTTCTCCTTGATGCCCCCCACACCCAGCACCCGGCCCCGCAGCGTGATCTCCCCGGTCAGGGCGACGTCCGCACGGGTGGACGTGTCGGTCAGCGCGGAGATGAGTGCCACCGCGATCGTGATCCCCGCCGATGGGCCATCCTTGGGCGTCGCGCCCTCGGGAATGTGGATGTGCACGTCGATCTTGTCGTGGAATTGCGCATCGAGGCCGAGCAGAGCGGACCGGGACCGGGCGTACGTGACCGCAGCCTGGGCCGACTCCTTCATGACGTCGCCCAGCGTGCCGGTGAGTCGGAGGTTTCCGCTCCCCGGGATGACGGCGACTTCGACATCGAGAACCTCGCCGCCCGCTGCCGTCCAGGCCAGGCCGTTGGCGATGCCGATGCGCTCCACGTTCCGGTCGCGGTCCGGCGGCTGGTAGGGGGGAGGGCCCAGGAGCTCCCGCAGATCGTCCACACCGATACGCTTCGCGTCGCGCGCGCCACCTGCGACCGAGCGCGCGACCTTGCGAGCGATGCGCGAGAGCCGCCGATCCAGCTCACGTACCCCCGCCTCCCGCGTGTAGCGGTCGATGACGAAGTCGACGGCTTCCCCCGCCAGCTCGACCCGATCGGAGCGCAGCCCATGCCGCTCGGCCTGGCGCCGCCAAAGGAACCTCCGCGCGATCTCGCGCTTCTCGGTATCGAGATAGCCGGGGAGCCGGATGACCTCCATACGGTCGCGCAGAGCCTCCGGCACTCCCTGGAGCGTGTTGGCCGTCGCGATGAACAGGACGTCGGAGAGGTCGAACTCGAGCTCCAGGTAGTGATCGGTGAACGAGCGGTTCTGCTCGGGGTCGAGCACCTCCAGGAGCGCCGCACCCGGATCACCGTGGAAATCGTGCGCGAGCTTGTCCACTTCGTCCAGCAGGAACACCGGATTGCGCGTGCCGCTTCTGCGCATCCCCTGGATGATCCGGCCCGGGAGCGCGCCCACGTACGTGCGCCGATGTCCGCGCACCTCGGCTTCGTCGCGCACGCCGCCGAGGCTGACCCTCACGAACTCTCGGCCCAGCGACTCCGCAATGCTCTTTCCCAGAGAGGTCTTGCCCACGCCCGGAGGGCCGACCAGGCAGAGGATCGGACCGCGCATCTCCTTCACCAGCGAGAGCACGGCCACGTGATCGAGAATCCGGTCCTTCACCTCGGTGAGGCCGAAATGCTCGGCCTCGAGGATCCGAGACGCGTGCTCGACGTCCAGGTTGTCCTCGGAGCGCTCGGACCACGGGAGCGCGATGATCCAGTCCAGGTACGTGCGGATCACCGCGGCTTCGGGGGCGACGGCGTTCAGCTTCTTCAGCCGTCCCAGCTCTTTCTCCGCGCGGTCGCGTGCGCGCGGCGGAAGCTCGATGCGCAGGAGTGCGTCCTCCAGCTCCGACCACTCCTCGGTGTCGTCCTCCGCCATCTCGCGGTGGATCGCCCGGAGTCCCCGCCCGAAGTCCGGCCGTTCCTCACCCTTCAATCGGAGTTCGATCTGGCGGTCGAGCTTCGCCTCGATGCGCAGAATCTCGATCTCGCGAACGAGGAGCTGGCGGAGCACCTCGAGCTGGTCTCGCACGCTCGCGCACTCCAGGATCTCCTGCTTCTCCAGAGCCGGCAGGAGAAGGTGCCCCGACACCAGGTGCGCCAAGCGGACGCGATCGCCCTGGGGCGACAGCACTCCGGGAAGTTCGTCGGGGATGCGCTCGTGAAGGCGGGCATACTCCGCGTAGAGCTGCACCACCCTGGACGCGAGATCGGACACCTCTGCGGAGGGGTCCCCTCCGTCTTCCGCTTCCCGACCCACGAGCGGCTCGACCGTGCCCCTGAGCGCCTCGGTGGTCGTCGTGAGACGGCGCAGACGGGCTCGGCCGAGCCCCTCCAGCACGACGCGGGCGGTTCCGTCCGGGAGCTGCGACACCTGGGCGATCCGCGCGACGGTGCCCACGCGCATGAGGTCCGCGCTGCCCGGATCGTCGTCGGCGGCATCCTTTTGGACCACGAGCAGGACGAGACCGTCGCCCTGTTGGGCCTCCTGGAGTGCGGCCACGGAGCGGCGCCGCCCGATGAGCAGAGGCAGCACCATGTAGGGAAAGAAGACGAGATCGCGCAGGGCGATCACCGGCAGCCGGTCGGGGACTTCGACCTGGTCCTCTACCCTTTGGAGGATCGCCATGCCTCGATCGCTGAGCGCCGGGGGAGCCTGTCCGCGTGGTCCAGGCTCCTCCTACGCCTCGAGCTTGCGCTCCTCGGGATGGAGGACCAGCAACGGAGCGACCCCCTGATCGACGCTCTCGGGCGTCACGACCACCTCTCGGACATCCTTGCGCGACGGGATCTCGAACATGATGTCGCGCATGATGCCCTCGATGATCGAGCGTAGACCGCGCGCTCCAGTGCCCCGAGCCAGCGTCTTCCTGGCGATGGAGCGGATGGCATCGCGGTCGAAGGTGAGGCCGATCCCCTCGAGCTCGAACATCTTCTGGTACTGCTTCACCAGGGCGTTCTTCGGCTCCTCGAGGATTCGGATCAGGGCCTCCTCGTCGAGACTGTCGAGGTGAACCGTGACGGGGAGTCTCCCGACCAGCTCCGGGATCAGCCCATAGCGCTGAAGGTCTTCGGGCTCCACCTGCTCCAGGATGCTCCGGTCGTCCTCCTTCGCCTCCGAGCCGCCGAATCCGATCCGGCGCTTTCCGATCCGGCCCTCGACGATCTTCTCGAGACCATCGAACGCGCCGCCGCACACGAAGAGGATGTTCTTCGTGTTGATCTGGATGTACTCCTGCTGCGGATGCTTGCGACCGCCCTGCGGCGGCACGCTGGCCACCGTGCCCTCCAGGATCTTCAGGAGTGCCTGCTGGACCCCCTCGCCCGAGACGTCACGGGTGATGCTCGGGTTCTCCGACTTGCGCGCGATCTTGTCCATCTCGTCGATGTAGACGATGCCGCGCTCGCACTCCGCGATGTTGAAGTCCGCGGCCTGGAGGAGACGAACGAGAATGTTCTCGACGTCCTCGCCGACGTACCCGGCCTCGGTGAGCGTCGTGGCGTCGGCGATGGTGAACGGGACGTGCAGGATGCGCGCCAGCGTCTGGGCCAGGAGCGTCTTCCCTACGCCGGTGGGACCCATGAGGAGGATGTTGGCCTTGTCGATCTCCACCTCGTCGAGCACGCCCTGGT
>CAZFIS010000090.1:0-15493 GCA_964519125.1 uncultured Gemmatimonadaceae bacterium | reverse complement strand
GGGTGAATGGGCACACCTCCTGGCAGATATCACACCCGAACACCCGGTTCCCCATGGGCGGCCGGAGCTCCTCGGGGATCGGCCCGCGGTGCTCGATCGTCAGGTAGGAGATGCACCGGGTCGCATCCATCACCGGCGCCCCGTTCTCGTCGCGGCCGAGGAGCGCACCGGTCGGACATGCATCGAGGCAAGCCCCGCACGACCCGCAGTGGTCGGCCCGGAACGGCTCGTCGGGCGGCAGGTCGAGGTCGAGCAGCAGCACGCCCAGGAAGAAGTACGAGCCGCGCTTCGGGTTCAGGATCATGGTGTTCTTCCCGAACCACCCGATGCCCGCCCGCCGAGCCAACTCCCTCTCCAGGATCGGACCGGTGTCGACGTAGGCGCGGGCTTCCACGCCAGGGACGCGCTCCTCCAGCCACCGCGCGAGGCCAAGAAGCATCTTCTTCAGAACCTTGTGGTAGTCGCGGCCACGCGCGTAGCGGGCGATGACGCCGCGCGCCGGATCGTCCGGAACGCCGGGCGGATCTTCCTGGCCGTACTCCTGAGCGACGACGAGCGCGGAGCGTACGCGCTCCATCGTTCCGCTGAGATCGCCGCGCCTGCGCACCGCGTCCGGCCGCGCGAGATAGCGCATCTCGCCGTGCATCCCCTCGGCGAGCCAGTCGCGATAGCGCCCGAGATGGTCGCTCGGCTCGACGGAGGCGATGCCCGCGAGCGCGAGACCGCGCCTGCGCGCCTCCTCCTTGAGGGCGCGTGCCACCTCTGCGGGCTCGGCCACGCCGCTCACGGGTGCTCCGAGAGGGCCCGGAGCGTGTAGCTCCGCCCCTTCCAGCGGACCCGCCGCCCGCCGACCCAGGACCGGCAGAAGACGTACGCATGCACGGCCGCTCCGAGCGGATAGAGCGCGCCGTACCAGACGCTCGCTCCCATGCGGCGCGTGTAGGCCGCCCAGAACAGCACGCTCGCGGCGGTCACGAGGGCCGACCACGCGAGGAGCGAGCCTCCGCCGAGGCCGGCCAGCGTCGCGATCAGGAGCAGAGGCGGCACGATCCACAGCCCCACGATCCCCAGGAGGGTGACGGGCATGACCCACGGCCTCATCCACCGGGGAAACGTGCGCAGCCCGCCCATCACGAGGTTCTTCGACCAGCCACGAATCATGTCCGCGAGAGAGCGATACATGCGGGTGGCGAGAGCGTCCTCGGCCATCCGGAGCACGAGTCTGCGACCCTGCCGCACCACGAGCTGGCCGAACACCAGGTCCTCCGCCACTTCGTCGCGCACCGCCTCGTGCCCTCCCACGGCGTCGTACGCCTCGCGCCGGAAGAGCAGGAACTGCCCGTTCGCGATGGCGTCCCGCCAGTGCCCCCGCTCCACACGGCGCCCCACGTCGTGGAAGCGCAGCAGCAGGCTCAGGAAGACCTGGGGCTGGACCAGGCGCTCCCAGAACGACTCCATGAGCTGGCGGCCCGCCACGGTCAGCAGGTCGGCCTTCTCGCGCTCGAGCTCCGCGACGGCCCTGTCGAGCAGCTCCGGGCCATGGGTGGTGTCGGCGTCCGTGAAGAGAAGCAACTCTCCCCGGGCTCGCTCCGCGCCCTGGTGGCACGCCCACGGCTTGCCGAGCCACCCCTGCAGAACGTCGGCTCCGTCGACGATCTCGAGCCGCTCCGCGCCGCCCGCAGCCACGGCGCGCGCCAGCCGCCCCGTGCCGTCCGTGCTCCGGTCGTCCACGACGACGATCTCGAAGGCGGGGTACCTCGAGGCCACCAGGGAGCGCAGGCAGCGCTCGATGTTCGCCGCCTCGTCGCGCGCCGGCACGATCACGCTCACGAGAGGAGCCGGAGCGCCCGGCTCCATCCCTTCTGCGGGTAGCTCCCGCGGGAGCCGGACGCGCAGGAGCACGAAGGCGAGGAAGCCGAGCCAGGGGAGCGTGAAGAAGAGAAACATCTGGTTTCCAACCGCGAAGGAGGGTACTAATGAATAAATAAACCACATCGCGCGGCGGTCGCCTCCCCAGGCACCGTGTTCGCCGTGCAGAAATACCCGAGCCCCCCGAGTCCCGGGTAACGGGACGGTTGTCACCATGGGAACCTCCGAACGCTCCGATCGGCCCCGGCCGACCGGCGAAGAATCCGAGCCCCTCGCACGGGACGCCCGGTACCGCACCCTGTTCGAGCATTCCCTGACCGGCCTTGCCGTTCACACCGTCATCGTCGACGAAGAAGGACGCCCGACGGACTACTCCTTCGACGAGGTGAACCCGGCGTTCGCGGAGCTGACTGGCCTGTCGGCGTCCGGCGTGCTCGGACGGCGAGCGACGGAAGTCCTCCCGGGCGCCGTCGAGGACGGATTCGTCGAGGACTTCGGGCGCGTGGGCGTGACGGGCGAGCCCGCTCGATTCCGACGATACTCGACGGGTCTCGGGCGACACTTCGACTTCAGCGTGTTCTCCCTGGAGCCGGGACGGTTCGTCGTCTCCTTCATGGACGTCAGCGACCGGGTCCGCTCCGAGCTCGCGCACGCCCGCCTGGCGAGAGCCATCGAGCAGCTCGGCGAGATCGTCGTCATCACGGACGCCGAGGGAGTCATCGAGTACGTCAATCCCGCCTTCGAGCGCATCACGGGCTACACCCGGGAGGAAGCGATCGGCTCTTCGCCCCGGCTTCTCAAGAGCGGCCGCCAAACCGACGAATTCTACCTGGACCTGTGGGATACGATCACCCGCGGGGAGACGTGGTCGGGAACCGTGGTGAACCGGCGCAAGGACGGCGCCTTCTACCGCCAGGAGGCCGTGATCTCGCCGGTGCGCGACGCCGAGGGCCGCATCGTCAACTACGTGAATGTGGCGCGAGATGTCACGAGGGTCCTGGAACTCGAGGAGCAGCTCCGCCAATCGCAGAAGCTCGAGGCCGTCGGCAGCCTGACGGGGGGACTCGCGCACGACCTGAACAACATCCTGTCGGTCATCACGGCCAACGCCGATCTGCTGGTGCAGGGACTGGAGGAGCACGACGAAGGTCTGCTTGTCGCGGCAAGCGACGTCCACGGGGCCGCGACACGCGCGACCAAGATGATCAAGCAGCTCCTCGGCTTCAGCCGAAAGGCCACGCTCGACCGACAGCCGCTGCTTCTGCCCGCCCTCGTGACCGAACTCTCGTCCATGATGAGCCGGCTGCTGCCGGAGACGATCGCGGTGCGCATCTCCGCGTCCGCCCGCGTTCCTCCGGTGCTCGCCGATCCGATCGCGGTCGAGCAGATGGTGATGAACCTGGTGACGAACGCACGCGACGCCATGCCGGGGGGTGGAATCCTCGAGATCGAGGTCGGCACCGGCGCGAAGAGCGCGGCCGAGCTCGTGGGACATCCGGGCGCCCGACCGGGCCCTTGGGTGTGGATCTGCGTGTCGGACACCGGCGCGGGAATGGACGAGCACACCCGCTCCCATCTGTTCGAGCCGTTCTTCACGACCAAGGCGCCGGGCAAGGGCACCGGCCTGGGGCTCGCGGTCACGTACGGGCTCATGCAGCAGCACGAGGGCTTCGCGGAGGTGTCGTCGAGCCCCGGGTTGGGCGCGCGGGTCACCTTGTGGTTTCCCGCGATCGCGGCGGAAGTCGCGGACCATACCACCGCCGCGGACGCGAGGGATCTCCCGCTCGGAGCAGGCCAGATGCTCCTGGTGGTCGAGGACGAGGCGCCCCTGCGCCGTACGGCTCGGCGGGTGCTCGAGCGGCACGGCTACCGCGTCATCACCGCGGACAACGGTGAGGAGGCGCTGGAACTGGCCCGGCTGCACGGAGAACGCCTGAGCCTCGTGATCTCAGACATCGTCATGCCCGGGATGGGAGGGGGCGCCCTCCTGCGCGCGCTCGAGAACGAAGGCTACACTCTGGCGGTGCTCTTCACGAGCGGCTACTCCGAGACCGAAGGCGGCGCCGCGCATGCCGTGCCCTCCGGCCACGCGTACCTCCCCAAGCCCTGGAGCGTGGCGAGCCTTCTGCAGGCGGTCCACGATGCCCTGCCGACAGAGGAAGAAGGCCCGGCCTCCGCCCGGCGTCGGAGGGGGGGGCGGTAGGCCGAGCGCGGGGGCCTCACCCCTCCTGGGCGGGCTCCACGCGGGTCCAACGCTCGGCGTCGCGCGTGCGGTACTTCTCGAGGACCCGCTCCAGGGCTTCTTCGAGATCGATGCCCTGCTCGTTCGCGATGACGAGGAGCACGAAGAGGATGTCGGCCAGCTCGAGCGCCAACTCCTGGTCCGCCTCATCCGGCTTCTTCGGCTTGTGGCCGAACCGGTGGTTCATCTCGCGGGCGAGCTCCCCGACCTCTTCGATGAGGCGCGCCAGGTTGCTCAGGGGCGGCCAGTAGCCCTCCTCGAACTGCGAGATCCAGGCGTCGACGCGCCCCTGGGCTTCCCTCAGATCCATGGGTGTGTCCCGGTGTGCCCGCGATCTTCCCACCCGGGGGCGCCCCATGCGTCCCGACTCGACATCTCCCCTTCCCTCACGGTACGAGCACCAGCTTGCCGAACACGGTTCCCTCCTCGAGGAGCGCGTGGGCTCGGCCCGCGTCGGCCAGCGGCATGACCTCGTGGATGACGGGCGCCACCCTTCCCTCGAAGACGAGTTGCATCGCCCGGCGGAACTCCCTGGGTGAGCCCATCGTGCTCCCGAGGATCGAGAGCTGCTTCCAGAACACCAGTCGGATCTCCGTCTCCCCGCTCGCGCCCGTGGTCGCGCCCGACGTCACCAGCCGACCCTGGACGGCCAGAGCCCGCAGGCAGGATGGCCAGATCGCCTCCCCGACCGTGTCGAACACCAGGTCGACACCCCGCTTGCGCGTCTCGGCCCAGGCCCGGCGCGAGAAGTCGCCCTCGAGCCGGTCATAGACCACGTCGGCTCCGAGGCCCTCCACCCGCTCGACGTTCTCGCGTCCGCTCGTCACGGCCAGCACGCGGGCACCCGCCAGCTTGGCGAGCTGGACGGCCGCGGTGCCCACCCCACCCGACGCCCCCGTCACCAGCACGTCCTCGCCCGGCCGGAGCTCGCCGCGGGGCATGAGCGCGCGCCAGGCCGTGACGAACACCAGCCCGGCGGCGGCCGCCGTCTCGGAAGGCACACCCCCGGGGATCTCGAGGAGGTTCGCCGCGGGGACGACCGCGTACTCCGCCATTCCTCCCTGGGTGTGCTCGCCGATGATCCGGAACGGGGGGTCGCGGAAGCTGTCCCCCCGCGCCGCCCCCGCGTACCAGGCGTAGTCGAGCGAGGGGTCGACGACGACGCGCACGCCCAAGGGCGCCGACTCCGCGCCGGGTCCCGTCGCGTCCACGACGCCGACAATGTCCGAGCCGCCGATGTGCGGCATCGGCGTATCCAGGAGAAGTCCGCGCCGCACCCAGAGGTCCAGGTGGTTCATGGCCGTGGCCTCGACCTTGATCCGCACCTCTCCCGGCCCGGGCTCCGGGACAGGAATGCCCGAGACCCCGACCACCTCCGGGCCGCCGAACTCCGAGAAGACCGCCGCCCGCATCGTTCGAGCCATGGTTTCACCTCCGGGGGGAAGTCTAGAGATGTCGCGGTGCATGTACAACGGAAGTCCTCGCGGTGGCCCCGGACACCGCGATTTTCTAGCTTCAAGGTGTCGCCGGCGATCCGAGGACGAAGAGGTCGCCGAACCCGATCCCGTGGCCCGATGGCCGACGCAGAGCCCACTCCCGTACGCATCGAAGAAGAAGCCGGCGTTCCGGACGACGGAACGCTCGGCGGATACTTCGAGGTTCATCGCCGCCCGCCCGCCTTCGAGGGCTCGGACGGCCATCCGTATACGGTCTCACCCGAAGTCGAGCAGACCGAGAACCTGCGGGCTCCGTATGCCGGATTTCTGGTTTTTCCATGCTGGGCGGAGACCGGGATCGGTATCGTCGGGCACGTCGAAACCCCCGTTCTCGTGGAGCGGAGAAGCTCCCGGGAGTCCCTCGAATGGATGGCTAGCCTCCCCCTGCACACCGTTCAGGACTACCTCGAGCAGGCGCTGACGCGGAACCGGACCGAACCCATCTGATCGAGACCAGGATATCATGCTCCGAGAAGGCCTGATCTACTTGAGCCATTCGGGACCCGCCAAGGCGGTGGTCACCCGCACCCCTCTGCGCGGCATGAGCCGCCGCTTCGTCCCCGGAGAGTCCGTCGACGACCTGATCGGCGCCGTGAAGACGGCCAACGCGGACGGGCTCCGCGCCACCGGAAACTTCCTCGGCGAGTCCGTTCACGACGAGGCGAACGCCCGGCTCGCGGCGGACGTGTATCTCGATATCCTCGAGCGCATCGCCGCCGAAGGGCTCGACTGCAACGTGTCGATGAAGTTCACGGCACTCGGCCAGGACATCTCCGAGGCCTTCCTGGCGGAGAACCTGGGGCGCGTGCTCGACCGGGCGCAGTCGCAGGACAACTTCCTCCGCTTCGACATGGAGTCGTCGGAGTACACGCAGCGCACGCTCGACGCGTTCGAGAAGCTGTGGGCCGAGGGGCGACGCAACATCGGCGTCGTGCTCCAGTCGTACCTGAAGCGCACCATGGGCGACGTCGCCCGCATGAACGAGCTGGGCGCGCGCGTGCGCTTGTGCAAGGGCGCCTACGACGAGCCGGCCACGGTCGCCTTCCGGGACCGCGCACAGGTCGACAAGAGCTACGTGGATCTCATGAAGATGCTGCTCGCCGGCGGCAACTTCCCCGGCATCGCCACGCACGATCCGAAGATGATCGACGCGACGATCGACTTCCATCAGAAGGAAGGCATCGCCAAGGAGACGTTCGAGTTCCAGATGCTCCACGGCGTGCGCCGTGACCTCCAGCAGCAGCTCGTCGCCGACGGCTACGGGATGCGCGTCTACATCCCCTTCGGCTCGCACTGGTACCCGTACCTGATGCGCCGCCTCGCCGAGCGTCCCGCGAACATGCTGTTCATGGTCGGCAGCGTGGTGAAGGAGTCTCCGCTCGGGTTCCTGTGGCCGGGCCGGGGCAACGGACACCGTTGAGCGCGGAGCCGTTCCTCAGGATCACCGAGATCTTCCACTCGATCCAGGGCGAGTCCACCTGGGCGGGCTCGCCGTGCACATTCGTGCGCCTGACCGGGTGTCCGCTCCGCTGCTCGTGGTGCGACACCGCCTACGCGTTCTCCGGCGGCAAGCGCATGACGCTCGACGAGATCGTCGAGGAGGTCGGGTCTCATCCCGCTCGCCTGATCGAGATCACGGGAGGGGAGCCGCTCGCTCACCCGAACGCGTTCATCTTGGCAGAGCGGCTCCTGGACGGGGGCTACATCGTGCTCGTGGAGTCGTCGGGCGCCTTCGACGTCTCGCCCCGGGACGCGCGCGTGCACAAGATCATGGACCTGAAGTGCCCGGGCTCGGGCGAGTCCGAGCGCAATCTCTGGTCGAACCTCGAGCACCTCGGCGCCGGTGACGAGGTGAAGTTCGTCGTGAAGGACCGCGCCGACTACGAATGGGCGCGAGCCACCATCCGCGAGCGCGGCCTCGACCACCGGGTGGCGCAAGGCTCGCTCCGCGCGCTGCTCGTCTCCCCGGTGTGGGGGGTGATGGACCCCGAGGCGCTCGCCGGATGGGTGCTGGGAGACGGCCTCGCGGTCCGCTTCCAGCTCCAGCTCCACAAGTTCATCTGGGACCCCATGCGCATGGGCGTCTGAAGGAGTCGAACCATGGCACGCCGTGCTCGCTTCCGCCGGCTCGCCGCCGCCACGGCGCTTGGGCTCTTCCTCGTCTTCGCCCGAGCCGCCGCGGCCCAGCAGACCGACCCGTTCGCCGGGCTCTCCTTCCGCTCGATCGGGCCCTCCGTCATGGGCGGCCGCATCCACGACGTGCAGTCGCTCGCCGACGATCCCAGCACGATCTGGGTCGCGAGCGCCACGGGCGGGCTGTGGAAATCGACGAACCGCGGCACGACGTGGGATCCGGTTTTCGACGGTGAGCCCACGGGCACGTTCGGCGTGGTGGCGATCGCTCCGTCGAACCACGACGTGGTGTGGGCCGGAACTGGAGAGCAGAATAACCGCCAGAGCAGCTCGTGGGGTGACGGAGTCTACCGGAGCACGGACGGTGGGCGGAGCTGGAAGCACCTGGGCCTCGACGACACCCGCGCCATCGGGCGGATCCTCGTCGACCCCTCGAACCCGGACGTGGCGCTGGTGGGCGCGCTCGGCAACTTGTGGGCTCCGTCCTCGGACCGGGGTGTCTACCGCACGACGGACGGGGGACGCACCTGGACCCGGGTGCTCTTCGTCGACAGCCTGACCGGCGTCGTCGACATGGCGCGCGACGGAGCCGACCCCGACGTCGTGTACGCGGCGACGTATCAGCGGCTGCGCACCCCGTGGGGATTCAACGGAGGCGGGCCGGGGAGCGGCATCTACCGCAGCACGGACGGCGGTCGCACATGGGCCCGTCTGAGCGCAGGGCTCCCCGCCGGCCCCATGGGGCGCATCGGACTGGCGACGTCGGTCCGTAGCGGCGGGCTCGTCTACGCCGTCGTCGAGCACGCGACCCTGGGAGGCATCTACCGGAGCACCGACGCGGGCGAGCACTGGACGCGCATGAGCGGCATGAACTCCCGGCCCGCGTACTACAGCGCTCTGTACGTCGACCCCACCGACGACGCCCGCCTCTACTTGCTCACGCGCTGGTTCTACACGAGCGACGACGCGGGAGCCACGTGGCGCACGCTCCCCACCGAGCCCACGTACGACGTCGGCCTCAAGGGCGACTACCACGCGATGTGGATCGACCCGACGGACTCGCGCCACTTCTACCTCGCGGGCGACGGCGGACTGTACCAGACGTGGGACCGGGGCGCCACGTACATCCGCATCAACAACATCCCGATCGGCCAGTTCTACGGAATCGGCCTCGACGACCGTTCGCCCTACTGGATCTACGGCGGCATGCAGGACAACCACTCGTGGGAGGTCCCGAGCGCGACGCGGCACTACCTGGGCATCACGCCGGGCGACTGGCGGGAGATCGGGTTCAACGACGGGATCGAGCAGGACGTCGACGCGGACGGCCCGCGCTACGTGTACTCGAACGCCGTGGAGGGCGACCTCACTCTGGTGGACGCCTTCACGGGAGACCGACGCGAGATCCGTCCCGAGGCCGCGCCGGGCCAGCCGCCGCTGCGCTGGGAGTGGATCACCCCCGGAACCGCGTCGAGGACGACGCCGGGCACGTACTACTACGGAGCCCAGCGCCTCATGATCACGCACGACCACGGCACGACGTGGACGGGCACGGAGGACCTGACGCGCGACGTCGACCGCGACACGCTAGCGATCATGGGCGTGAGGGGATCGGCGCCCATGCTGTCCAAGAACGACGGGCAGAGCGCGTTCAGCGCCTTGAGCGCCGTGGCCCAGTCGCCCGTGGACGCCGACGTGCTCTGGATCGGGACCGACGACGGGAACCTCCAGGTGAGCCGCGACGGCGGCGCCACGTGGACCGAAGTGGCGCAGAATCTCCCGGGCGCGCCGAAGGGTGCGTACATGGCCCGGATCGCCGCTTCCCGAGCGGGGCCCGGCGTCGCGTACGTGGCGGTCGACGATCACCGCCGGGGCGACTTCCGCCCGTACGCCTACCGTACCGACGACTTCGGCGCGACCTGGACGTCCATCGCGAAGGGGCTGCCCGCGGACGGCTCCGTGCGCTTCGTCGGCGAGCACCCCGACCGCGCCGGCACGCTCTTCCTCGGCACGGAGCACGCTCTGTGGCTGTCGCCCGACCGGGGCTCCACCTGGTACCCGCTCGGCCGCAACCTGCCGCCCACGATCTACATGGAGGTCGAGGTCCAGCCGCGCACGCACGACGCCGTGGTGGCCACGCACGGACGTGGGATCTACATCCTCGACGCCTCGTCCTCCCTGGCCGAATGGACCCCCGCGGTCGCGCGCGAGCCGGCGCACCTGTTCACGGTACGCCCCGCGCACATCTGGCAATACTGGGAGGACTACTCGTATCGCGGACAGGACTTCTACGCAGGCGAGAACCCGCCCGACGGGGCGATCCTCGACTACACGCTGGGCCACGACGCGCCTTCCGTGACGCTCACGGTCACCGACGAGGACGGTCACGTGGTGCGCGCGCTGCGCGGACCGGGGGATGCCGGGCCGATCCATCGGGTCGTGTGGGACCTGCGTCACGAGGCTCCTCCTTCGGAGCCCGAGGACACCGCGAGCCCGCAGGCGCACGCGCTTCCGCGTCCCCCCCGCCCTCTCTCCGCCCCCGGGCCGTGGGTGTCGCCGGGGACCTATACCGTGACGCTGCGGGCCGGCGACGGCACGTCCATGCGCACCGTGGAGGTGCGGGGCGATCCCGGAATGCCCGGGCTCACCACCGCCGAGTACCGCGCCCGGGAGCGCTTCCTGGTGGCCTTGCTCCACCTGCAGAGAGCGGCCTGGGACCTGGCGCACAGACCCGGCGCATCCGTCGCGGTACGTAGGCTCTACCGCGGCGCTTCGGCGCTCGCCTCGCAGTTCAACGGAAGCGGCGCGGTCCAGGGGAGCCTGTATCCGCCCACGCCCGAGCAACGGAGCGCGCTGGCCGACCTCCGGGCGCAACTGGAACGCATGGGCGGGAGCTGAGCGAAGCTCAGGAGGAGATCGATGCGACGCGGCGTCCGAACCGTTTGGATTTGCGTACTCCTGGCCATCGTACCTGCCGTCTCCAGCTGCGCCCCGCATGCCGCGCCGCTGGGCGGGAGCCTGGTCGTCGAGCGGGACACCGTCGGTGACACGGTCGTGGTGCGCACGGTGTCCGGCAGCGTCTGGGGCGCCGAGCGAACCATCGTTCCCGAGGTCTCCATCGGAGAGATGTCGGGCGACACCACCTATCTGTTCGGTCGTGTCGTCTCGCTCGCCCCCGGCCCGGACGGCACGATCTATGTGGTCGACGCCCAGGGCCCCGTGCTCCGCAGCTACAGCCCGGACGGACGCTACCTGGCCACGCTGGGCCGGCCCGGGGAAGGGCCGGGAGAGTTGAAGCAGCCGGACGGCGGGCTGGTCGTGCTCTCCGACGGACGCATCCTCGTACGCGATCCGGGGAACGCGCGCATTCAGGTGTACGGAGCGGACGGCAAGCCCCTCGCGACGTGGTCGATCCGCGGCGGCTTCTTCACGGGAAGCCCGCTCTACCTGGGCCCTGACGACCATGTCTTCACGCAGATCCTGGTGGACCCGCGGGCGGACGTGCGGAATTGGGTCATCGGCCTGGTGGACGTCGGACCGAACGGCCTCTCGGGTGACACGCTCGTGCCGCCCAGATCCGGCTACCGGGCTCCCTCCGTGGAAGCGCGGGTCGTCCACGGCGACAACCACAGCGTGTCCCGGGACAACGTGCCCTTCTCGCCCACCGAGGTGTCTTGGTTCGATCCGGACGGGTTCTGGATCCACGCCGTCAGCACGAGCTACCGCATCGACCTGCTTCGCCCCGGACGCCCGCTGCGTATCGAGCGTGCCTACGTTCCGGTCCCCGTCGGCGCCGGAGAGAAGACGGAGGAGGAGAACAACCTCACCCGCCGCATGCGCCGCATGCTGCCCGCCTGGCGCTGGAACGGACCACCCATTCCCGACCGCAAGCCTCCCTTCCGGCAGATCTTCACGGGACGGAGGGGACGCATCTGGGTCGTGGTGAGCCAACCTGCAGTCGAGGTCGAAGATCCGACGTACGATCCCAAGGACCCCAACTCCGTCGAGGACCGATGGCGCGAGCCGGTGGCCTTCGACGTCTTCGAGCCCGACGGGACCTATCTGGGCCGAGTGCGGACGCCGCTCGGCTTCACGACCTACCCGACCCCGACCTTCGACGGTGATCACGTCTGGGCGGTCACGCGCGACCCGATGGGCGTCGAGCGCGTGGTCCGCTTTCGCATCCGTGCGGACTCGACGAGCGCGTCGGGCTGAGACGCGAGCTCCCGCCCTGTACCGGATGCGGCCGTACGGGTAACCTTCCGGAGCCATGGCCCAAGACCCGATCGAGACCGACCCCCGCTTCTGGGTGCTGAGCGAGGCGCTGGCATCGTACGCATCCGATGCTGACGACCCGCCGGTTCGCCGCGCCGATGCGCTCGAGGCCGCCGTGTCGGTCGTGCTGAGGGGTAACGACCGACTGGACCTTCTGCTCATCAAGCGGGCACGCTCGGAGCGGGACCCCTGGTCGGGGCACATGGCGTTGCCCGGAGGGCGGCGCGATCGGGTCGATGGCTCCCTGCTCGACACCGCCATACGTGAGACGCTGGAGGAGACGGGGATCGACCTCGCGGCCGGAGGCGTCCACCTGGGCCGCTTGGAGGAGGTGCGCCCGGCGAGCGCCCGGCTCCCGGTCCTCCTGATCGCTCCGTTCGTCTTCGGCGTGCCTTCCGACGCCGACGCCCGGGTCGCCAGCGACGAGGTCGACGAGGTCCACTGGGTCACGCTCGAGCATCTGCGCTCTCCTGAGGCAAGAGGCTCGGTGGACATACCGCTGCCGGGCGGAGCGCGGACGTTCCCGTGCTTCCACGTGGCCGGAGAGATCGTTTGGGGCCTCACCTACCGGATCCTCTCCCGGTTCCTCGAAGTGTACCCGGATACTGCGCTGGACGGCGCTTAGCGGGTCAACACACGGATGCCGGATCGCCGGGCCGCGTGGACGAGTATGAGGGGGGTGCTTCACCAACCGCGTTCCTCCGCTTCGTCGACGGCACTCGTGCGGGTGCGTCGTGCCTTCTCGGCCCTGGTGCTCGCGTTGCTCGGCGCGGTTCCGCGGCTGCTCGCCCAGGTGCCCGCGAGCTGCCCGAGCCCGGACTCGATCACCGCCGGGTTCGCCGAGCCTCTCGCCGACGTGCGCTACCTCTCCGACGATGCCCTCCAGGGACGCGCGGTCGGCTCTCCGGGCGCGCACTGCGCCGCCGACTACATCGCCGCCCGGCTCCGCACGCTGGGCCTGGCTCCGGCCGGACCGGACGGCAGCTATTTCCAGACCTTCACGGTCCGGACCGGATCGGCCCTCGGTCCGCACAACGCGCTGTCGATCGACGGCAGGCCCTACGCGCTCGACGAGGACTGGGTTCCGCTCGGCTTTTCGGCGAGCGTGTCCTTGCACCGGCGGCTCGTCTATGCGGGCTCGGGCTTGAGCAGCCCGGGCCAGCCGCGCGACGCGTTCGCGCACCTCGACCTGACGAACAAGATCGCCGTGGTGGATTGGGGCGATCCGGACGTAGTAGGCGGAGGGCCATCCCAGCGCGAGGATCCGCACTTCAAGGCGACGGTGGCCGCCGGGCGGCACGCGGCCGCCCTCATCGTGCTGCTTCCCGAGGGGATGGCACTGCCCGACCCCCAGGACGAGCTCCGCCGCGCGCTTTCCATCCCGGTGGTGGCCGTGGCGGGAGGCGCCGCGGCGGAGGGCGTGCGCCAGGCCGCCCACCACTCCGACGAGGCGCGCCTCAGCACCGACGTGCACCCGGTCGAGAGCCAGGCCCGCAACGTGATCGCCTCGTTGCGCGGCACGGACCCGACGCTGCGCGACCAGTATGTCATCGTCGGGGCGCACTTCGACCATCTGGGGTGGGGCGGAGATGGATCGGGCTCGCTCGGGCCGAACGTGCAGGCGATCTACAACGGCGCCGACGACAACGCGAGCGGCACGGCCGCCATGCTCGACATCGCCGGGCGACTCGCCGCGGCTTCCCCGCTCGACAGGAGCGTCCTCTTCATCGGGTTCACCGGAGAGGAGAGGGGATTGTGGGGGTCCGGCTACTTCGTGGCCCACCCGACCATCGACCTCTCCTCGACCGTCGCCATGCTCAACCTCGACATGGTCGGCCGCATGGTGGACAACGCCGTGACCGTCTTCGGCACCGGCACGGCCAAGGAGTGGAACAGCATCCTGTCGGAAGCGAACGCGACGCTCGAGCGGCCGCTGAGCCTGTCGTTCAACCCGGAGGGATACGGCTCTTCGGACCAAGCCTCGTTCTACGCGGAGGGGATCCCGGTCCTGCACTTCTTCACGAACACCCACTCCGATTACCACCGCCCGACCGACGACTGGCAGAGGATCAACGCACCGGGCATCGATCGAGTGGCGCAACTGGCCTCGCGCGTGACGCGGCGCCTGGCCGGGTCGCTCGGCGCTTCCGCGCCGACGCTCACCCCCGTGAAGCAGCAGCGTCGTTCTCCCGGCGCCGCCGGGCAGCCCGTGCCCGGGCGCACCTACGGCCCCTACCTCGGCACGATCCCCGACATGACTCCGCAGGACTTCGGGGTGCGAATCACGGGCGTGCAGCCGGGAAGCCCCGCCGCGAACGCGGGGCTACGCGCGGGCGACGTCATCGTGGAGTTCGATGGCCACGAGATCCCGGACCTGTATGCCTACGCGTACGCGCTGCGCGACAAGAAGCCGGGAGACGAGGTGGCGATCGTGGTCGACCGCGGTGGCAAGCGCGTCCCGGTGAAGGCCGTGCTGGGCGTACGGCGCTGACGCGCCCACGCCCTCAGAAGATCCGGTTCGCCAGGAACGCGCCCACGTACGCGAGCACGAGCATGTAGGTGAACTGGAGCGCGGGCCACTTCCAGCCCGCGGTCTCGCGCCGCATGACAGCCAGCGTGGACGTGCACTGGAGCGCGAACACGAAGAACACCAGCAGCGCGATCGCGCCTCCCAGGTCCAGGTCCCGGTGCAGTGCCTGTTGGAGCTGGAGCGAGCCCTGGCCGGCGTCCTGCACGCCGTGGATCGTGCCGAGTGTGCCCACGATGACTTCGCGCGCCGCGAGCGCGGAGACGAGGCCGATGCCCACCTTCCAGTTGAACCCGAGCGGCCGGATGGCGGGCTCGATCAGGTGGCCCGCCTCTCCCAGAACGCTCTGTTCGATGGGCGGAGCGTGGCCCGCCTGACGGGGCACCTGCGTCAGGACCCAGAGCACCACGGTCACCGCGAAGATCACTCGGCCCGCGCGACGCAAGAAGACCTTGGTACGATCGAACAGGCGCAGCCCGAGCGACCGGATCGACGGCACCCTGTACGACGGGAGCTCCATCACAAACGTCGAGGGCTGCCCGCGCAGCAGCGTGCGCTTGAGCAGGAACGCCGTGACGACGGCGGCCACCGTGCCCAGCGCGTAGAGCCCCAGGAGCGTGGCGGAGCGAAGGCTCACGATGGGGCCCAGCAACTGGCGGTCGGGGATGAATGCCGCGATGAGCAGCGCGTACACCGGCAGCCGGGCCGAGCACGTCATGAACGGCGTGACGAAGATCGTGGCCAGACGGTCGCGCTCATCCTCGACCGTCCGAGCCGACAGGATCGCCGGCACTGCGCAGGCGTAGCCTGACAGCAGGGGAAGAAAGGCCCGGCCCTGGAGCCCGACCCGGTACATCAGCCGGTCCGCGATGAACGCGGCGCGGGCCAGGTAGCCCGAGTCCTCCAGGATCCCCAGGAAGAGGAAGAGGATGAGGATCTGGGGCAGGAAGA
>CAZFIS010000089.1:0-15569 GCA_964519125.1 uncultured Gemmatimonadaceae bacterium | reverse complement strand
GTCCGTGCTGGACATCTCGGCGCTGGCGCCCGACGAGCCGTCCGTGCTGGACATCTCGGCGCTGGCACCCGACGAGCCGTCCGTGCTGGACATCTCGGCGCTGGCACCCGACGAGGCGCCCGTGCTGGACATCTCGGCGCTGGCACCCGACGAGCCGTCCGTGCTGGACATCGGGGCGCTGGCACCCGACGAGGCGCCCGTGCTGGACATCTCGGCGCTGGCACCCGACGCGGCGGAGGACCAAGGAGATTGGGACCCGGAGGACGACGTGTCCGACCCTCCCATCTACACGCGCACCATGGCGGAGCTCTACGTCCGCCAGGGGCTCGATGACCGGGCGATCGAGGTGTACCGACACCTCCTCGACGCGCATCCTGGAGACGCAACGCTCGAGGCGCGCGTCGCCGAGCTGGAGGCGGCGCAGGCCGGAGAGGAGTATCTCGAAGAGTCCGAGGTCCACGCGCGGCACCTCGCGGCTGCGGGGAAGCGGGACCCGAAGGTGGAGACCCCGTTCGCGTGGACCGAGGCCGAGCCGCCCGAGGCGGCTGGGGAGGCACCACCGATCTCGCGCTACTTCCGGCAGATGCTCGGGTGGTCGCCCGACGAGGAGCGCCCGTGAAGATCGCCGTGATCCATGGCCCGAACCTCCGCTTGCTGGGGCGCAGAGAGCCGGAGGTGTACGGGACCGGGACGCTGGACGACATCAATGCGTCCCTCGCAGGGCTCGCGGAGGAGCTGGGCGTCGAGCTCGAGTCCTTCCAGTCGAATCACGAAGGTGAGATCCTGGACTTCGTGGACCGTACCTCGACGCGTGTCGACGGGTATCTGGTGAACCCCGGAGCATTCACCCACACGTCGGTCGCGCTGCGCGACGCGCTGGTGGGGGTGGACCGTCCGTTCGTGGAGGTCCACCTCTCCAACACGGCGGCGCGGGAGCCTTTCCGGCGCCACTCCTACCTGTCCGACGTGGCGGCGGGCGTGGTTTTTGGATTCGGGCCCGACAGCTATCTTGTAGGGCTCCGGGGCCTGGCGGCCCTGCTTCACGCGAGCCGATAAGACACAGACATCGACGGAGTTGCATGGCGAGCACAGCGGAGTTCCGCAATGGTATGGTATTGGAGATCGACGGAGATCTCTGGGCGATCGCGTACTTCCAGCACGTGAAGCCCGGCAAGGGCGGAGCCTTTGTCCGCACCAAGCTCAAGAACGTCCTGTCGGGCGCGGTGGTCGAGAAGACCTACCGGGCCGGCGAGAAGGTCACCGACGTGCGCCTCGAGCGGCGTCCGGTGAACTACAGCTACACGGACGGCAATCTCTACTACTTCATGGACGTCAACACCTTCGAGATGATCCCGATCTCGGGGGACCTGATTGGCGACGATCAGCTCAAGTACCTCAAGGAGAACATGGAGTGCGAGGGGCTGGTCCACGACGACAGGGTGATCAGCGTGGAGCTCCCGAACTTCGTGGAGCTGGAAGTGGTGGAGACCGAGCCTGGCGTGCGCGGCGACACCGCTCAGGGCGGCACCAAGGCCGCCAAGCTGGAGACCGGCGCGATCGTGCAGGTGCCCCTCTTCGTCGAGGAGGGGGACGTGCTGAAGGTGGATCGGCGCGAGGACAAATACCTCTCCCGGGTGTGACGGCATGATGGATCTCGAGTTTCTCGAACGGCTCATCCAGGCGCTCGACCGGAGCGGTCTGGACTCCCTGGAGATCGAGCGTGGCGCCACGCGCGTTCGTCTCTCCAGGACGCCTCCGGCGGCCCCGGTCCTCATGGAAGCTGCGGCAGAGGGCCGGCCGGCGGGCGCCCACGACGAGGCGCCGGCCGGCGCCCACCGGGAGGCTTCGGCGGGCACCTCCGGCGAGGGCACGGTGTCCAATCTGCTCGAGATCACCTCTCCGATGGTGGGGACGTTCTACCGGGCTCCGGCCCCGGACGCACCGCCATACAAGGCAAAGGGCCAGCAGGTTGCCGTGGGCGACGTCGTCTGCATCATCGAGGCGATGAAGCTGATGAACGAGATGGAGAGCGAGGTGGCGGGCACGATCGTCGAGGTCTGCGTGGAGAACGCCCAACCGGTCGAGTACGGGCAGGTGCTCTTCCGTGTGGAGCCCGCCTGAGCGGCGCGGAATCGGAGAGCTCCGGATTCCCGGCGAGCGCCTGAAGACAAGCATTCATCCGGCCCGCGGCGGTCCTGGGCGCGCCCGAGCTCCCGCGGGGAGCCGGGCGCGCTCCCACGATGGAGGGAGATCGTTGTTCGAAAAGGTTCTGATCGCGAACCGGGGTGAGATCGCGCTCCGAGTGATCCGCGCGTGCCACGAGCTCGGCATCCGCACGGTTGCTGTCTATTCGGAAGCCGACCGGGAGTCCCTGCACGTGCGCTTCGCGGACGAGGACGTCTGCATCGGCCCGGCCCCGGCGGCGGAGAGCTATCTGAACATCCCGAGGATCATCGCGGCGGCCGAGGTGACCGGCGCGGAGGCGATCCATCCGGGCTACGGCTTCCTGGCCGAGAACGCCGAGTTCAGCGAGATCTGCATGCGCTCCGATATCGTCTTCATCGGACCCACGCCGGAGCAGATTCTCGCCATGGGCGACAAGGCGACCGCGCGCCGGACCATGAAGGAGATCGGGGTTCCGACCGTGCCGGGTTCCGAGGGGATCATCTCCGATCCGGACGAGGCGATCGCCGTGGCCGAGGAGATCGGCTTCCCGATCATGATCAAGGCCTCGGCCGGTGGCGGCGGGAAGGGGATGCGGGTCGCGGACACGCCGGACTCGTTCCTGAAGCTGCTCAACGCGGCCCAGGTAGAGGCGAAGGCCGCGTTCGGCGACGGCGGGGTCTACCTGGAACGCTGCGTCATCCGCCCGCGCCACATCGAGTTCCAGGTCTTCGGCGACAAGCACGGGCGCATCATTCACCTGGGCGAGCGCGACTGCTCGATCCAGCGGCGGCACCAGAAGCTGGTCGAGGAAGCACCCTCGCCCGCGCTGACCCCCGCGTTGCGCGAGAAGATGGGCGCGGAGGCGGTCAAGGCGGCGGCGGCCATCGGCTACGTGGGCGCCGGCACGGTCGAGTTCCTGCTCGAGGGGGACGGCTCGTTCTACTTCATGGAGATGAACACCCGCATCCAGGTGGAGCATCCGGTCACCGAGGTGACGACGGGCTTCGATCTGGTGAAGGAGCAGATCCGGGTGGCGGCCGGCGAGCCGCTCAGCATCCCGCAGGGTGAGGTGTACCACCGTGGGCACGCGATCGAGTTCCGCATCAACGCGGAGGACCCCGACAGGAACTTCGCTCCGGGGCCCGGCACGGTGACCACCTTCCATTCTCCGGGAGGCCCGGGCGTCCGCCTGGACACCCACGTGTACGCGGGGTACAAGGTGCCGCCGAACTACGACTCCCTGCTGGCGAAGCTCATCGTGAGCGGAAGCGACCGGGACGAGGCCGTCGTGCGGGCACGACATGTGCTGGACCAGTTCGTGATCGAGGGTGTGCCCACGACGATTCCGTTCCTGAGGCGCATCGTGCGTGACGAGCACTTCATGCGAGGCGAGGTGGATACCGGGTTCGTGGCAAGGCTCATGGCCGAGGAAACGGCGTGATCATCGACGTCAGCTTCACGCCCGGGGAGACCGACCCGGCCGCGCTGCAGGATGCCGCGACGGTGGTCATCGACGTCGTCCGGGCGACGACGACCATGGTGGAAGCGCTGGCCAACGGAGCCCGCGCGATCTTCCCGACCACGTCCATCGAGGAAGCGGTCAAGCTCGCGTCGTCGCTGGGCCGGGAGGACACGATCCTGTGCGGCGAGCGCAAAGGCATCAAGATCGAGGGGTTCGATCTCGGCAACTCGCCCTCCGAGTTCGCCTCCGAGAGGGTGCGGGACAAGCGTCTGGTCATGAGCACGACCAACGGTACCGGGGCCTTCGCGGCGGTTCAGGAAGCTCGCCGCGTGGTCGCGTGCGCGTTCACCAACCTGAGCGCGGTCGCTGCGGCCGTGGCGGACGAGGAGCGGCTCGTGGTGCAGTGCGCGGGCCGACAGGATCGGTTCTCTCTGGAGGACGCCCTGTGCGCGGGGCACCTTGTGCGGCGCGTCCTCGCGGAAGGGGACGAGGACGCGGTGCTCAACGATGCCGCTCGTGCCGCGCTCGCGTTGGCGGAGGGCATCGATCCGGGCCTCGACTTCCTGGTCCAGACGGCGGCAGGCCGCGCGCTCCAGGCCATCGACCTGGGCGCGGACCTCGAGGTCTGTGCACGGCTGGACCGACACGCGATCGTTCCGGAGATGCACGACCAGGCGCTCATGGTTTCGAGGTGATCGCAGAATGAGCAGAGAGCAGCGGCTGGAGATGCTCTCGCTGGGCCTTCTGGCCCTGGCGCTCTTCCTCGTGCTCGCGCTCGTGCCCATCTCCGTGCTGGGTGAGCGAGGGGGTGAGTGGTTCCCGTCGGGCAACACCATGGGCACCGTGGGCGCGACCGCGGCTGCGCTGCTCGGGGCGTTCGTCGGGAGCCTGCGCTACCTCGTGCCTCCTCTGTTCATCCTGGCCGGTCTCCGGGCGGGCGGATGGCTCTCGGTGCGCTGGTTCGTCCGCCTCACGGCCCTGGACGTCGGTCTCCTGCTTCTGCTGCCGATCGGCGCGTGGGTCGTCGCGTCGCACCACCCCGAAGCCGCGGGTTGGTGGGGGGGGTGGGTGGCGCCGCCGATGGTCGACGCGATCGGCTGGCTGGGCGTGCTTCTGCTCGACGTGATGGCGCTGATCGCCCTCTCGGTGGGGACGCTCGGGTGGAATCCCCTCCGGGCGGTCGGGCACGGCGTGGCGGTGGGGGGAGGGCTGGCGGGACGCGCGGTGCGCGGGGTCGCGGCCAAGCAGCGCGCCCGGGCGCCGACGTCGGACCCCGAGACACTGGCGGCCGTCGCCGTCGGAGAGGATCTGGAGGACGCGGAAGCTTCGGCCGAGGAGCCGCCGCAGGAGGAGCCCGAGGAGGCGTCGTCCCGAATCCGGAAGAAGAAGAAGGGCCGCAAGGGTACCCCGCCGGCTGTCGTGGAGGAGGAGGCCGAGCTGCCCGATCCGCTCGAGCGGGGGGACGGGGCGCAGTGGATTCCCCGCATCGACCTGCTGACACCGCCCGACGAGCGTGACCGGGCCGGGATGGAGCGCGAGCTCGACGAGCTGGGTCGTGTCCTGGTCGAGAAGCTCGGCACGTTCAACGTGCAGAGCGAGCTCGGCGGACGCACGACGGGTCCCGTGGTCACGCAGTTCGAGATCGTTCCGGCTCCGGGCGTGAAGGTGAACCGCATCGCGAACCTGGACGCGGACCTGGCACTCGCCATGAAGGCGCAGAGCATCCGCATCGTGGCGCCGATCCCCGGCAAGGGCGCGGTGGGGGTCGAGATCCCGAATCCCAAGCCCGAGATCGTGAGCCTGCGCGACGTGATGGAGTCGCCCGCCTTCCGCACCGCTCGTGGAGAGCTGCCGCTCGCGCTCGGCAAGGACCTCACCGGGCGCCCCTACATCACGAACCTGGCCAAGGCTCCCCACCTGCTCATCGCCGGCGCGACCGGCTCGGGCAAGTCGGTGTGCCTGAACACGATCGTCACGAGCCTCGTCTACCGGCATACGCCCGAGACGCTTCGCCTCCTTATGATCGACCCGAAGATGGTGGAGCTCTCGGTGTACGCGCAGCTCCCGCACCTGCGCCATCCGGTGGTCACCGATCCGCGTGACGCGGCCGGCGTCCTCAAGTGGGCCGTGATGGAGATGGAGCGCCGCTACGCGTTCATGAAGGTGAACCACGTACGCTCCATCGCGGAGCTGAACCAGAAGATCCGCTCGGGACAGATCGTGAGGCGGGTGGAGCCGTCTGGCCCGGAGGGCGACGAGGACCGCTGGATCTACAAGGACGGGGTTCTCCCCTATATCGTGGTCGTCGTCGACGAGCTCGCGGATTTGATGATGACCGTGCAGAGCGAGGTGGAGAAGCCGCTCACGCAACTCGCGCAGAAGGCGCGCGCGATCGGGATCCACCTCATCGTGGCGACGCAGCGGCCCTCGGTGAACGTCATCACCGGCCTCATCAAGGCGAACTTCCCGACCCGCATCGCGTTCCGCGTCGCGTCCAAGACAGACTCGCGCACGATCCTCGATCAGAACGGCGCGGACGCGCTCCTGGGCAACGGCGACATGCTCTACCTGCCTCCGGGAGAGAGTGAGCCGGTGCGCATCCAGGGAGCCTTCCTGCCGACCGAGGACACCGAGCGGCTGATGGATTGGTACCGCGAGGTCCGGGAGCGGCTCGAGGCGGAGGGGAAGGAGGCGGAGGCCGCGGCGGTGCTCGAGCCCGACATCCTGGAGGAGATGCAGAGCCATGAACTCGACGCGGCCGCGGCCGCGGTCGAGGAGATCGCCGGGGAGTGGGACGAGCTTTTCCGGGCGGCGGCGGAAGTGTGCATCCAGAACCAGGGAGGATCCACCTCGCTGCTCCAGCGCCGGCTGAAGGTCGGGTACGGGCGGGCGGCCAGGATCGTGGACCAGCTCGAGGATGCCGGCGTGCTCGGACCGCAGGACGGCTCGAAGGCGCGGGAGGTCCTCATGGGGCTGAGCGAGCTCGACGCGATGCTCGGGCCCGGCTCGGGCGGAGGAGCAGCGGGGTGAGGCGGCTGCCCGTCGCGGCCGCCGGGGTCCTGTGCTTCATGGCCTCGCTGCGGCCCGGTCCCCTCGCGGGTCAGGAGAATCGGGCGCTGCGGATCCTGTCCGCCGCCGCGGACCGTTACGCCGGGGTGAAGTCCCTGTGCGCCGACTTCGAGCAGCGCCTCCAGGTCCCGATGCTGGACGAGGATCGCACCGGGAAGGGCCGCCTGTGTCAGGATCAGCCGAACCTGTTCGCCATGCGCTTCACCGACCCCAAGGGAGACGCCGTGGTGGCGGACGGGACGTCGGTGTGGATCTACTACCCGAGCTCCGATCCGAAGCAGGTCATCCGGATGCGGATGACCCGCTCGGACCAGGGCTTCGATTTCCACCGCGAGTTCCTGCAGGACCCCGCCGACAAGTACACGGCATCGTATGTCGGTACCGATACGGTGGCCGGCCACGTGTGCCGTCATCTGCACCTCGTGCCCAAGCAGCGGACCTCGTACCGGAGCGCCGACGTCTGGATCGACGCCGGCGTGCCCGTGCTGCGCCGCGTGCGCGTCGATGAGGAGAACGGCTCGCTGCGCACCGTCACGCTCCTGCACGTGCGCACCAACCTCCACATCGATCCGTCCTGGTTCACCTTCGTGCCGCCTCGCGGCGCCGAGGTCATCCGCCGATGAGGGTGCGCGATCTCCCCGTATTCCCGCTCTCGCCCGGACCCGTGCGACCCGACGTGCCGGCCGACGTGGCCGCGGTGCGCTTCGCCCCGGAGCCGGTCGGTGCGGCGGATGGACCGCGCATCGCACTGGTCACGTTGGGGTGCGACAAGAACACGGTGGACTCGGAGCACATGATGGCGGCGCTCGTCGGGCACGGGGCGCGCGTCTCCTCCGAGGTGGACGATGCCGACGTGGTGATCGTCAATACGTGCGGCTTCATCCAGGAGGCCAAGGAGCAGTCGATCGAGACGATCCTGGAGGCATGCCAACTCAAGGCCGAGGGCCGTCTCAAGGCGGTGGTCGCGGTGGGATGCATGGTCCAGCGCTACGGGGCCGAGTTGCGCGTGGAGATCCCCGAAGTCGACCTGTTCATGGGTCTCACCGAGCTCGCGGGCCTCGTTCCGGAGCTGCGCGCCCGGGGCCTCCTGCCGGAGGAGCCCGAGGACGGCCCGGTCATGGAGCGTCCGCTGCGGATTCTGTGCACGGAGACGCCGCACACTTCATACCTGAAGGTGAGCGAGGGGTGCGACCATACCTGCGCGTTCTGTGCGATCCCGCTCATGCGTGGCCTGCATCGGTCGCATCCGCTCGAGGATCTCGTGCGCGAGGCGGCCGCGCTCGGAGCCCAGGGCGTCAAGGAGATCAACGTCGTCTCACAGGATACGACGTGGTACGGGCGCGACCTGCGCCGCGGCCCGCTCGGCCGGGAGGCGCCGCTGCTCGCCGACCTGCTGCGCGCGCTCCTGAGCGGGACCGACGTGCCCTGGTATCGCCTCTTCTACATGTACCCGTCGGGGATCACGCGCGAGATGGTCGAGCTGATCGCGTCCGAGCCGCGCGTGCTCCCGTACCTGGACATGCCGATCCAGCACGGGAGCGACCGGGTCCTGGAGCGGATGCGCCGCCCCGAACGGCAGGCCACGATCCGGGAGCGGGTGGCCTGGCTGCGTGAAGCCGTCCCCGATCTCACGCTCCGCACGACCGTGATCCTCGGCTTTCCCGGCGAGACCGAGGAGGACTTCCGAACGCTGCTCGACCTGCTCGAGGAGATCGAGTTCGACCGCGTGGGCGCCTTCACGTACTCGGTGGAGGACGGCACGCGGGCCGCGACGATGGACGGGCACGTGCCGGAGGAGGAGGCCCGTGAGCGGATGGAGGAGCTCATGGAGCTCCAGCGCGGCATCTCGCTCGACCGGAACTCGGCGCTGGTGGGACGAACGTCGCCGGCGCTGGTCGACGCGCTCGTCGACGACGACCCCGAGTTCGGGGCGGTGGGGCGTACGGTGGGACAGGCGTTGGACGTGGACGGCGTCACGCACATCCGCACCACGGCGGGGCTCGAGCCCGGAGCCCTGATCGAAGTGGAGATCGTGGACGCCGGCGATTACGATCTGGTAGCGGAGGTACGACGGTGAGCTACGCGAAGGTGGGGAGGGGATGGGCGGTGTGGGCGGCGACGTGGATGGGGCTTGTCGCGGCCGTAGCTCCGCTCGCGGGACAGGGGCTCGCCAACTACGACTACACGAACCTCACGTTTCGGGGGATCGGGGTCGACTGGGGATACCTGCGAGGGAGCCGCATCGACCCGACGCAGAGTGTGGGCGTGCGCATGGACCTGGGCTACCTGGGGCCGGGCGTGCGCATTGTGCCCAGCGTGACGTACTGGGCCTCCGACTTCAAGCGGAGCGAGGTGGCGCGACTCGAGAACCGGGTCGAGAGCCTCATCCAGAAGCAGACCGGCTCCCCGTCCCCGCCCGTCGACCTGGGCAGGATCCGCTGGTCCGACGTCGCCATCGCGCTGGACGCGGACGTGGTCTGGCGGGTGCCCTTGAACGTCTATACGTCGGCGGGACTCGGTGTCTCGGCCCACGTCCTGAACGGCTCCGGGGCCGCGGTGGACGGGACGTTCGTGCAGGATCTGTTGAGCACGGTGTCGGCGGGGGTGGACGTGCACGCGGGCGCCGAGTATCCGGTGCGTCGCTGGCTCAGGCTCTACGGGCAGGGACGCTACGACCTCGTCGAAAACCTGAGCTACTTCCAGCTTCGCCTGGGAGCCGAGATCCTCGTGCGCAAGACGGGACTCGATGCAGGACAGAGTGAGGGAGGTCAGAGCCGATGACGTCGGGAACCGAGACTCCGCGCTTCGCCGTCGTGGGGGTGGGGGCCATCAGTCAGATCGTTCACATCCCGATCCTGGCGGAGCGGGAGGACGTCGATCTGGTGGCCGTGGCCGACCGCGACCGTCGCAAGGCCGAGGCGATCGCTGCTCGCTACCACGTACCTGAAGTCGTGGAGTCCGACGACGCGCTCGGGCGCAAGGACATCGACGCCGTCGTGATCTGCACCCCGAACTATCTCCACGAGGAGATGTCCATCGCGGCTCTGGAGGCCGGCAAGCACGTCTTCGTGGAGCGTCCGCTGGCCACGTCGTCCGGCGGCGCCGAGCGCGTGCTCGCGGCGGCCCGGGCCTCGGACCGGGGTCTGGTCGTGGGCCTCCCGCACCGATTCCGTCCGGAGGTGGCGGCGCTCAAGAGCTTCGTGGACGGGGGTGAGCTGGGTCGGCCGTACGCCGTGCGCGGAAGCTGGCTGACGCGCGGGGTTCCCGCCCTCCGTTCGACCTGGCGGCACCATCGGGCGCAGGCCGGCGGTGGCGCGCTCGTGGACCTGGGCGTCTCCGCCATCGATCTATGCCTCTGGCTGGTGGACTATCCCCGGATCGAGAAGGTGTGGTGCCTGCTCAGGCCGGGCGACTTCGAAGTGGAGGACGCCGCGGCGCTGCTGGTTCAGGCGGAGGGGATGGTCCTCAGCATCGAGGTCAGCACGCTCTACTACGCCCGAGAGGACCGGTACTACGCCCGGGTGATGGGGACCGAGGGCTCGGGCTCCCTGCCGCCGCTCGAGGTCTACAAGCAACTCGGCGGCCGTCCCCTGGAGATCACGCCTCGTCAGCCGCGCCCGCGGGGCGGCGAAAACCCCTACACGAACGCGTACCGTCGCCTGATCGATCAGTTCGTGCGCCGGGTCGTCGGTACCGCCGAGACCCCGCTTCCCGAGGAGCAGGCGGTGCTCCTTCGCCTCATCGAGGCCGCATACCGCTCGGCGGAGGAAGCCCGGGAGGTTGCGCTATAGGAGCGCTCAAGAGCCTACTCTGGCCGAGGCCGGGCGAACGGCTCCTCCCCGTCGTCGCCGCGCTCCTGCTCGCGGTCTCGTTCCCGCCCTTCAACCCGCTCTTCACCCCATTCGTGGGGCTGGTGCCGATCGCGCTGTTCGTGTGGGGGACACCGGCGGACGCGGAGGGGCGGAGGTCCGCCGTGCGCGGCTCGATCCTCTTCGGGCTCGTGTACTTCGGGCTGCTCCTGTACTGGATCCTGGTCGCCCTCATCTGGTTCACCAAGCTGGCGATCCTGGCCTATGTGGCCACGGTGTTGGCGCTCGCCGGCTTCATGGCGCTCTTCGGGTGGATGCTCCATCGGAGCGTGCACCACCTTCATGTGCCGCTCTGGCTCGCCTTGCCGGTGACGTGGACGGCGGCCGAGTGGCTGCGTGCCCATATTCCCGGACCGCTCGCGTTCCCGTGGCTCGGGCTCGGAACCTCGCTCACCGGCTATCCTCGCCTGGTCGGGATCGCCGAGTTGGTCGGTGCCCGCGGCGTCACGTTCTGGATCGCCCTCGTCAACGGGTTGCTCGCCGTGCTCGTGGTGCGCCTGCGCGCCCGGGAGCCCTGGGTGCGCGTCGCGGGTGCGCTCGCGGCGGTCGTGGCGCTTCCCATGGCGTGGGGCATCTGGCGCGCCGACACGCTGCCGATGCGCCCTGCCGCCAAGGTCGCCGTGGTCCAGCCCAACATCCGCGAGGACCTGAAGCTGGACGCCGGCGCCGTCATGGATAGCACGGGCCGCGCGCTGTACCGCCTGTTGCCGACCTTGAAGGGCGACTCCGTGAACCTGGTCGTGCTTCCCGAGGTCGTCGAGCCGGTCTATCCCCGCGCGAAGAGCTCGGTGGGCGCGATGCTCGTGCTGAACCGGTACGCCCAGAACCTGAACGCCCCGATCCTGTTCGGGGCCCTGGGATACAGCGAGGACGGCCACGGCGGCTACATCCCGTACAACTCGGCCTTCCTCATGAGGCCGCACGGCCTCGACGCCTACGAGTACGACAAGCACTACCTGGTGCCGATGGTCGAGCGCGTTCCGTGGGTGCCGGGGAGTTGGCTCCGGCACCTGGACTATTTCGGCAAGTTCGGGGTGGGGAAGGGGTGGCCGCTCGCGTACGTGGACGGAACCGCCTACGGCGTGCTCATCTGCTACGAGTCCTCCTATCCGGAGGGTGCCCGGCACTTCCGTCTGGAGGGGGCCGACGTGCTCCTGAACATCACCAACGACGCGTGGTACGGACGCAAGCCGTGGTACGCGCGCACCACCGCGCTCTGGCAGCACCCCGCGCACATGGTCATGCGCGCCATCGAGAACCGGATGGGTGTGGCTCGGGCGGCCAACACGGGCATCTCGGAGTTCATCGATCCGATCGGCCGCGTGCACGAGGCGACGCCGCTGTTCAAGGAGGCCGTTCGCGTCGACACCGTCTACACGACCGACATCGTCACGCTCTACACGCGCTTCGGCGACGTCGTCGGCAACGGTTCCGCGCTGGCGGCGCTCCTCCTGTCGCTCGTCTCGTTGTGGGAGGAGCGGCGGCGGAAGAGGGCGCTGGCGTCCTGAGCCCGGGGACATCGAGCGGGACGGGTCGGCCCGACCGATGACCACCTGCGGCGCATCCCTGGACCCTTTCAGGGCCGATGGTTAGGTTTTCCAGGCTATACAGGCACGTCACGCGCGGAGCAGAACATGAAGCAGGGTATCCATCCCGACTACAAGAAGGCCACCGTCGTCTGCGCCTGCGGTAATCGCTTCGAGACGATGTCCACGGTGGAGGAGGTCCACGTCGAGATCTGCTCGGTGTGCCATCCGTTCTATACGGGCAAGCAGCGTCTCATCGACACCGCCGGTCGCGTCGATCGCTTCAAGAGGAAGTACCAGGGCGTCACCAAGCGGTAAGGAGTCGCACCCGGACCGTCGCGTTCCGACGACGCCCGATCGCCACCTGCGGGCCGGGGAGCGAGTCCGCCCCGAGTCCCCATGAAGACCCCCACTCTCGACCCACGGCTCGAACGTCGCCTGCGCGATGCGGAGCAGCGCTTGGCCCAGGTGGACGAGGCCTTGTCCCGTCCCGAGGTGCTGGACGACCTCGAGCAGCTCCGTGAGCTGGGTCAGGAGCGCGCCCACCTCGAGGAGCTCGTGAGCACGGCGCGTGCCCTGCACGGCGCGCTCGAGGAGCATCGGGGCGCCCGCGAGCTCCTGGACACCGACGATCCCGATATGAGCGCTCTCGCCGAGCACGAGATGGCCGGGCTCGAGGATTTGATCGAGACCCTGTCCCAGCGGGCCCGTGAGCTGCTCATCCCCAGGGATCCGCTGGAAGACCGGGCGGCCGTCGTGGAGGTCCGCGCGGGCACCGGCGGTGACGAGGCGGGTCTGTTCGCGGCCGATGTCATGAGGATGTACGAGCGCCTGGCCGAGCGGGAGGGATGGAGCGTCGAGCTCCTCAGCCTCTCCGAGGGAATTCCCGGCTCGATCAAGGAGGCGATCTTCACGGTGCGGGGGCGCGGGGCGTATGGGCGCCTGCGCTACGAGTCGGGCGTGCACCGCGTGCAGCGCGTTCCGGAGACCGAGAGCCAGGGCCGCATCCACACGTCGGCCGCCACGGTCGCGGTGCTGCCCGAAGCCGAGGAGGTCGACCTCAAGATCGACGCGGCCGACCTGCGCATCGATGTCTTCCGCTCCTCGGGTCCAGGGGGACAGTCGGTGAACACGACGGACTCGGCGGTGCGCATCACGCACATCCCCTCGGGGCTGGTGGTGACGTGCCAGGACGAGAAGTCACAGCACAAGAACAAGGCGAAGGCGCTCAAGGTGCTGAGGAGTCGCCTGCTCGATCGGATGATCGCCGAGAAGGAGGCCGAGCGCGCCCAGGACCGCAAGGCGCAGGTGGGCACGGGCGACCGCTCCGCGAAGATCCGCACGTACAACTTCCCGCAGAACCGGGTGACGGACCACCGCATCGGGCTCACGGTGCACCAGCTCTCCGACGTGCTGGACGGAGATCTGGCGGAGATCATCACCGCGCTCCGTCTCGCGAAGGAAGAAGAACGCCTGGCGGGCCACGCGTGAGCGGCGAAGCCAGCGCCGGCGCGCCCGCTCGCGGGCAGGGGCGGGACGGGGAGGTGTGGACGGTGCTGCGCCTCATGCGCTGGAGCGGCGAATATCTGGAAGGGAAGGGCATCGAGCGGGGACGCCTCGAGGCGGAGCACCTGCTCGCCGGCGCCCTCGGGGTCGGCCGGCTCCAGCTCTACCTCCAGTTCGACCGTCCCCTGAGCGCCGAAGATCTCGATCGCTTCCGGCCGCTGCTGCGTAGACGCGCGGATCGGGAGCCGGTCCAGTACATTCTCGGTCGGGCGGCCTTCCGCGAGCTCGATCTGAAGGTCGACCGGCGCGTGCTCATCCCCCGGCCCGAGACCGAGGTCCTCGTCGACGAGGTCCTGGAATGGGCGCGGGCCGGCGCGCGCGAGGACCTGTCGGTTGTGGATCTGGGTACGGGCTCCGGCGCGATCGCGCTGTCGCTCGCCGCCGAGGGGCCGTTCACGCGCATCGTGGCGACGGATGCGTCGGCCGACGCCCTCGTCGTCGCGGGGGCGAACGCATCGGCGGCCGGACTGGAGGATCGGGTCGAGTTTCGCGAGGGTTCGCTGTTCGACGCCCTCGCCGCGGACGAGCGCTTCGACGTGGTGGTGTCGAACCCGCCGTACGTGACGGAGGCGGAGTTGGAGACGCTCGAGCCCGAGGTGCGGATCTGGGAGCCGGCCCAGGCGCTCGCGGGCGGGGTGGACGGAATGGCCGTCGTGCGGGCGATCGTGGAAGGGGCCGCGGGCCATCTCTCGCCCGGAGGGCTCTTGGCGCTGGAGGTCGGAGCCGCTCAGGCGAGCTCCGTGGTCGGCCGCCTCGAAGTGGAAGGCGGGTACGAGGACGTGCGGGTGCGGCGGGACTTCACCGGTCGTGAGCGCATGGTCCTGGCGCGTCGAGCGGGCCGGGACACGACTCGAGCTTAGGGGAAGCAGGCATGGCAGGGATCTACGATATGGCGAAGGATCTGGGAGTGGCGCTCGCGCGCACGGACGAGTACCAGGCGCTCCAGCGCGCCGGCCAGGCGGCCGACGAGGAGCGGGAGCTGGTCGAGCTGCGCAACAAGCTGCGGGCGCTCGAGGAGCAACTGGAGGCTTCGCTGATGGCGGGCCGAGAGCCGGAGGAGGAGCTGAAGCAGTCGTACGGCTCGGTCGCCGAGGAGCTCCAGACCAAGTCCGGCTTTCAGCGCCTGGTGGCCGCGCAGGCCAACTTCGAGAAGGTGATGCACAAGGTGAACGAGACCATGGCCCAGGGACTTCGGGAAGGCGCGAGCAGCCGCATCATCTTCCCGTCGTGACGGACCGAATCATTCCAACCAGGAACGAGGGACTTCAGTGAAGCAACCATCCGCGATCCGTCCGGCCTCGGGCCGGCTCGGCGTCCTCCTCCCCGGCTTCGGGGCGGTCGCGACCACGTTCGTGGCCGGGGTCGAGGCGGTTCGCCGCGGCCTCGCCCGACCTTTCGGCAGCCTCACGCAGATGGGGACGATCCGTCTGGGCATGCGCACCGAGGGACGCGCCCCGCTCATCAAGGACTTCATCCCCCTGGCCGACCTCGACAACCTCGTGTTCGGCGCGTGGGACCCGATCCCCGACGACGGGTACGCAAGCGCCGTGAACGCCGGCGTGCTCCTTCCCCAGCACGTCGAGCCGATCAAGGACTTCCTGTCGTCCCTGCATCCGATGCCGGCCGCGTTCGATCCCCACTACGTCAAGAAGCTGAACGGTCCCAACGTGAAGAAGGGGAACAACAAGCGAGATCTGGCCGAGCAGATCAGAGACGGATCGCTGGAAAAATCAAAAAATTATTCTCTTGATTCTATTTTTCAGGAAACGCGCGCCCGGGATCCGCAGGCGGCGATTCGCTTAGAGCAGCAGTTTGAAGAATTCCGCCTGGCCATTGTTTTGAATATGACCGAAAGCAGCAAGGATGTGCGGATTGCCGAGTCGATGCAGAAACTGGTGAAAGACAAGTGCT
>CAZFIS010000088.1:0-15600 GCA_964519125.1 uncultured Gemmatimonadaceae bacterium | reverse complement strand
GCAGGTACGGCGGACAACCGGAACCCGAGCTCTGCTCGAGGTACGCCGAAGGCGCGTCCCCGGCGGCTCGGCGGTCTTCTTCACGGCGGCCGCGTCGTTGCTCAACCCCGTGCGGGTCGTCGGCGTCGTCGGCGACGACTATCCCACCCCGACCCTCGACTTCCTGGCGGAGCGGGGCGCAGACCTCTCCGGGATCGAGCGGAGCCCGGGCGACAGCTTCTTCTGGGCGGGACGGTACGAGTACGACCTCAACACGCGCGACACGCTGGAGACCCGCCTCGGCGTGTTCGCCGACTTCCAGCCCAAGATCCCGGAGGCGTTCCGCTCGTCGCGCATCGTCTTCCTGGGCAATATCGACCCGGTGCTCCAGCACCAGGTGCTCGATCAGGTCGAGGCACCGGAGCTCGTGGCCTGCGATACGATGAACTACTGGATCGAGGGACGAAGGAAGGAGCTCCTCACGCTGCTCGAGCGGGTGGACATCCTGCTCGTCAACGACTCCGAGGTACGTGAGCTCGCCCACGAGCCGAACCTGTTACGCGCAGCCCGCTGGGTGCAGGAGCGCGGCCCCGACCTCGTCGTCGTGAAGAAGGGAGAGCACGGAGCGATCCTGTTCGGCAGGGACTGGGTGTTCTCCGCCCCGGGCTACCCCCTCGAGGAGCTGCGCGACCCGACCGGGGCGGGAGATGCTTTCGCCGGAGGCTTCCTCGGATCCGTGGCTCGGGCCGGATCCGAGGGCGCCGACGACCTGCGTCGGGCCATGGTGTACGGCTCCGTCATGGGCTCGTACGCCGTCGAGGACTTCAGCGTGGACCGCTTTCGCACCCTCACCGCCGACGAGGTCGCGGGCAGGGTCGTGGAGTTCCGGGAGATGACCGCCTTCGGGACGCCCCTCGAGGACCCCGAGCATGCCTGACCGGCGCCAGAGCTACCGCGACGCCGGCGTCGACCTGGACGCGGCCGAGCGCGCCAAGGCGCGCCTCAAGCACCTGGTGGAGTCCACGAGGGACCGCTACACGCTGTCGGAGCTCGGGTCGTTCGGCGGTCTGTACGAGGTGCCCGCCGGGATGTCCACGCCCGTGCTCGTCTCCAGCGCGGACGGCGTGGGCACGAAGCTCAAGGTCGCCTTCGCCGCCGGACGACACGACACCGTGGGCCAGGACCTGGTGAACCACTGCGTCAACGACATCCTCGTGCAGGGCGCCCGCCCGCTGTTCTTCCTGGACTACGTCGGAGCCGGTGAGATGAACGAGGAGGTCGTCGCCGAGGTGGTCGGCGGAGCGGCTCTCGCGTGCAAGGAGAACGGCTGCGCGCTCCTCGGCGGCGAGACGGCCCAGATGCCGGGCTTCTACGCCCCCGGTGAGTACGACCTCGCAGGGTTCATCGTCGGCGTGGTGGAGAAGGGGCGCATCCTGGACGGCTCGCGCGTGCGGGAAGGCGACACGCTCCTCGCGCTCCCGTCCACGGGGATGCACACCAACGGCTACACGCTGGCCCGTCGCATCGTCTTCGAGGTGATGGGCCTCGGGGTCGACGACGAGCTGCCCGGAACGGGGCGGACCGTGGCCGAGGAGATGCTCGCCGTGCACCGGAGCTATCTGCGGGACCTCGAGGGGCTTCTCGACGAAGGTCGCATCCACGCGCTCGCGCACATCACCGGCGGCGGCATCCCAGGGAACCTGCCGAGGGTGCTCCCCGAAGGGCTGGGCGCACGGATCGACCGCGAAGCCTGGGAGCCTCCGCCCGTCTTCCGCACGCTCCAGGAAGCCGGTGACGTCGAGCGCTCGGAAATGGACCGGGTGTTCAACATGGGTGTGGGCATGCTCGCCGTCGTCGACCATGCCGACGCGGACGGGGTCCGCGCGAGCCTCCAGGAGCTGGGGACCACGGCCACCGTCATCGGTACCGTAGAGCGGGGTTCCGGGGTACGCTACGCATGAACGCGTCGAGCAGGGCCGGGAGCTTCCTGGCCGCCGTGGCTCTCACGACCTTCGCGGGAATCGCGCCGGCCTCCGCCCAGACGGTCCAGACGCTCGCCCGCAGCTGCGCCACGGCGGGCGGACCCGAGGCATCGTGCACCGAGGCCGCCGTCACGGCGGCGGCCATCCAGGGCTTCACGGGCCTCCTGGCCGGCCTGGGCTCCGAGGTTTCGGGGAGCGCCGGGACGCTGGGCCACCGACTCGGGTCGACGCCCCGCTTCGCGATCGGGCTGCGCGCGGGGGCGTCCCGCGTGGGTATGCCCGACCTCGTCGACCCGAACGGACCGCCGTCGCGCAAAGCCACGTTCCTGGTTCCCACGCTCCACACGAGCGTCGCGGCCGGAGTCTTCGAGGGCTTCCAGCTCCTGCCGACCGTCGGGGGCTTCCTCTCGTTGGATCTGATGGGCAACGCGAGCTTCCTCTTCCTGCCCTCCGGGGAAGGGTTCGCGCACCGGGTCACGGCCTACACGCTGGGAGCCCGCCTGGGGATCGTGCGGGAGTCCTTCACGTTGCCCGGGGTGTCCGTGTCGATCTCGCGACGCGACGTGAACCTCATCCAGCTCAACGGCTCCGACGCGGGCGCGGTCTCCGCGGCGTGGGTCGATCCGACGGTGACGTCCCTGCGCGCCACAGTGGGCAAGGACCTCTTGGGCGTCGGGCTGCTGGCGGGGATGGGGCGGGATTGGTACGGCGGGAGCGCACGCATCCGCGTGAGCGAGCCGGGCAACGGATCGTTCCAGGGATCCGTCGGCCAGCTCCACCAGGCACGCACCCTGTACTTCGCCGGCGCGGCGATGAACTTTCTGATCCTCCAGCTCTCGACGGAGCTGGGATGGGCGGGTGGATTCGGTCCGGTCGTCGGGTACCAGGGGGCGCCGTTCGACCCCACGGCCGGCACGTTCTTCGCGAGCGTCGCGGCTCGGCTCACCATCTAGAGCTGCTTCAGCCGAGCGGCGGAAGACGAGGAGTGGCCATGGGCGGCTCCGAGATCCTCGGGCCCGAAGCGCGCACCCATCTCGAGCGCGCACGCCGACTCGCGCGCGCGGGTTGGGGACGGGTGCACCCGAACCCCGTCGTGGGGTGCGTCCTGGTCCGCGACGGACAGGTCGTCGGAGAGGGTTACCACGCCGAGCTGGGCGGTCCCCACGCGGAGATCGCGGCGCTCGAGGCGGCAGGCATCCGCGCCCGCGGCGCGACGGCCTTCGTCACCCTGGAGCCGTGCAACCATCACGGCCGGACCCCGCCATGCTCGGAAGCGCTCATCGAGTCCGGCATCTCCAGGGTCGTCTTCGGCGTCCGCGATCCGGGTGTGGAGTCGGGCGGCGGCGCCGAGGCCCTGCGGGCCGCGGGCGTGGAGGTGTTCGGGCCGCTCTGGGACGAGGCCGCCGGGCGTGCCGAGAACCCCGCCTTCTTCCACACGGCCCGCCACAGGACCCCGTTCGTCGCACTCAAGCTGGCGATGACGCTCGACGCGCGCATCGCCGAAGCGCCGGGCGCGCGTACACGGATCACGGGCGACGAGGCCCACAAGGAGGCGCACCGCCTGAGAAGCGGCTTCGACGCGCTCCTGGTCGGGGCGGGCACCGTCCGGGCCGACGACCCGCGGCTCACGGTGCGGCTCGCCCCGGCAGGACGCACGCCGCCGCGCCGCCTCGTGCTGGATCCTTCGGCGAGCCTCCCCTCCGAGGCCGCGCTCCTGGCCGATCCGGGGGAGGCGCCAGTGCATGTCTTCGTGCGCGAGGACGCGCTCGAAGGGGACATGGAGCGCCTTGAGCGCGCGGGTGCGCACGTGCACCCGGTGCGTACGGTCGTCGGAGGGGGGCTGGACCTGGACGAGGTCTTCGACGTCTGTTGGGAGACGGGGATCCGCTCGATCCTCTGCGAGGGAGGGGCACGCGTCACCGCCTCTCTGCTCTCCGAGGGTAGGATCCAGCGCGTCTACCTGTTCGTGGCGCCCTTCACATTGGGTCGGGGAGGGGTGCCCGCATTCATGAACGATGCCGCACGCGTGGGGCCCGGCGAGTTTCGGCTCGCTTTCGACCCCGAGCGATTCGGAGATGACGTGCTCGTGGTCCTGGACCGCGAGGAGCACGGGGAGAGGGAGTGATGTTCACGGGAATCATCGAGTCCACCGGGCGGATCGGGTCCACACACGACCTCGATACCACCCGACGCTTCGTCATCGAGGCGCCGGGCCTGGGCTCCGAGCTCGGCTCGGGCAGCTCCGTCGCGGTCGACGGTGCCTGCCTCACGGCGGTGAGCGTGGACGGAGACACGTTCGCCGTCGATGTGATCGGGACCACCCTGGAGCGCACGATCGCGGGACGGTATGAGAAGGGGACCCGCGTGAACCTGGAGCGCGCCATGAAGCTGGACGATCACCTTGACGGCCATCTCGTTCAGGGACATGTAGATGGGGTCGGATACCTCGAGCAGATCAAGAGGGATGGGGAGTACTGGTTGATGGACTTCCGGGTCCCCAGGGAGGTCGCGGCCACGACGATCCTGCATGGATCGCTCTGCCTCAACGGCGTGAGCCTCACGGTCAGCGACTTCGTGGCCGACGACGTGTGTCGGATCGGGATCATCCCGTTTACCTGGGAGCACACCAATCTGGGCGAGCTCGAGCCTGGAGACCCGGTGAACGTGGAGGGGGACCTGATCGGAAAGTACGTGGGTAAGATCTTCGCGACCCTCCAGGGCTGAAAGAGAGGCGCACAGCATGGCATTCGACCGCGTCGAGGACGCCATCGAGGACATCCGTCAGGGACGGATGGTGATCGTGGCGGATGACGAAGACCGGGAGAACGAGGGGGATCTGGTCCTGGCCGCTGCGGCGGTCACCCCCGATCACATCAACTTCATGACACAGTTCGGGCGCGGCCTCATTTGCGTCGCGATGACCGAGGAGCGGGCGGACCAGCTCGATCTTCCGCCCATGACCGACACGAACACCGACCCGCAGGGCACGGCGTTCACGGTGTCGGTGGACGGCCATCGCCGGTTCGGGGTCACGACGGGCATCAGCGCCCATGACCGGGCCCGCACGGTGCAGATCCTGCTGGATCCCGACGCCAAGCCGAGCGACCTGCGTCGTCCGGGACACATCTTCCCGTTGCGCGCCAAGCGGGGTGGCGTGCTCAGACGCGTGGGCCAGACCGAGGCCTCGGTCGATCTCGCCCGGCTGGCAGGCTTCCCGCCCGTGGGCGTCATCTGCGAGATCCTCAACAGCGACGGGACGATGGCACGTCGGACCCAGCTCGAGGTCTTCGCCGAAGAGCACCACATCCGCTTCATCACCGTGGCACAGCTCGTGGCGTACCGGCTCACCAAGACACGCCTGGTGAGCCGCATCGCCGAGACCGACATCCCCACGCGCTCCGGCCACTTCAAGGTCATCGGATACGAGAGCGTGGTGGACGGCCGGGAGCATCTGGCCTTGATCAAGGGCGACCTCGAGGGCAAGGCCAACGTCCTGGTCCGCATGCACTCCGAGTGCCTGACGGGCGACGTCTTCCACTCGCAGCGCTGCGACTGCGGTGAGCAACTCGCGGCCGCGATGGAGCGGATCGAGGAGGAGGGCCTCGGAGCCATCGTGTATCTGCGCCAGGAGGGGCGCGGCATCGGCCTCGGAAACAAGCTCAAGGCCTATGCACTCCAGGATCAGGGGATGGACACGGTGGAGGCCAACGAGCACCTGGGCTTCAAGCCGGACCTGCGCGACTACGGCATTGGAGCTCAGATCCTGCTGGACCTCGGACTCCACTCGATCCGCCTGCTCACGAACAACCCGCGCAAGATCGTGGGGCTCGACGGCTACGACATCGAGATCACGGGGCGGGAGCCCCTCAAGATCGAGCCGGGCGAGCACAACTCCCGATACCTGGACACGAAGCGCTCCAAGCTGGGGCACATCCTGTGAGCTCCGAGGGAGCGCCCACGGAAGCGCACCGCGGGGATGTGGGGGCGGCGGGCGTACGGGTGGCGATCGTGGTCGCGCGCTTCAATTCGGACGTCACGGAGAAGCTGTTGGCGGGAGCGCTCGCCTGCCTGGCCGAGCACGGTGCCGAGGACGGGGCGGCCGAGATCTATCACGTGCCCGGAGCGTGGGAGCTTCCGCAGGCCGCGGCCCGGATCCTCGGGTTGGGCCGACACGACGCGCTGGTGGCGCTGGGCTGCGTGATCCGGGGTGAGACCCCCCACTTCGAGTACGTCGCGGGTGAAGCGAGCGCGGGTCTCGGCGCCGTCGCTCGCGCCTCCCGCGTGCCCGTCGCCTTCGGGGTGCTCACCACCGAGGACCGGGAGCAGGCGCTGGCCCGTGCCGCTCAAGGCCCGATGAACAAGGGCTACCAGGTGACCCTGGGCGTGCTCGAGATGGTCCATCTCTACCGCGGCCTGTGACGGCGCGCGAGGAATCGACGTGACGGAAGCGGCGGGATTGGGCCGAGCGGAGCGTATCGACCGCAGCCGGGCTCGCGCGTGGATCGTCCAGATCCACTACCAGTGGGAGGCGGCCCTCTCCTCCGGATCGCTTCGCGACGCCCTGGGGACCGCGCTGACGACGCGCAGGATGTCGCCGCGCCGGCTTCCGTACGTGCGCACGGTCCTGAAGCTCATGGACGAGCACCTGGAAGACGTGGACGCGGCGCTCCAGTCGGCGCTCGAGAACTGGCGGCTCGATCGGCTCTCCACCCTCGACCGCGCGATCCTGCGCACGGCCGCGACGGAGATCCTCTACATGGACGACGTTCCTCCGAAGGTCTCCATCCAGGAGGCGATCCGGCTGGCCGAGGCGTACGGTGGGCCCGATTCGCCCCGGTTCGTGAACGGAGTCCTGGATGCCCTGTACAAGCACGGCCGTGGAGCCGCGGAGTGACGCCGGAGTTGCGCATTCTGGTGGTCAACTGGCTGGACCGGGAGAACCCTCAAGCGGGCGGCGCCGAGACCCATCTCCACGAGATCTTCGGCCGCCTCGCGCGACGCGGCCACCGGGTCACGCTGCTCACCTCCGGGTGGCGAGGTGCGCCCCTTCGCACGACGCTCGACGGAATCGACGTGCATCGCGCAGGACATCGCTACACGTTCTCGGTCGCCGCCCCCCTGTACTTCCGCCGCTCGCTGCGCAACGAGCCCTTCGACGTCATCGTCGAGGACCTGAACAAGGTGCCCCTCTTCACGCCTTGGTGGACCGACACGCCGATCGTGCTGCTGGTCCACCACCTCTTCGGCGCCACGGCGTTCCGCGAAGCGTCGCTCCCGCTGGCCGGAGGAACGTGGCTCTGGGAGCGCCCGATCCCGCGGGCGTTCCATGGCGTGCCGACGATCGCGATCTCCGACAGCACGAAGGAGGACATGATCCGGCGGGGCATCCATCCCGAGCGGATCGAGGTGATCCCGAACGGCATCGACGTCGAGCGCTGCACGCCGGCGCCGGACGGGGTTCGTTACGAACGGCCCACGGTGCTCTACCTGGGACGCGTCAAGAAATACAAGCGCGTCGACCTGGTCCTCCGGGCCGTGGCGCGTCTCGCGAAGGAAGGGCTCGACGTGCGTCTGATCGTCGGCGGCCGCGGAGACCACCTCGACGCCCTGAGAGGCCTCGCCGACCGACTCGGCATCGCGGAGCGCACGACGTTCGAGGGTTTCGTCGACGACGATCGCAAGGTGGAGCTCTTCCGCCGCTCGTGGGTCCACGTGCTCGCCTCGCCGAAGGAGGGATGGGGAATCGCCAACCTCGAGGCCGCGGCGTGCGGCACACCGACGGTCGCGAGCGACGCTCCAGGCCTGAGGGAGTCGGTGCTCGACGGCCGGAGCGGCTTCCTCGTCCCGCACGGGGATGTCGGGGCTCTGGCCCGGCGGATCGGGCAGATCGTCCGGGACGAGGACCTGCGTGCCCGGCTCGGTCGGGGCGCGCGGCGCTTCGCCGAGTCGTACTCGTGGGAGGCCTCGGCGAATGCGGTGGAGGACGTGCTGAGGCGGGTGGTCCGGTCGTCGCGCCTCGGCCGGAAAGGTCGCTGAGGGAGGAGGAGCATGCCGCGTTACGAGGGCCACAGCGACCTGTTACCTTATCAAGTGTGAGGCCACGGTGAAGCGTGAGCACACGGTCGCTCCAAGGAGGTAGACTTGAGAATCCAGATCTCCGCACGACATTGTGAGATTCCCGATTCCACCCGTGAACGCACTCAGGAACTGATGGAGAACCTCACCCACTACGATCCGGACGTGTCGGCCGCCGAGGTGGTCTACGAGGAGGAGAAACACGTGCGGAAGGTCGAGGTGATCCTCTCGATCGACCGGGCCGACCCCATCGTCGCCAGCGGTGAGGGCGATGAATTCCGAGCGGCCCTGGATCAAGTCGTCGATCGTCTGCGCCGGATGCTCCGGCGCCGGCGCGGCCAGTTGAAAGACCACAAGGGGCCGCGCCTCGTCGAAGAGGTCACCAGCGACTAGCCGACGACCCGTGAGCGGCCCTCCCGGTAGCTCGGGCTCGTCCGGAGCCAAGAGCATCACGGTCCAGGAGATCCTGGACCTCAAGCGAGACACGCTGGATCTCGAGCTTCTCGACGCCGGTGCGCCGCTCGACCGCCCGGCGTCGGATCCGGACATCTCCAGCCCGGGCCTCGCGCTCGCCGGCTACACGGCTCGCGTGCCGAAGGGAAGGATGTGGGTCTTCGGTGAGACCGAGATGACCTATCTCACCACGCTCGACCCCGCCGAGGCGCGCGGCCGCGTCTCCAGCCTCTTCACATTCGATGTGCCCGCGGTCTTCGTCACCAAGGGTCAGGACGTCCCGGACTTCTTCCTCACATCGGCGCGCGAGCACGGTGTTCCGGTGCTGCGCAGCGGCCTCACCACCAAGTCGTTCTTCCGGCGGGTCAAGCCGTTCCTCGAGATCTCGCTGGCCCCATCGACGACGCTTCACGGCTCGCTCGCGGACGTGTACGGGGTGGGCCTGCTCTTCGTCGGCGAAAGTGGGGTGGGTAAGAGCGAGTGCGTCCTCGATCTGGTGGAGCGGGGTCATCGCCTGGTGGCGGACGACCTCGTGCTCGCGTCCCGTCAGGGCACGAGCCTGCTCATCGGCCGGGGCCACGAGCTGCAGCGGCACCACATGGAGATCCGCGGGATCGGAATCATCGACATCCCTGCGTTGTTCGGGGTGCGGGCGATCCGCCAGCAGAAGCGCATCGAGGTGGTGGTCCGGCTCGAGTTCTGGCACCCGAAGCGCACGTACTCACGGACGGGGCTCGAGGAGGACGAGATGGAGATCCTGGAGGTGAAGATCCCCAGGGTCACCGTGCCCCTGAACCCCGGCAAGAACATCACGGTGATCTCCGAGGTCGTGGCCATGAACCACCTCCTCAAGTATGCGGGGGTCAACACGGCGGAACTGTTCGACCGCAGCCTCCAGGAGCACATGCGTCCGGTCCGTGAGTACCTGGAGCAGGACTATGAGTGAGCCGGGGCCGCCGGTACAGGGGGTCGTCGTGGCCCACGGCACGATGGCCGCGGGCCTCGTCGACGCGGTACGCAAGATCGCCGGTGGCGCCGCCGATGCCCTGATCGCCGTGTCCAACGAGAACCGGACGCCGCAGGACCTTCGGAGTGAGTTGGAATCCCTGGCGAAGCGTGGCCCCATCGTGGTGTTCGCCGACCTGCAATCGGGGAGCTGCGGCATGGCGGCCTTCTCGTCGTGCCGCGGAGGAGCGGAGCGCGCCGTCGTGTGCGGGGTGAACCTCCCGGTCCTGCTGGACTTCGTCTTCCACCGGGACCTCCCGCTGGAAGCGTTGATCCCCAGGCTGGTAAAGAAGGGACGGGAAGGCATCCTCGATCTCCAACCCTCCCACTGACGGTCTCTCCGTGCCCATCGTCCTGTATCGCATCGATGAGCGCCTGATCCACGGACAGGTAGTGCTCGGATGGGGCAGCCAGATGGCCCCGGCGCGCTACATCGTCGTGGACGATGACCTCGCCACGAGCGACTGGGAGCAGGATCTCTACCGCATGGGTGCCGGCGAGGCGGGCGTCGTGTTCGTGACGGTGGACGAAGCCCGCGACCGCCTGGGCGAGTGGCGGGCCGCGCCGGAGCGCTCCATCCTTCTCACGCGCGACGTCCCGTCGATGCTCAGGCTGGCGGGCGGCGGGCTCCTCCGCGGCGCGAAGGTGAACGTGGGGGGTCTCCACCACAGCGCGGAACGCAAGGAGGTGCTGACGTACCTCCACCTCACGCCCGAGGATCGCGAGGACCTCCGGGCGCTCCGCGACGAAGGCGCGATCGTCACGGCACAGGAACTGCCCGACTCGCACCGCGTCGACCTGCAAACGATTCTGCGAGCCTGATGGACGTCGTGAGTCTCCTGCTCGTTGCGCTGGCCGGCGGCGTCCTGGCGCTGGACGCCACGTCGGTCGGCCAGTTCATGATCTCCCGCCCGCTGGTGGTCGGTGCGGTCGCGGGGTGGATCCTGGGCGATCCAGTCCAGGGCCTCTTTCTCGGGGCGCTCCTGGAGCTCTATCTCCTCGTCTCGTTCCCCGTGGGCGGAGCACGCTTTCCGGAGGGGGCGACCGCCACGGTCGTAGCCGTCGGGTCCGCGGCGGGCGTACCGAGCGTGGGCGCGGTGCCGATCGCCATCGCCGCCGGGCTGGTGTGGGGGCACTTCGGGGGATGGACGATCACGGGGCTTCGCCGCCTGAACGGGCACCTCATCGCCGAGTCCGACCGGGCCTTCGTGGACTCGCGATTCGTGGTGCTGTCGCACCTGAGCGCGCTCCTGCTGGACTTCGTACGGGGCTTCCTGATCACGATCGTGGGCGTCCTGGCGGGACGCACGGCGGTGATCATGGGGGCTCCGGCCTGGCCCCTGTCCGCACGCGACTCGATCGGCCTGCTCCTGGTGGGCGCGGCCGTGTCCTGCGGAATCCTCCTGCGGAGCCTCGGAGGGTTCAGGCGTCGCAAGGTCTTGTTCGCGGCCGGGCTGGCGCTGGGCCTCCTCTGGGTGAGGTACCTGTGAGCGCGCCGCTGCCGGCCCGTTCGCTGCGCTCGGCCTTCGCGCGCTCGTTCCTGGTCCAGAGCTCGTGGAACTACCGCACGATGCTGGGATCGGGCTTCGCGTTTTCCATACTCCCCGTGCTGCGCTCCTTGTTCGGCGACGATCCGGCGCGGCTGGACGCCGCGCTCCGGCGGCACCTCGATCACTTCAACGCTCATCCCTACCTGGCCGATCTCGCGCTCGGCGCCGTGATCCGGATGGAGGCGGACGGCGAGGACGAAGAGACCATACGGCGCTTCAAGAGCGCGGCCCGGGGTCCTCTGGGAAGTGTGGGCGATTCCCTGGTGTGGGCGTCGTGGCTGCCGGCGGCTTCGCTCCTCTCCCTCGCGAGCGTATGGTTGGGGGCGCCGGTGTGGCTCGCCGTGGCGCTGTTCGTCGGCCTCTACAACGCCGGCCACCTGGCTCTCCGCATCTGGGGCTTCCGGACCGGGCTCATGGAGGGACGGGATGTGGCTCGTCACCTCGCAGCGGCAGGGCTCGGAGCCTGGACGGAGCGAGTCCGTCTCGCGGCTGCGGTGCTGCTCGGGGTGGTGGTGGGCAGCATCCTGGCCGGACAGGGGGGCCTCGCCGAGGCCGGGCGCTTGTGGGTTGTCCTGACGACCGTCGCCTTCGCGAGCGGTTTGCTCGTGGGACACCGCCTCTGGCGGCCCACCGCCGTGGTCGTCGTTTCGACCGTGGCATTCCTCGCGACCTGGGGTTGGATCACATGAGCGCATCGCCTCAGAGCGAGAGGAACGTCCAGATCGTCAACCGAGCGGGCATGCACGCCCGGCCCGCTGCGGAGTTCGTGAGACTCGCAGGCAGGTTCGCCTCGGAGATCACCGTGTCCAAGGACGGGCTCGAGGTGAACGGGAAGAGCATCATGGGCGTGCTGATGCTGGCAGCGGAGCAGGGGAGCACCCTCCGGCTCCTGGCCCAAGGAGAGGACGCCCACGCCGCGGTGGACGCGCTCGCCGACCTCGTCGGCCGCGGCTTCGAAGAAGCGTAGGAGGCCCGATGTCGACCGTGCTAGACGGCTCGCCCACTTCTGAGGGGATCGCCTCGGGAACCGTCTTTCTCCTCCACTGGGGTGTCCCCATCGTTCCGCACGAGACGGTCGCCCCGGACGCGGTCGAGCACGAAGTGCAGCGGTTCCACGAGGCCCGTGAGTGGGCCAAGGCGCGCATCCTCGAGATGCAGGCGACGACCGAGGATCTGCTGGGCCCGGTGGAGGCGCGCATCTTCGACCCCCAGTTGCTGATCCTCGACGATGCGACCGTCGTGGACGGAACCGTGCGCTACATCGAGGAAAACCGCCTCACGGCGCAGCGCTCCTTCGAGTTCCGGATGCTCGAGCTCCAGGCGATGTGGAGCCGGACGTCGCACCCCATGGTCATGGACCGGCTCAACGACGTCGAGGACGTGATGATCCGCGTCCTTCACCGGCTCCTGGGCTTTCACGATCCGTCGGACCTCGCTCTCCAGACGCAGGGCGTGATCGTCGTCGCCCGCAACCTCACGCCGAGCCTGGCCGTCCAGATGGATCCGTCGACGGTTCTGGGCATCGCCACCGACCTGGGAACCCGCACGGCCCATTGGGCCATCCTGATCCGCTCGCTCGAGATCCCTGCGGTGGTTGGGCTGGGCCGTGTGTCCCAACTCGCGCAGGAAGGCCAGGAGGCCATCCTGGACGGTCGTATCGGGCGCGTGGTGCTCGACCCGGACGACGCCGACCGAGCGGCCTTCCGCGAGCGGTTGCAGCGGCAACTGGTCTGGGAGCAGGAGATCGACGTCATCGCCGGAGAGGAGTCGGTCACCGCCGATGGCCAGTCGGTGGCCTTGCGGGCGAACCTGGATCTGCCCGTGGAAGCGGAACAGGCCCGCGCGCACGGCGCGGAAGGGATCGGCCTGTTCCGGACGGAATTCCTCGTCGTGGGACGCAACTCCATGCCCAGCGAGGAGGAGCAGTATCAGGAGTATCGCAAGGTGGCCGAGGCCTTTCCGAACGCGGCGGTCTACATCCGCACCTTCGATCTCGGCGGGGACAAGTTCCCGATGTTCCTCCACATGCCCCAGGAGGAGAACCCCTTCCTGGGCTGGAGGGCCGTGCGCGTGTGCCTCGACGAGCCGGAGCTCTTCCGGACGCAGCTCCGTGCCCTGCTGCGCGCGACGGCGCATGGCGACGTGCGTATCATGATCCCTCTCGTCAACGACGTCGACGAGGTGCGCCAGGTGCGGGCCCTCCTGGAGGAGGAGGAGGAGACCCTGAAGAAGAAGGGGATCCCCTACAACTCCGGCTACAAGCTCGGCATCATGATCGAGACGCCGGCGGCCGCCCTGAGCGCCGCCGAGCTGGCTCCCCTATGCGACTTCTTCTCGATCGGCACCAACGACCTCGTGCAGTACACCCTCGCCGTGGACAGGACCAACACGCGCCTGTCGAAGCTCTACAACCCCTTCCACCCGGCGGTCGTACGCGAGCTCCACCAGGTGTCCCGGGTCGCCCGGGCGACCGGTTTGGAGGTGAGCGTGTGCGGCGAGCTCGCCGCCAACCCTCTCGGCGCATTCCTCTTCATGGGCCTCGACATCATGGCCATGTCCATGGCCTGGCCGTCGCTCCCCGAGATCAAGAAGCTCGTTCGCGGTGTGCGCGTGGAAGACGCCCGCAAAGCTGCTCGCAAGGCGTTGGCGGCCCCGACCGTCACTGACGTGACGCGCTGCCTCGTGGAGGGGATCGGAGATTCGGTGGACCTGAAGGTCTTTTCGGGCCGCTGGAACTTGTCCCTCTCCGGATGAGCCGATACCGTTCGGCGCCGTTTCTCTGAATTCCAGGACAAGGAAGGGACCTTGAGCCGTACTCTGTTCACGTCCGAATCGGTCACGGAAGGGCACCCCGACAAGATCGCCGATCAGATCTCGGACGCGGTGCTCGACGAACTCCTCTCGGAGGACCCCAACTCGCGCGTGGCGTGCGAGACCCTCGTCACGACCGGCATGGCCATGGTCGCCGGGGAAGTCACGACCACGGGATACGTCCACGTTCCGGATGTCGTGCGCGGTACGCTCCAGCGGATCGGCTACACCAACGCCGCGTACGGGATCGACGCCTCGACGTGCGCCGTCATCACGAGCCTGGACCGCCAGTCAGCCGACATCGCCATGGGCGTGGACACCGGAGGAGCCGGCGATCAGGGCATGATGTTCGGTTACGCCACGGACGAGACGCCGGAGCTGATGCCGGCGCCCATCCAGTATGCGCACCGGATCACCCGGCAGCTCGCGGAGGTGCGCAAGAGCGGGGGCGCTCCGTGGCTGCGCCCCGACGGAAAGGCCCAGGTCACGGTGGAGTACGAGGACGACCGCCCGGTGCGCATCCATACCGTTGTCGTGAGCACGCAGCACGACGAGGACGTCACCCGCGAGGATATCGTGGACTGCGTCCGGAGCCAGGTCATCGAGCCCGTGCTTCCCGCAGAGCTGTACGACCCCGAATCGTGCATCCTGCACATCAACCCGACCGGCCGCTTCGTGATCGGAGGGCCCCACGGCGACGCCGGGCTCACCGGCCGCAAGATCATCGTCGACACGTACGGAGGCATGGGGCGCCACGGCGGCGGCGCCTTCAGCGGCAAGGACGCCACCAAGGTCGACCGCTCCGCGGCGTACGCAGCGCGCTGGGCAGCCAAGAACGTGGTGGCATCCGGTGTCGCGCGCCGGTGCGAGATCCAGCTTGCCTACGCCATCGGCGTGGAGCAGCCGGTCTCCATCCACGTAGAGACGTTCGGGACCGGTGAGGTCCCGGACGACGAGCTCTCCGCTGCGCTGGCTGAGGTCTTCGACTTTCGTCCCGGAGCCATCATCGACAGGCTCGGCCTGCGCAAGCCGATCTTCACTGCCACGGCGAGCTACGGGCACTTCGGGCGGGAGGCCCACGACGGGCTCTTCGGGTGGGAGCGCGCCGACCGGACGGACGACTTGAGGACCGCGCTCGGAAGCTGACGGGGAGGTCTGCCCCAGGGAGAACCCGTGGGCTCCTTCGGAGTACTGGTGAGGGAATGCGGGGCCGAGACGCCTCGCGCGGCTGCTCTCGTGCGGAGTCCTCGTGGTGTTGGTGGAGGTCAGGGTTCAGAGCCTCGGGCTCGATCGCTCGAACAACACGCCGGTCGTCATCCTCCAGGAGCTGGGGGGCGACCGTGTCCTCCCCATCTGGATCGGGCCCGGTGAGGCGAGCGCCATCGCCATGCAGCTCGCGGACATGGAGTTCTCCCGGCCACTGACGCACGACCTCCTGGTCTCCATCCTCAGGGGGCTGGGCGGAAGTCTGCACCGGGTGATCATCACGCGCGTGGAGAAGAGCACGTACTATGCAGAGCTCATCATCCACCGGAACGGTCAGGTCATCTCGCTCGATGCCCGCCCGTCCGACTCGATTGCGGTGGCTCTGCGCGTGGACGCGCGCATCTTCGCAGAAGACGAGCTCCTCCAGCAGGCTTCCGTCGAGATCAGCGAAGAAGAAGAGACGCCGGCCGGCGAAGGGGACGTCCCGCGGGCGGCCGATTCCCAGACGATGGGGCCGGAGGAGCTCAAAGAGCATCTCC
>CAZFIS010000087.1:6537-15663 GCA_964519125.1 uncultured Gemmatimonadaceae bacterium | reverse complement strand
CCTCACGGTCCGCGAACAGGAACCCCGCTAGCGCCCGCGCGAGCTCTGTCTTCCCGACGCCGGTCGGGCCCGAGAAGATGAACGAGCCGATCGGTCGCCGAGGATCCTTGAGCCCGGCCCGGCTGCGGCGGATCGCCCGCGCGATCGCGTCGATCGCGTCCTCCTGTCCGACGATCCGCTTGTGCAGCTCCTCCTCCATGTTGACCAGACGCTCGGACTCCGTCTGGCGGATGCGCGTGACCGGAATGCCGGTCCACCGGCTGACGATGAAGGCTACGTCCTCGGCCGAGATCTCCGGGCGGTGGCGCTTGCGCTCCTCCTCCCACGCATCCTGGCGCTGCCGGATATCCTGGCCCAGCTCCCGCTCTTCGTCGCGCAACTCGGCCGCCCGCTCGAAGTCTTGATTGCCGATCGCCTCTTCCTTCCGGCGAGCGATCTCCGAGAGCTGCTCCTTGAGTTGCTCCACCTCCGGCGGCGGCACCTGGCTGGCGATCCGGGCACGGGCACCGGCCTCGTCGATGACGTCGATGGCCTTGTCGGGCAGAAACCGGTCCGTGATGTAGCGGTCGGACAGTTTGGCCGCGATCGTGAGGGCTTCGTCGGGGATGATGACACGATGGTGGTCCTCGTAGTGGCTTCGGAGGCCCTTGAGAATCTCCACCGTCTCGTCCACGACCGGCGGGTCGACGATCACGGGTTGGAAGCGGCGCTCCAGCGCGCCGTCCTTCTCGATGTACTTACGGTACTCGTTCAGCGTCGACGCCCCGATGCACTGGAGCTCTCCCCGCGCGAGCGCGGGCTTGAGCATGTTGGAGGCGTCGATGGCACCCTCGGCCGCGCCCGCGCCGACGAGGGTGTGCAACTCGTCGATGAACAGGATCACGTTCTGGTTCTGCTGGATCTCGTTCATGACGGCCTTGAGGCGCTCCTCGAACTGGCCGCGGTACTTCGTTCCGGCGATGACGGCCGCCATGTCGAGCGCGAGCACGCGGTGGTCCTTGAGGGCCTCGGTGACCTCGCCCCGGCTGATGATCTGAGCGAGGCCCTCGACGATCGCTGTCTTGCCGACGCCGGGCTCGCCGATCAGCACCGGGTTGTTCTTCTTGCGGCGGCACAGAATCTCGATGACTCGCTCGATCTCCTCGGTCCTGCCGATGGTCGGATCGAGCTTGTTCTGGCGCGCGAGCTCCGTGAGGTCGCGGCAGAAGTGGTCGAGCGCGGGTGTCTTGGACTTCTTCTCGCCTGCCTTGGTCGGTCCCATCGGGGAGGCGCCCGCCCCGATGCCGGCCGGCTCGGAGGGGGCGACGTCGGATCCCAGAACCTTGAGGGTCTCGGACCGGGCTTCCTCGAGGGTCACCCCAAGAGAGTTCAACACCTGGGCGGCGATCCCTTTCTCCTCCCGCAGCAGGCCGAGCAGGAGGTGCTCGGTCCCGACGTAGGAGTGGTTGAAGTCGCGCGCCTCGGCCATGGCGAACTCCAGGACCTTCTTGGCCCTGGACGTATAGGGCAACTCGCCGAGCGCGATCGTCGCCTTCCCCTTGCGCACCGATTCCTCGACGCGCTCGTGGATCTGGTCGAGGTCCACATTGAGGTTGGTGAGCACAGCGGCGGCCACGCCCTCACCCTCGCGGATGAGGCCGAGGAGGATGTGCTCGGTGCCCACGTAATCGTGCTGCAGGCGGATGGCCTCTTCGCGGGCCATCGCCAGCACTTTCCGCACCCGGTCGGTGAAGTTGTAGTTCATCTTCCCTCTCGGCGGTCGCGGCTGTCCTCAGGCGCGGTCGGGGGATGGATCTCCGTCGGGTTGCGAATCATCCGACGAGACATCTCCTTCGGTAGCGAGGATCCGCCGTACATACGTCGCACGGTGCGTGTCGCTTTCGGATGGTGGGAGGTCACGACCCGCAGCCTGCTCGAGATGAGCCGGCTGGGTGAAGATCATCATCTTGTTCAGCGTGTATACACGAAGTCCTGGGAGGAGTTTCAGACTCACCCCCAGTCGTACACCGGACAGCAAGTTCATCAATTCTTCGAACGAAAGCGAGCGGGCGTAGCGCAGGAGGCCGTAGGCTCGCCAGATCTTGTCCTCGGTCACGGCCCGCGCGTCCCGCAGAAGCACCTGGCGCGCCTGGGTCTCGTACTGGATCACCTGGCCCACGATCCTGTCGAGGTGGTCGACGAGGTCCTCCTCGGTCTTGCCCAGGGTCGTCTGGTTCGACACCTGGAAGAAGTTGCCGACCACTTCGGAGCCTTCGCCGTACAGTCCGCGGAAGGTGAGGCCCACCTGAGTGAGCCCCTGGAGTACCTTCCCGATCTCTTTCGTAAGGACCAGGCCGGGGAGGTGCACGAGCACCGAGGCCCGCAGCCCCGTACCCACGTTCGTCGGACAGCTCGTGAGGAATCCGAACTCGTGGTGATAGGCATACGGGAGCCCCTGGCCCAACTCCTCGTCGAGCGTGTCCACCATGCTCCACGCCTCCTGGAGCTTGAGCCCCGAGACGAGGCTCTGGAGGCGGAGGTGGTCCTCCTCGTTGACCATGACGCTCAGCGGATCCCTGGAGCTCAGCAGCACCGCCGAGCCCTTGGCCGGCCCCCGGTCGCGGTCTCCGAGGAGCTCCCTGGAGATCAGCCGGCGCTCGAGCAGGATCTGCCTCGAGCGAGGCTCCACCTGGGGTACCTCGAGGAGCATGCCGCCCGACAGGCTCTCCGACGCTGCGGCGGCGTCACGGAAATGACGCAGCACGGCCTCGCGGTCATTCAGGCGCGCGCGGGCCCCGAAGGCGTATCCCTGGAGGTTCCGCGCCAGGCGGACCCGCGTGGACAGCACGATGTCCGCGTGGGCGCCGCTCGCCTCGAGCCAGCTCAGGCCGTAATCCGGAATGGTGGTCAGGTCGTCCATGGCGTCAGCCTACCGGTTCCAGAGAGCGAATCTGGTCGCGAATGCGGGCGGCGAGCTCGAAGTCCTCGGCGCTCACGGCCCGGTCGAGCTTGCGGCGCAGACCCTCGAGGCGCTGCTCCTTCTCGGTGGCGGTCGGGTCGGGCTGGAGGTAGACCTTGCCGACATGCTGGGTCCCCCCGTGGATCCTGCGCAGGAGGCTCCGCAGGTGGGTCTCGAAGGTGGCGTAGCAGTGGGGGCAGCCCAGGCGTCCGGTCTCGCGGAAGTCACTGAAGGTGAGGCCGCAGAAGCTGCACCGCAGCTCCGCGTGCTGGCTCTCCGCCGCGGGTCCCTCACCCATTTGAGCGAGAAAGTCCGTCAGCGGGAAGTTGCTGGGCTCCGGTGGGGCGTCGAGCCCCTTGGCGGCGGCGCACTTCTCGCACAGGTGCGTGGTCGACACCTCGTTGTTGACGATCTGCGTCAGCTCGACGACCGCTTCGCCGGAACCGCAATTGTCACAAACCATCTCGCTCACCCCGAAATTGCTCTTGGCGATCCTCCGCGATCGTCTCTGTGGCCGTCCCTACACCGGAGAGGTCGGTTGGAGCCGACCCCCCTCGAGCAGGAGCACCCGATCGGCCCGGCCGGCCAGGTCCCGATTGTGCGTCACGATCACCATCGACAGGTGTCGGCCCTCTCTCAGACGGAACAGAAGATCGTGCAGGCGCTCACTCGTCTGGGTGTCCAGGTTGCCCGACGGCTCGTCGGCCAGAAGGACGAGCGGCTCGTTGACGAGCGCGCGCGCCACCGCCACTCGCTGCTGCTCCCCGCCGGAGAGCTGCCTCGGCTTGTGCCGCTCCCGGTCCGAAAGGCCCACGGATTGGAGGAGCTCGCGGGCGCGCTCACGAGCCCTGCCCATCTCGATGCCCGCCACCAGCGCCGGCATCATCACGTTCTCCAGGGCCGTGAACTCCCTGAGGAGATGATGGAACTGGAACACGAACCCGATGTGTCGGTTCCGGACGAGGGCGAGCTCCTCGTCCGTGAGGCCGGCCACGGCCCGACCACCCACCAGGACCTGCCCTCTCGAGGGCCTATCCAGGGCTCCGAGGAGGTGGAGCAGCGTGGACTTGCCGGCGCCGCTGGCTCCCGTGATCGCCACGGCTTCCCCGGCCTCGACGCGCAGGCTCACACCCCGTAGCACCTCGAGCTCGCCGTCGCCCGTGGTGGCGTAGCGCTTCTCCAGATCCTGCGCTTCGAGGGGAGGCGCAGGAGCCCGATCCACGGCGGCGTCACTCATGGCGGATGGCATCCACGGGCTCGAGCCGCGAGGCCCGCACGGCCGGGTAGATCGTGGCGGCGAAGGCCACCACGACGCTCGCCACCACGATCCGCACGACGTCCATCCACTGGAGGGTGACCGGGAGGTGATCCACGAAGTACACCTCCGGAGGAATGCGGATGATCTGGTAGCGGCCCAGGACCCACGACAGGACCACGCCGAGGACCGTGCCCGCCGCGGTGCCGATGACGCCGATCCACGCGCCCTGGAGCACGAAGACGCGGAGGATGCCGGCGCGCGTCATGCCCATGGCCTTGAGGATGCCGATCTCCCTCGTACGATCGGCCACGACCATCACCAGCGTGCTCACGATGTTGAAGGCCGCCACGACCACGATGAGGAAGAGGATGAGCCCCATGGCGATCTTCTCGAGCTTGAGCGCGGCGAACAGCTCGTGGTTCGTGGTGATCCAGCTCTCGACGTAGTAGGGCAGCCCGAGGCGCGCCTGGATCGTGTCACCGATCTCGGTGGCGAGTCCGGGGTCGACGGTCCTCACCCCGATGCCCGAGACCTCGTTCGAGCTCTGGATCCCGAGGATCTCCTGCGCGGCGGGCAGCGTCGTGTACACGTTCTGGGTGTCGTAGTCGTACATCCCCGTGGTGAACGTGCCCGTCACCTGGAATTGGCGCAGCGTGGGCGTGACCCCGCCCATGATGTCCCTCTTCAGGTTCTCGAAAGCGACCACGACCACCGTGTCGCCTTTGAAGAGCTGCATCCGGTTCGCCAGGCCGCTCCCGACCAGGAGCGGGGGTAGCCCCGAGGACGGCGGCTTCAGGTCGTACGCGCCCTGGATGATCTTGCGCTCCATCGACGTGGGCGCGCCGCGCGTGGTGTCGACCGACACGCCGTACAGCTCCGCCGACTGCGCGTAGTTGCCTCCCCCGCCCCGTACCAGCGAGACCTGGGTGAGGACGAAGGGAGCCGCACCGGTCACGCCCTTCACCGAGAGGATCGTGTCGAGGACCTGCGTCCAGTCCTTCATGCGCAGGCTCGCTCCCTGCTCCAGCACCATGACGTGCGGCGTGGACCCCAGGATCTTGGCGCGCAGGTCGCCCTGCATACCCGCCATCACGGCCATCACCACGATGAGGGCCGTCACGCCGACCGTCACGCCGCCGAGCGAGATCCATGTGATGAGCGACAGGAGACCCCGCCCCCGCCCCGCTCCCAGGTAGTGGCGTGCGATATACCAGTGCAGCCCTCGCACGGGCCGTGCTCCCGCCCCGTCCGGCATGCCGTTACTCATCCGACCGGAGGACCGGGAAGAGGATCACGTCCCGAATGGAAGGCTGGTCGGTCAGAACCATGACGAGTCGATCCACGCCCATGCCCACGCCTCCCGTGGGGGGCATCCCGTACTCCAGCGCGCGGATGAAGTCCTCGTCGATCTGCTGCGCCTCGTCGTCTCCCGCCGCGCGAAGCTCGGCCTGGGCCTCGAAGCGTTCCCGCTGCTCCAGGGGGTCGTTGAGCTCGGAGAACGCGTTGAAGATCTCCATCCCGGCGATGTACAGCTCGAACCGCTCGGTGAGCCCGGGTGTGCCCCGTTTGGGCTTGGCCAACGGGCTGAGCTCCCGCGGATGGTCGAGCACGAACGTGGGCTGGACGAGGCCGGGCTCGACGAGCTCCCCGAAGAGTTTGTCGATGAGCTTGCCACGCCCCGCGCCCGCGAGCTCGGGAATCGACAGCGTCTCCGCCCGCCGGCGCAACTCGGCGTCCGGAAGGTCGTTCACGTCGGCCGACAGGGCCTCGGAGAGCGCGTCCAGCAGCCGGAGCCTCGGGAAGGGCGGCTCGAACGCGATGCGATCCGACCCGTACGTGATCGTGCGTTGCCCGACGACTCGATCCACAACGTGGATGATCAGGCGCTCCACCAGGTCCATCTGATCTTCGTAGTCGGTGAACGCCTGGTACCACTCGAGCATCGTGAACTCGGGGTTGTGGTACCGATCGATGCCTTCGTTACGGAAGTCCTTCGAGATCTCGTAGACGCGGTCGAGCCCTCCCACCAGGAGCCGTTTCAGGTAGAGCTCGTCGGCGATGCGCAGGTAGAGCTCCCTCTCCAGCGCGTTGTGGCTCGTCACGAACGGGCGGGCCGATGCGCCTCCGTAGAGGGGCTGGAGAACGGGCGTCTCGACCTCGAGGAACCCCTCTCCGTCCAGGAACGCCCGCAGCTCCGTGACGATGCGCCCTCGGGCGCGGAAGACGTCGCGCACCGCCGGATGCACGGCGAGGTCCGCATAGCGCTGGCGGTAACGGGCCTCGGTGTCCGCGAACCCGGAGTGGACGGTGCGCTCCCCGGTCTCGGCGTCGGTCTCCACCTTGCCGAACGGGAGCGGCCTGAGCGACTTGGTGAGGAGCGTCCACGTCTCCACCCTGATCGTCACCTCTCCCATGCGCGTGCGGAACAGGCGGCCGTCCACGCCGAGCCAGTCTCCCAGGTCCAGGAGGTCGAGGTCCGCGAAGGCCTCCTCACCCAGGTGGTCCTTGCGGAAGTACAGCTGGATCTGGCCGGCCGCGTCCTCGATGTGCGCGAACGCGCTCTTGCCGTGGGAGCGCCAGCTCACGATGCGTCCGCCGACGCGCACGTGGGGTCCGTCGCCTTCCTCGGAAAGCGTGCCGGCCGCTTCGGTGGCCGCGAATCCGGCCACGGCGTCAGCCGATCGGTGCGTCGGGTGGAACGTATAGGCGAACGCCTCGATGCCTCGTTCCCGGAGCGCATCGAGCTTCTCCTTTCGAGCCTTGAGCACCTGGTTCGGGTTTTCCATGCCTGCCGTTCGCTCGGGGCTGGACTCGAGATCCTACGCTCGGGTCACGGCACCGAATTCCTTGAGGTACGCTTCGATGAAGGGATCGAGATCGCCGTCCATCACGCGGTGGACGTCCGCGATCTTGAGCTCCGTCCGGTGGTCGTTGACCATCGTGTACGGCTGGAAGACGTAGGAGCGGATCTGGTTGCCCCACGCGATGTCGCTCTTGGTGGCCTCCAGGGCGTCGCGCTCCTTCTCCTTCTCCTCCAGGGCGCGTCGATAGAGGGCTGCCTTGAGCATCTTCATCGCGGTGGCCTTGTTCTTGTGCTGTGAGCGCTCCTGCTGACAGGACACCACGATGCCCGTGGGCTCGTGTGTGATGCGCACCGCCGAGTCCGTCTTGTTCACATGCTGCCCGCCCGCGCCGGAGGCCCGGTACGTGTCGATGCGGAGGTCTTCTTCGTCGATGTCGATCTCGATGTCGTCGTCGACGGCCGGATAGACGAACACGCTCGCGAAGGACGTGTGCCTGCGGGATTGGGCGTCGAACGGGGAGATCCGCACGAGACGATGGATGCCCGCCTCGGCTTTGAGGTACCCGTACGCGCTTTCGCCGTTGATCTCGAGTGTCGCGCTCTTGAGGCCGGCTTCCTCACCGGGCTGGAGGTCGAGCACCCGGACGTCGAAACCTCGGCGCTCGGCCCATCGCGTGTACATTCGCACCAACATCTCCGCCCAATCCTGCGACTCCGTGCCGCCCGCTCCGGGATGGATCGTGACGATGGCCTCCCGGTGGTCGTCATCCCCCTGGAGCATCGTGCGCACTTCCAGTTCCTCGACACGGGTGGTGAGCCCCTCGAGCTCACGCTGCCACTCCGCCTCGAGCTCCTCGTCGGGTTCCTCGTCCAGCAGTTGGGCCATCTCGAGGAGCTCGGTCGCCTTGTCGCGAACAGCGGACCACGGCTCCACCCATCCCTTGAGCCGATTGCTCTCGTCGATCGTCTCCCGGGCCTTGTCCTGGTTGTTCCAGAAGCCTGGCTCGGTCATCGCCTGATCCAGGGTGATCAAGCGCTCACGGCGCCGATCGACGTCAAAGGTACCCCCTGAGATCCTGGATCTTCTCGTCGAGCTCGGCGAGCTCCTGCATCTGTTCCTTCGTCATCGGCGGGTCCGGTCGAAAAATGCACGAAAGGGGCCGCCCCTGTCGGACGGCCCCTCCACTGGCCCAACGCGTGGAATATACCGGGGCGGCCGGAATGCATCAACGCCCCGGCGCCCGCCCTTCGGGGCCCTTCAGAAGATCTGTTGGCCCTTGGCGAGGACGTCGTTGAGGGCCTCCGGCCAGTATGTCGTGCGAGTGGCGATCTCCTCTCCGACCTGATCCACGTATTCCTTCCACGACTTCCGGATCTCGTCGTCGAAGTCCTCCTTCAGCGTCCCGGCTGCGAGGGCGCGCTCGTGGCGCTCCGGGTTGTACATGATCATGTCCGAGACCAGGACGCGTGCGAGCCGACGGGCCTTCTCCTCTGGACTCTGGTGTCCGAACGGGAACGCCGCCTTCGGCGTGGCGGGAGCGGCGGGGGCCGGGGGCACCTCGGGCTCTGGTATCGCTGCCTCCGGCTCGGGCGCTGCCGCCTCGGGCTCGGCGTCGACGTCCTCGGGGGTGGTGACCTCGAAGGAGGGCGCGGCGGACGCCTCCTCGGCGGGCTGCGCCTCCTCCATCATCGTCTCGGCCGTCTCGAATCCGGGCGGTGCTCCGAAGAACGACTCCTCTTTGATCTCCTCGCGGCTCTCCTCGACCGTCGATTCCACCGTGCCCATCGGCTCGATGTCCAGCGACGAGGCGTCCAACTCGGTCTCGGTTTCGAAGACCCAGTCCTCGGTCGAAGGCATCGGGGCGGCTTCCTCTTCCGTGGCCTCTTCCGGCTCCTCTGGAGCGATGCTCAGCTCCTCCGGAGACGGCTCCTCTGGAGCCGGCGATTCGAAGGAGGGTGCCTCGAAAGTGGCTTCCTCGAACGTGGGCTCCTCGAACGCGGGTTCTTCGACGGCGGGTGTCTCGAAGGTGGCTTCCTCGAACGTGGGCTCTTCGACGGCGGGTGTCTCGAAGGTGGCTTCCTCGAACGTGGGCTCCTCGAACGCGGGTTCTTCGACGGCGGGTGTCT
>CAZFIS010000087.1:0-6437 GCA_964519125.1 uncultured Gemmatimonadaceae bacterium | reverse complement strand
TCCTCGAACGCGGGTTCTTCGACGGCGGGTGTCTCGAAGGTGGCTTCCTCGAACGCGGGTTCTTCGACGGCGGGTGTCTCGAAGGTGGCTTCCTCGAACGTGGGTGTCTGGGGAGCGGCTTCCTCGGGAGCCTCTTCGATGGGAGCGGCTTCGCCGGTCGCGTCTCCGATGGGCGTTGCCGACGGTTCGAGCCCCGCGTCCCATCCTTCGGTGAAGGGCTTCTCGGGTTCGACCGGACGTTCTACGCGGAAAACCGCACCACAGGCGCTGCAGCGCGCGTCGACGCCGGCGTCGGGGATCTTCGCAGGGTCGACGGGGAACGAGGTCTCGCAGGATGGACAGTGGACCGTGATGACCATGTGGGAGTTCTGCGCGTTCAGGTGGTGGATGGGGCGGGCCGACCCTTCGAACTGGAGTCGCCCAGCCTGTCCGCTTCATCGGCGGATGCGGTCTCCAGGGCAGCCGTCTGGTGCCGGCGGTCGACGACGTAGAGGGATCCGGGCAGGGTCTTGGCGTAGATCTTCATCTCCCCCGCGAGCTCACTGATCTGCGCTGGGTGGGTGAACACCTGGAACTGATTGGTGACCACGCCGATGGACAAGGTCATGAGCGGAATCCGATGGATCTGACCCCGCCGGTCCTTCCCCAGGAAGTACCCGGCCCGCCGGTCTTCGTCGGTGTATTGATAGGGAATGAGCTCGTCGAAGAGGCGGATGATCTCGTCGCCCGTGACCTCCAGATGCTCCAAGGCCACGTTGAAGATGAAGTCGTCGCCACCGATATGCCCGACGAACCCTCCCGGAGCCAGGCCGCGCACCATATCCCTGAGGATGCGGGAGAGGAGCCGGATCACGCTGTCCCCCGACGCGTAGCCGTACCGGTCGTTGAACTCTTTGAAGTGATCGAGGTCGGCGTAGCAGACCGCGAACTCTTCACCAGCGGACAGGCGGCGTGCCATGTCGCGCGCGATGTGGTTCGTGCCGGGTAGGCGAGTGGTCGGGTGCACACTCACGTCCCGGTCCGCCCGCTTGAGCACCTGCTCGAGGCGTAGCTGCTTTTCCCGCTCGGGGAGGCCGTCGTGGATCACCTCGTCGGCTCCCGCGGCCAGGCACTCGGCCGCCAGGGCGGCTTCGCCTCCCGGGATGAGCACCACGAGGGGGACGATTCCCGTGAATGAATCCTGCTTCAGGTTGCGGATCAGGTCGAGCACGACGTTCGCCTCGGTCCCCGTGCTCACCACCACGCACCGCGGGAAGGTGCGATTGAGGAGCGCACGCACCTCGTGCGCCTCCCGCAAAGGCAGCACAGTGAGCCCGTTCTCGTCGCCGAACCGCGAGACGAGCGGGGATGGGTCGGGTCGACTGGGCCCGAAATAGAGAACAGTGCTTTCCGAAGTCATCAGACCTCGCGCGGGGGGGCCTGCGCAGGCGAAGAGGTTACGGCGTTTTCGAGTCCGATGTCAAACCTCGTGCCGTGAGAGCTTGCGCACCAGAAGAAAGTCCACGTGCCGCTCCTCCTTGTCGACCCGCGCCACCTGCACACGCACGCGTTCCGCGAGCCGATAGCGCCGGTGTCCACGACTCCCCTGGAGCGAGTAAGCGTCCTCGTCCAGTCGATAGAAGTCGTCCTGCAGGCTGTTCACATGGACCAGCCCGTCGACGAAGAAGGTGTCGAGAGTGACGAAGAATCCGAAGGCGGTGACGCCGGAGATCCTGCCATCGAACTCCTCCCCGAGGTGGCGCTCCATGAACTCCACCTTCTTGAGGGCGACGGACTCGCGCTCGGCGTCATCCGCCGCCCGCTCGCGATCGCTGACCTGTTCGGCGACGGCGGCGAGCACTTCGGGATCCCACTCCTCCGGCTCCTTCCCTTCCACGAGCGTTCGGACGACCGCCCGGTGGACGACCAGATCGGGATAGCGACGGATCGGTGACGTGAAGTGGAGATAGGCGCCTGAAGCCAATCCGAAGTGACCCAGGTTCCCGGCATCGTAGCGGGCCCTCTGAAGCGAGCGCAGCACCACCGTCGAGACCAGGTACTCGTCCGGCCGCCCCCGCACGCTGTCCAGAAGCTTCTGGACATCACGGGGGCGCAGTGTCCTACGCCTGGGAAGGCGGTGCCCGAGCCGCACGAGGAACTCGCCGAGCTCGGCCATGCGCTGGGCGGTCGGGGGCTCGTGTACACGGTAGAGCACCGGCATGCTCCGGGCCTCGGCGTCGGCGGCCACGACCTCGTTGGCCAGGATCATGAAGTCCTCCACGAGACGATGGCTCTCGAGCCGCTCCCGGCGCTGGATGTCGAGAGGATCTCCGTCTTCATCGAGGATTACCCGCGCCTCGGGCAGGTCGAGGTCGAGCGCGCCCCTCTCGGTCCGTTTCGCTCGCACTTTGCGCGCCACGTCGTCCAGGCGGTGCAGCGCGCCGTCCGTTTCCGGGGCCACGGTGCGCTGGCCGTCCAGCACACCCTGCACCTCCTCGTAGGAGAGACGATGTCGGCTGCGGATGAGCGACCGCTCGTAGTGCCGCTCGAGGACGGCCCCGGAGGCGTCCAGAGTCATGAAAACGGACACGGCCGGACGCTCAACCCCGGGGCGCAGGGAGCACACGTCCCCCGAGAGGCGCTCCGGCAGCATGGGAATGACCCGGTCGACCAGGTAGATGCTCGTCCCTCGCGCCAGCGCTTCCTCGTCGACGGCTCCTCCGGCCCGTACGTAATAGGCCACGTCCGCGATGTGGACCCCCACCACGCACGTTCCGTCCGTGCGGCCCTCGTACGACAGTGCGTCGTCGTGGTCCTTGGCGTCGCTCGGGTCGATCGTGAAGACCAGCAGATCCGTCCGGTCGACGCGCCCCGGCGACGCCGTCGGGAGTGACGCGGCGTCCTCCGCGGCGCGCAGGACCGCCCGCGGAAACTCGAGCGCCAGGCCGTACCCGTGCGCCACGGCCAGGACGTCCACGCCCGGGTCGGAAAGTGGCCCGAGGACGTGCTGGACCTCTCCCTCCGGGCCCGGCCCCGTCTCGCCGTACGACACCATCCGGGCGACCACGACGTCCCCGTCGCGGGCGTCGCCTTCCTCTCCGGGTGAAACGAGCACGTTGTGGGACAGACGCTTGTCGAGGGGGACCACGTACGCGAGACGCCGTCCTCGGTGGAACGTGCCCACGACCGTGCCGTGTGCCCTCTCCAGCACCTTGATGATACGGGCGACCGGCTTCCGCCCCGGCGGGCGTGCCTCGATGCGCGCCGTCACCCGGTCACCGTGCATCGCCGTAGCGAGGTCGGCCGCCGGAACGAAGACGTCTTCACCCCCACCGGTCGGGCGGACGAACGCATCGCCGTTGCGGGTCAGCGAAGCCGTGCCGACCACCAGATCCATGGTTGCCGGCAGCCCGTACCGGTTGCCTTTGACCCGATAGATATGGCCGGCCCGCTCCATCCCTCGGAGGAGGTTCTTGAAGCCGCGGTACTCGTGCGTGGGCAGGTCGAGGCTCCGGGCGAGCTCCTTGGGCTTGAGCGGACCGCGCCGGGAGGCTCGCAGCGCCTGGAGGACCCTGGCCTCGACATCGCGTCCGGCCCCGCTCATCGCGGCCACGGAATCCGGAGCCGGGCCGTCCAGCGCGTGCCGCCCGGGGCCACGTCCGGCTCCAGCGACAGGTGGGCGTCGCGGTCCGGTCCACGGCGGGCGCCGGACAGATAGGCGTCCGCGGCGCTGATGAGATGGTTGGCGAACACCGCTCCGAGCGCGATCGTGGCGCGACGGAAGCCCGCGTCGCTCCGGTCGATGAGGTGGGCGTATTCCTCCTGGGCTCCCGGGGACGATCTCCAATCCCAGAGGAACGCTGGCCCGTAGGCCTTGGCCTCATAGTACGCCAGAGCCTTCTGGTACGCGGGATCCCCCGTGGACACGGACTGGCCCGGAGGGAAATAGATCTCCCGGGCCAGAGACCAGACCCATCCGTTGTAGGTGGACGGATCCGACTCGGGCTGCGTTCCGGGCGCGGCGGGGTTCTCGTCGTACGCGCCCGAGCGTGTCCAGTGGATCAGAAGCTCGTAGTAGTCCCAGGTTCCTTCCCGACGCGGGGAGTCGTGGATACGGGCGGCGCTCCACGCCAGGTCGTGGTATCGGTTCCTGAGCTGCCTCCCCCGGGCGCGCTGCTCGAGGTGGACCGTCCACGCCGCGACCTCGAGTGCGAGGTACGCCCACGTCCTGGACTGCTCGAGCCGGTACTGGCCCGCCCCCGGCAGCGCGAGCGACAGAAGGCCCGAGCCGAGGGCTCCGCGCGCCGGGGCGCCCGAGGGCATCGCCACAGGATGAGCAGTGGTCGTCGGTTGGGCCGCTCCCGGGCGCACCTGGCCCGCCCCGGGGCGCGAGAGGGCCATCAGGAGAACGAGGGCCGAGAGCGCCCCCCCACGAGGCGACGGCATCAGAAGTCGACGGCGAACGTCACGAACACCGGCTCGGTCTCTCCCGTCAACGTCGACACCGCGAGAGACTTGGCGATCGACAGGTCGAACCGATTGTGGTGCAGCCCGAGCCCGACACGCGCGCCGTTTTCCTGGTCCAGGTCGCCGACGACGTATCCGGCGCGCAGTGCGAGTTGATCCTTGCCGCCGGCGGTGAACTCGGAGCCGAGGTAGAGCGAGGGCGACAGCGCATTGCGCACGTGCCCTTGCACTTCCACCGTGACCCACCCGTTGAGTTGCGGGATGTCGAAGAGAGAGCTCAGCACGTCGTATGCGGCGGCCACGCGAACCCGCGTCGGAAGGGGGTCGGCCTGAGCCGCGTTACGCACCTGGAGTCGTGGCCCCAGGTGGACGATGGTTGCGCCCAGCCGCAGAGGAAGATCGCCCGGACCGCCCGGCGTGAACTGGATTCCACCATCCATCGCGTACGTGGTGGCCGTGATGCCCGCGTCGGTGCAGATCCCCCGGCACGAGAAGCGGAACTGGATCACCTTGAGGTTCACACCGAGGCTGATCCGCCGCCCGATCTTCGCTGCGGCCGACGCGATGCCGAGGTGGTTGCGGACGGAGATCGTGCCCAGGTCGTTGCCGTCCGCATCACGGAGCTCCTGGCTTCCACCGTCGAGGAGAAAGTAGGAGAATCCCACCGTACCGACGCCGGGCCGGGCCAGGAGCACGGACACCGCCGTCTCCGGGCCGACGGGGTCGTCGCCGCGGAACAGAACGACCTGACTCCGGTCGACCCCCGTGAGCCCGGCGGGATTCCAGAACGCGGATTCTGGGCCGTCGAGCGCGGTCATCGCCCGCCCCACCGAGACGGCCTCGGCTCCTACCGGGAGGAGGAGGAAGAGCGCCCCCTCGGTCGAGGAAGGATCGTTGCCCGATGGCGCGCGCGCCTGTCCGGCGACCGGACGAACCGTCGCCGTCATGAGCACGCCCGCGAGCACGAGCCGGGAAAGTCTACGAGTCGTGGCTGTCATCGTCGTGAGGAACGCGGAAGCCCAACTTTCCGAGGTGGGCCCGGTTCCGTCGCCATGCCTTCAGGGGCTTGACCCAAAGGTCCAAATATACGCGCCGTCCGAGAAAGTGCTCGATCTTGAGGCGCGACGCGCGGCCCAGCTCGCGAACGGCGCTTCCGCCGGCACCCACCAGAACCTTCTTCTGGGACGGACGCTCGACGTAGATGTGTACCCCGACATAGACGGGATCCTGGTCCTCGCGCATCTCCTCCACGTGACAGTAGGCCGCGTACGGGATCTCCTCGCGATACTGCTCGAAGATGGTCTCCCGCACGAGCTCGGCCACGAAGAAGCGAACGGGGTCCGAGGCGATGTCGTCCGGCGGGTAGAGGAAGGGGCCCGGTGGCAGGTCGGCGCGCACGGCGTCGAGCAGGTCCTCCACGCCGGTGCCGTCCAAGGCGGAGATCTCGTACAGGCGGGCGGGCGTGGAGCTCTCGAGCCACGCCCTCCATCGCGCGATCGAGGGGCCCGGAGCGAGATCCGTCTTGTTGATCGCCGCATGCAGCGGCGCGCGGGCGCGCTCGAGCGTGGCCTCGATGCGCGCGGTCTCCTCCCTGCCCGGAGACCGCGTGGCATCGACGACCAGGACGATCACGTCCGCCTCCTCCACTGCCTCCCGGGCGGCCGAGAGCATGGCCCGTTGCAGGAGATCTCGTGGGTCCAGAAGCCCCGGAGTGTCCAGGAACACGAGCTGAGTGTCGTCGAGCGTCAGGATGCCGGTGACACGCTGCCACGTGGTCTGGGCTCTGGGTGTGACGATCGAAAGATGCTCGCCGATCAGTCGGTTGAGCAGCGTCGATTTGCCCGCATTGGGTCGTCCCACGAGCGTGACGTAGCCCGCGCGCGTGGGGGTGCTTCGATGCTCAGGTTCGATGGTCATGGATGGGAAGGTCGTGCGGTGGAGGGGTGGCCGCAAACGGGGGTTGTTGGTAACGAAGGACCCCCCGCATCGCG
>CAZFIS010000086.1:0-15680 GCA_964519125.1 uncultured Gemmatimonadaceae bacterium | reverse complement strand
ACGGAGAGAGCGTGCCCGGATCGACGTTGATGTAGGGGTCGAACTTCTGGAGCGTCACTTTCAGGCCACGCTCCTTGAGGAGCCGTCCGATGGACGCCGCCGCGATTCCCTTGCCGAGCGAAGAGACCACACCGCCCGTGACGAAGATGTACTTGGTGGCCTTCTTCTGCGTGTGCGTCATGGTGTCCGTCATAGGAGTGAGGTCACACCCAACTGGGTCAATTTCTCTTCCATGCGAAGCGCGTCGGCGGGGGTGTCGACACCGGGGTCGGCAGCTCCGACGACGGCCACCCCGATGCGCAGGCCCGCCTCCAGCGGCCGGAGCTGCTCGAGCATCTCGAGGCGCTCGAGAGGGGAGGGCGCGAGGGCCACCCAGTCCTGGATCGCCTCCCGCGTGTATGCGTAGATCCCGATGTGGCGGAGGAACGGCTCGCGCTCCAATTCGTCCGACACCGGCTTGGCATCGCGCTTGTACGGGATGGGCGCCCGGGAAAAGTAGAGCGCCCGTCCACTGGCGGCGCGGGCCACCTTCACGACCGAAGGGTCCTTGCGGGCCTCCTCGTCCATGAGGGGAGTCGCGCACGTGCCCACGTCCCAGCCCTTCTCGCGTACGAGGTCGATCGCTGCCCGCAGGTGCGCCTCCTTGAGCAGGGGCTCATCGCCCTGGACGTTGGCGATCAGGTCGAAGCCGACGTAGGCGGCCCGATTGGCCACCTCGGCGACACGGTCCGTCCCGGAAGGGTGCTCGGTGGAGGTCAGCTCCACGGGAGCGCCGAGCGCCCGGCACACGTCCGCAACCTCCTCGGAGTCGGTGGCAACCACGGCGTGGTCCAGCACGGACATGCTCTCCACGCGCCGCCACACCCACTCGATGAGGGGCCGGCCGTGCAAGGGATAGAGGGGTTTTCTAGGGAGACGGGTGGAGGCGAGCCGGGCCGGGACGATGCCCAGGATTTGCCGGCTCAAGAGCCCCCCTCGAGGAGGAGAACGCGGAATTCACATGCAATTTTCACGCCACGGAAGGTATCTCGACGCGGGGGGAGGGGTCAAGCGAGAGCGGTGTCGCGCCCCCCTCAACGCCCCGGCAGGCCCAGGAAGTTCTCGAGGATGCGCTTGCCGTGCTCGCTGAACAGCGACTCGGGGTGGAACTGCACGCCCCACAGCGGCAGCTCGCGGTGGCGCAGGGCCTGGATCTCCCCCTCGTCCTCGGGATCGAGGCTCCACGCCACGGGCTCCAGAACGGGCGGAAGTCGATCGGGATCCGTGACGAGAGAGTGGTAGCGGGCGACGTTGAACGGGGATGGAACGCCGTGCAGGATCCCCTCCTCCACGTGCCGCACCGGCCCCGTCTTCCCATGCATGATCCTGTGGGCCCGAATCGTGCGTCCGCCGAACGCCTCCCCCAGGGCCTGGTGACCCAGGCAAACCCCCAGCATCGGGATCCCCTGCGCGCCCAGAACCCGGAACGCCTCCACGCTGACACCGGCCTCCCGGGGTGTGCACGGGCCCGGCGAGACGACCACGTGGCGGGGGGACAGCTCCAGCAGGTCGTCGACCGTACGCTCGTCGTTCCGCACCACCGTGGGCTCGGCGCCCAGGTCCCCGAGGAACTGGACCAGGTTGAACGTGAACGAGTCGTAGTTGTCGATGACCAGCAGCATGCGCTCCACTCCGGAACCGTCCCCGAGAACGTGAGAATGTAGTGCATTGTCCGAGGCCCTACGAGGGAACGTCCACGCTCGGTACCTTTCCGATGTCCCCGCCGGGGGCGCCGAACGCCCGCAGGACCCCGGAGAAGCCGGTGTACACACGCTGTCTGGTCTGCTCCACACCCTTCGAGCCCAACGAGGAACTCGAGCACTTCCCCTACGGGAAGCGGCTGGCGTACGACCCGACGCGGGGCCGCCTGTGGGCCGTCTGTCGGGCGTGCAAGCGGTGGTCGCTCGCGCCCATCGAGGAACGGTGGGAGGCGCTCGAGGAGCTGGAGAAACTCACGCGGGACCGGGCGCGCCTCCTCTCGCAGACCGACAACATCGCCCTGCTCCGGGCTGGGCCCCTGGAGATCGTTCGCGTGGGGCGCGCCGATCTCTCGGAGGAGGCGTGGTGGAGATACGGGCGCGAGCTCACGTCCCGCAGGCAACACTATCGGAAGCTGTCCGTGGCCGGCACCGTGGCGGCGGGCGCAGTCGTGGCCGGAGGCTGGGCGACCGGCGGGATGACGCTCCTGGGCGTGTGGCTCGTCATGGGACACGCGCCGGACTCCATCACGGAGGCGGCCCGATGGCTCCGCTTCGGAGGCGCCGCGTGGCGCGGAAGCCAGAGCTGTCCTCGCTGCGGACACGTCTTCCGCTCCCTGCGCTATAAGAGCCGGGGCGGACTGGTCCTGCTGCCCGGGGATGAGACGGGAAGCACGCATGTGGCGTACCGCTGCCCCCGCTGCGGACACTACCGGGAGGGCGGGCTGCACCTGGAAGGCCAGGCGGCCGACCGCACGCTCCGCCGCGTGCTCGCATACCATCACTTCGCGGGAGCATCCGAGCGGAGGGTCGCGTCCGCCACACGCCTGATCGAGGAAGCCGGATCGCCCCGGGACCTCACGCGCATCGTCGTCAAGGACGGGCGCCGCCTGGCCGACCTCCAGCGCACGGGGGCGGTCGCGCTCGAGATTGCGATCAACGAGTCGGCCGAGCAACATCTGCTCGAGCTGGAACTCGCAGAGCTCGAGGAGCATTGGAGACGCGAGGAGGAGCTCGCCGGAATCGTCGATGGAGAGCTCACCCCCCTCCCTCTCCTCGAGTCCCTCAGACGCAAGGTGACGGGCCGGAGTTGACGTGACGCCACGCATCGCATTCCGAAGCATCACCCTGGTGCTCCTCCCGGTCCTGCTCGCGACGTGCACCGAGCCTCCGAAGAACGTTGGACGTCCCCTCGTCGTCGTGTCGATCTTCCCGATCGCCGACCTCACCGCCCGGATCGGCGGAGACGCCGTGCGCGTGGAGACGCTTCTGCCGCCGCGGGCATCTCCCGCCACCTGGGAGGCCACCCCCTCCCAAATCCGTGCTCTCGCGCACGCCTCGGGCTACGTGCGGGTGGGCGGGGGTCTGGACGGCTGGCTGAACGGGGTGGAGCCGGCCGGCGGCGACTTCCGCCGTCTCGTTCTCACCGACGGGCTCACGTTGATGCACGCGGCGGACGGACCGGAGGCGCGCGCGTCGGGCAACCCGCACGTGTGGCTCGATCCTGTGCTCGTGCGCGACCAGCTCCTGCCCCGCCTGCGAGACTTCCTCGCCTCGCTCGTGCCGAGCCAGGCCGACTCCGTGCGAGCGCGGGCTTCGGCCGTCGCGGACTCCCTGACCGCGCTCGACGCCGACATCCGGGCCGAGCTGGGCCGGGCCCCGCGCCGTCGCTTCATCGCGACGCACGACGCGTGGGCGTACTTTGCGGCGCGCTACGGGCTCACCTCCGTCGGGAACGTGTACGAGCGGCCCGGTGACGAGCCCTCCGCCCAGAGCCTCGCCCGCCTCATCGACGAGGCCCGACGAGCGGGGGTCACCACGATCCTGGCCGAGCCCCAGCTCGCGGAGACGGCCGCCGAGGCCGTGGCCAAGGAGCTCGGGGTCAAGGTCTTGGTGGTGGACCCGCTCGGCGGGCCGAACGTCCAAGGAAGGAGCAGCTACTTCGCCATGATGCGAGCCAACGCCCGCACGTTCGCGCTCGCCCTGGGGGCGTCGTGAACGCGGAGGCGTCTCGCCCCTGTGCCGTTCTGCTCGAGGACGTGCGGGTGGCCTACGGCGGCCGCGTCGCCCTGGACGGGGTCTCCTTCCGGGTGGGTGAAGGGCGGTTCGCCGCCCTCATCGGCCCGAACGGGGCGGGCAAGAGCACGGTCATCCGGATGTTGCTCGGCCTCGTCAGGCCCGCAGCGGGGCGTGTCGAAGTGTTCGGCCAAGCCCCTGGCCAGGGCAACGCCGCCATCGGATACGTGCCGCAGCGTGTCGTGATCCCGCGCGGCTTCCCGATCTCGGTGCTCGACGTCACGTTGATGGGCCGCTACGGCGCGCTGGGCGTGGGCCGGCGTCCCCACCGGATGGATCGGCAGCTCGCGCGCAAAGCGCTGGAACGCGTGGGAATGGTGGACCTGGCGTCGCGCCGCTTCCAGGATCTCTCCGGCGGTCAGCAGCAACGCGTCCTCATCGCGCGCGCCCTGTGCAGCGAGCCGAGGCTCCTCCTCCTGGACGAGCCGACGGCCGGCCTGGACAGCGCGGCACGCGCGCGGTTCTACGCGCTCGTCTGCGACCTCCAGCACCAGCAGGGGCTCACGCTGCTGTGCGCGACCCACGACCTCGACGTCGTGGGCGACCATGCCGATGCCCTCATCCTGCTGAACCGCACCGTGCAGTCCCAGGGGAGCCCGAACGAGGTCCTGCACAGTGGCGCTCTCCAGCGCGCCTACGCCTTTCCCCCGCCCCACGAGCACGATTCATGACCGAGTTCCTCTCCTACGGTTTCGTGCAGCGGGCGCTTCTCACCGGGATCCTGCTCGGAGTAACCGGTGCAGTGCTGTCCTTCTTCGTGGTGCTGAGGCGCATGGCGTTCGTGGGCGTCGGCCTCTCCCACGCCGCGCTCGGAGGCGTGGCCCTGGGGGTCGTGATGGGACTCGCTCCGCTCCCGACCGCCACCGTGTTCGCCGTCGTGGTCGCCTGGGTCATCGGGTGGATCGGCGGACGCAGCCAGATCTCGGAGGACACCGCCATCGGTGTCTTCTTCCCGTCCTCCATGGCGTTGGGTGTGGTCCTGATCAGCCTCTCTCCAGCGTACCGGCAGGACCTCATGGGCTACCTCTTCGGCAACATCCTGTCGGTCTCGCCCGACGAGGTGCTCCCGCTCGTCGGGCTGTGCGTGGTGGCACTCGGGCTCATGGCGCTCTTCTTCAAGGAGCTCCTGTTCATCGGTGTGGACGAGGAAGCGGCTCGAGCCTCGGGCATCGCCGCCACACCGCTCCGCTTCCTCCTGCTCACGATCCTCGCCGTGACGATCGTCGCCTCGGTGCGCCTCGTCGGCATCGTCCTCGTTTCGGCGTTCCTGGTCATCCCGGCAGCCACGGGGCAGGCCGTCGCCCGTTCGCTCCGGGGAATGCTCGGAGTGGCGGTCGGCTCGGCCGTCGTGTCGGTGGGGGGAGGGCTGTGGCTGTCGTGGATGTGGAACCTCCCGTCCGGTGCGGCGATCGTGCTCGTGGGGGCGGGGTTGTTCTTCGCGGCGTTGGCGCTGGGGAGGCGGGCGGCGTAGGGACGTTCCGGCAGCGGGCGGGGCGGGCGGTTCGTACTCGCTCGGTGCGCGACAGCGATTCGCGCTGTTACCGCGCAATCGTCGCTCGCACGAACCGCCGGCCCCGCCCTTCGGACTCCGACGGCCGGATCCGCAGGATCGGAGCTAGTAGTCCACCGGCCTCAGGTAGAACTCGCCGATCGCGCTCGAGGACAGCACGGCGACCGTGGGAAGCTCGCGCTTCCAGTGTGTCGACTGGAGGCGCCGCCACACGAGCTCGACGGCATCCCGCGCGAATTCGGCGCGCACCAGATCCTCCACGCCCCATCCCTTGATGATCCAGTGCAGGATCGGATCGGCGGTGTGGTAGGAGATCCCGAGCTCGTCCTCGTCGTTGACGTCGCGCACCAGGTCGGCCGTCGCCGGCTTGTCCACGATCACCTGGGGCACCCCCAGGTGGCGGGCGAGCGCCCAGACCTGGGTCTTGAACAGGTCTCCGAGCGGGTTGATGGGGGGAGAGTCGTCGGCGTGCCAGGTGAAGTAGCCGAGGAGACGCTCGCTCTTGTTGCCCGTCCCCAGCGGGAGTGCGGCCAGGCTGGCCGACTGGTCGAAGAGGATCACCGCCCGCAGCCGCGCCATCAGGTTGCCTTTCCTGAGCGGCGAGATGTCGGGCTCGTAGGCCTGCACGTAGCGCTCGATCGGGTCCGTGATCTCGATCGTGCGTCCCACGGCCCCGCACCCCTCCAACGCGAGCTGCGCGTGCTCGAGGCTCTCGGGGCTCGAGTCACGGTACGGAAGGCGGAAGCCGAACACGTTCTCCGGTCCCAGGGCACGACAAGCCAGATAGAGTGACACCGCGGAGTCCACGCCGCCGGAGACGCCCACGACGACGCGCTCGAAGCCCCGCCGACGACGCACCTCTTCGCGGATGAACTCCACCAACGTCCGCTCCACCAACTCGAGGTCCAGCTCGAGCACGCCGGGATCGTGGAGGTCGGCGGCCTCGGAGAGGGCCGGACCCCGTCCCGCCAGCGTGGGACCTGCCCCCGCCTCTGAACCGGACTCCTCCTCCTCTGCCTCGTCACGCTCGGCGGACGGCGATGGCGTGTGAGCGTCCTGGAGGGAGCGCTGGAGGTGCGGGAGCATCTGCTCCAGGTCGGCCAACAGCGGCGAGGCGACCCGGGCCCGGTCGATGGCCGTCGCATCGAGCAATGCCACGGTCACGCCCGCCTCCAGCAGAGGTCCGCGTGCGAGGATCTGCCCGTCGGGACCGACCGCGAAGGAGCCACCGGGAAAGAGCTTACCACCCTCCGAGCCGACGAGTTGAGCGACCACCACGAAGACGCCGTGCTCGAGGGCCGCGCTCGGTGCGAGCTGCTCCCAGCGGTCGAGGTTCGCCGGACGTCCCTTCCCTGACGGCCCGAAGTCGCGCGCGGGTGAGGCGCTCACGACCACCACGAGCTCCGCGCCTCCCAGTGCCAGGATCGTGGGAGGAAGCGAGTGCCACATCTCCTCGCAGATCAGCATCCCCATGCGGCCGAAGCGGGTATCGAACGCCCGCAGTGCCGTCCCGGGTTCCACGAAACGGGCTTCGTCGAACACGCCGTACGTAGCAAGGAACATCTTCCGGTGGACGTGACGAACCTTCCACGTCGCTCCATCCGGCGTCAGGTACGCCACGCTGTTGTAGAGGCGACGGCGCCATCGCTCGTAGAAGCCGAGCACCACGTCGGGCGCGTCGGGTGGAGGCGTGCCGAGCAGATCCACGAGCCGCTCGGAGGTCAACGCCGCCTCGGCGACGCCACCTTCGAGGAAGTAGCCGCTCAAGGACCCTTCCGGGAAGACGACCAGATCCGCTCCGGGCGCCTGCTCCGCGATGATGGAGCGTACAGCCGCCACGTTGCCCCGCACGTCGGCCTTGCGCGGCTTGAACTGGACCAGCGCCACCCGAAGCGGCGACCTCGCCTCGTTTTCGATCATGGACAGGCCCCCGTGGAGACGGAATCGCGCGGAATTCCCGCGCCCCAAAGGTACGTGTTCCGGTTGACCCGTGCAGGTGCCTCCACGCACGGTGAGGAGCGAACCGGCTCCCCCCGCAGTCCGATCTGGGTCGGGGAGCCTCGTCGGCGTTCGACCGGACCTTCCGTCGCCGGAACGACGGCGACGGGCGGGTGTTACAGGTTGGACCCCGGAGCCGTCTCCAAGCCTCAGAGCGCCCTCGATGAACCGACGCATCCCGATCCTGTTCCTGGCCCTGGCCGTGCTGACACCTGGGCTTCGCGCCCAGCAGCCAGCCTCCGCCACGAGGCTCCCGTCCGGCGACGAGGCCGACGTGTTCACGAGCGCCCTGCACGCCATCGCGAGCATGCACATGAACGCGCCCTCCGACTCGTTGCTGTTGGCCGGCGCCATCCATGGGATGATCGAGTCCCTGAACGACCCGTATGCCGAGGTCTACACTCAGAACCAAGCCAAGGCGTTCGACGAGGAGACGACCGGAAGCTACTCGGGCGTGGGGTTGACCATCCAGGAGCTCAACGACCGGGTCACGGTCACCGCCGTGTTCCGCAAGACGCCCGCGAAGCAAGCAGGCATTCAGCTCGGCGATCAGATCGTCGGCGTGAACGATCACGACGCGACCGCCTGGACGACCAACATGGCCGCCGACTCGATCAAGGGGCCCGTCGGAACGACGGTGAAGCTCAAGATCGCCCGGCCGGGCTACAGCGAACCCTTCACGTTCGCGCTTCAGCGGGACTCGGTGCACGTCCCCGCGGTGAGCTACGGCGTCCTCGACGGCAACATCGGGTACGTGGTGCTCGATCGGGTGGCGCGCAACGCCGCCCGCGAGATGAACGGTGCGCTGCAGCAGCTCCGGAACACCCACGGCTTGATCATCGACCTGCGCGGCAATCCGGGCGGCTTTCTGGACGAATCGCTCATGCTGGCGGACCTCTTCCTCCCTCCCGGAGACACGCTGGCCAGCACCCGGCAGCGCATTCCGGGAGGCACGAAGAGCCAGGTCGAGACCGAAGCGTACGAGGCGCGCATCCCGGCGCGGGTGCCGGATCTCCCGATCGTGATGTTGGTGGACCGCTACACGGCCTCCGGTGCCGAGATCTTCGCCGGCGCCCTCCAGGACTACGACCGCGCCCTCATCCTCGGCGAACGCAGCTTCGGAAAGGGTGTGATGCAGACCGTGATGCCGCTGCCGCACGGTCAGCGTCTCAAGTTCACGACGGGCACGTGGCTCACGCCCCTCGGACGCTCGCTGCATCGGCCCCGTGGGCTCGACGGGCAGCCGCTGCCGGAGGACACCGACACGCTCCCGGTCGTCAAGACCGCGTCGGGCAGGACGCTGCGCGCGGGCGGCGGGATCTTCCCCGACCTTCCGATCAAGGCCGATACGCTCACGCTGGCCCAGCGCGCGATGCTCAAGGCCGCGGGTGAGGCTCACTTCCCGCTCGGGCAGAAGATCAGCGAGTTCGCTTTGACCACGGCAAAGAGCCTGATCAAGGACAGCGCTCAAGCGTCCCTCAGCCCGGACAGCCTCAACGCGTGGATCGACCGTCTCGTGTCCCAGGGCCTTCCCGCCTCGGCTGTGAACGCCGCTCCCGGCGTGCGGGATTACCTGGCGTGGCAGGCCCGTATGGCCGTCGCGGAGCGCATGGACGAGGTCGGACGGGAAGCGAAGATCCGCATGGAGCACGACCCCGTGCTCAGCGAGGCGGTGCATCTCCTCGAGTCCGTGAAGACCCAGGACCAGCTGTTCGCGGCAGCCGACAAGGAACGGGCAGCCGAAGGCGCGCAGCGCACCACGAAGGTCGGCGCGAACCGCTGACGGCGAGTCTCCTCGGCACAGGCGGCGCGCACCGAGCGGCTACCCTCCACCCGGTCTACGCGCGCGGGTGGTACTTCCGGTGCACCTCGCGCAGGTACTCGCGGTCGACGTGCGTGTAGATCTGCGTCGTGGAGATGTCGGCGTGGCCCAGGAGCTGCTGGACGGCGGCCAGGTCGGCACCTCCCTCGAGGAGGTGCGTGGCGAATGTGTGGCGGAGCGTGTGGGGTGAAACCTCCTTGACGATCCCCGCCCGCCGCGCCGACCTCTTCACGAGCGTCCACACGGCCATGCGCGTCAGGGGCCGGCCTCGCGCGTTCAGGAAGATCCGCTCCGAGAGAGGACCGCGCACGAGTGCCGGCCGGACCTCTCCGAGGTAGCGCCCGATGGTCCGGAGCGCCGGAGCTCCGACCGGAACGAGGCGCTCCTTGGATCCCTTCCCGAACACCGTCACGAAGCCCTCATCACGATCGAGGCCCGACAGCGGAAGCTCCACGAGCTCGGAGACCCGCAATCCCGAAGCATACAGAAGCTCCAGGATGGCCTTGTCGCGCCAGTAGAGCGCGTGGTCGGGATCCGGCGCGTCCAGAAGGCGCTCCACCTCCCTGCGCGTGAGGAAGTCGGGCAGCCGGCGGCCGACCTTCGGGGACTCCAGCCGGTCGGTGGGATCGACCGCCACCGCGCCCTCGGAGAGGAGGAACGCGAAGTACGTCCGCAGGGCGGATTGGGCGCGCCGGATCGACGTAGGCGCGAGCCCGTCCTTCTTCAACGACATCACCCAATCGCGCAGATGCACGGCCGTGACGGCCTCGGGGGACCGCACGGCCCGCGCTTCGACAAAGGCCATCCATCGCTTCAGGTCGCGGGTATACGCCGCGATCGTGCGCTCGGACAGACCCCGCTCGAACGTCAAGTAGTCCTGGAACTGCTCCAGGCGGAACGACAGCGGCTCATCCATGGTGCCTCGTCCACCACCACCCCAGCCCGAGGGCACCGCCCAGGACGAGCGCCACCGCCAGCAGGGCATGGTTCACGTTGGCCACCAGCCCGAAGACCCCCTCCAGATTGTGGCCGGCGAGCGTCCCGAGCCAGACCAGAGCGCCGTACCAGAGGGCCGAAGCCAGGCCGATCGGCAGTGCCACCGGAAGGAAACGCTGGTGCGACACGCCGGCGAAGACGGGCACCACGGAGCGCAGCCCGGGAAGGAAGCGCGTGAAGAACACGGCCAGCACACCCCAGCGCGCGTAGAACCGCGTCATGCGCCCCACCTGGGCGTCGTTCAGCAGGTGGCGACCCCACCCCAACTCGAAGAAGACGCGTCCACGCGTGCGGCCCACCCAGTACATCGCAAGCGCGGAAGAGACGTTTGCGACCCACGTAACCAGGAAGACCCAGCGCGCTTGGAGGTCACCGGTGGCCGAGAGCAAACCGCCGAGGAGCACGAACGTGTCGGCCGGCACGGCCGGCACCACGTTCTCCAGGGCGGCGCCTCCACCCAGACCGGCATAGACCAGGATCCGCGGCACTCCTGCGGCCCAGGCCAGTATGGCGTCTACCACGCGCCTCGATGGTCCGTGATTCGAGCTGCCGTGGACGGGAGCTTCTCTACACGGGAAGCACGTCGTCGGTCGCGCCCCAGGTCCCTTCGACACCGCCGACGGAGTCGATGAGCGCGACCGCGTGCACCGCGAGCCCCTCTCCCGCCCCGATCCACCCCATCCCCTCGTTGCTCTTGCCCTTCACGGAGATCGCACCGGGCCCCGTGCCGAGCACCTCACCGAGGCGCTGCCGCATGGCCTCGGCGTGTGGCGCGATCCTCGGGCTCTCGCACACCACCGTCACGTCCACGTTGACGACCTGGTAGTTGCGCGCTTCCAGGATGAACACGACCCGTTGCAGCAGGACCATGGAATCGGCGTCCTTCCAGGTCTCGTCGGTCGGAGGGAAATGCGTGCCGACGTCTCCGGCCGCGGCGGCACCCAGGAGCGCGTCGATGACCGCATGCACGACGGCATCGCCGTCGGAGTGCCCGACGAGGCCCGGGTGGTCGGGGATGTGGACGCCGCCGAGCACCAACGCGCGATCCGCGCCGAAGCGATGCGAGTCGTACCCGCTGCCGATTCTCATGTCACTGGGCTCGACTCACGTCCACCGCTTCAAGGCGAGGCAGACGTTGTGTCCCCCGAAGCCGAAGGAGTTGGTGAGGGCGATCTCCACGTCTCGCTCGACCATGCCGCCGTGCGCGTAGTCGAGATCGCACTCTGGATCGGCCGTCTCGAAGTTGATGGTCGGAGGGATCTTTCCTTCACGGCACACCTGAGTGCACACGATCGCCTCGAGCGCGCCCGACGCGCCGAGCAGGTGGCCGGTCATGGACTTGGTCGATCCCACCACGATCTCGTACGCGCGCTCTCCCAGCACGGCTTTGATCGCGCTCGTCTCGATCGCGTCCGCCATGGTCGAGGTACCGTGCGCATTCACGTAATCCACGTCTGCGGCGGTGATGCCCGCGTGCTCCATGGCCATGCGCATCGCGTGCTGGGCTCCGTGGCCACCGGGGGGCGGCGCGGTGATGTGGTAGGCGTCTCCGGAGAGACCGTAACCCACCACCTCCGCGAAGACCGTCGCCCCGCGGTCGAGCGCGTGCTCGAGTTCCTCCAGAATGAGGGCCCCCGAACCCTCTCCGATGACGAACCCGTCGCGGTCGGCGTCGAACGGACGACTCGCGTGCTTCGGATCGTCGTTGCGCCTCGACATGGCCTTCATGGCCGAGAAGCCGGCGATCGTCATCGGCGTGATCGTGGCCTCGGCTCCGCCGGCCACCATCAGGTCCGCGTCGCCGTTGCGAATGAGACGCATGGCGTCCCCGATCGCATGCGCCGCGGACGCACATGCGGAGACCGTCGCGTAGTTGGGCCCCTGGAGCCCGAAGCGGATGGAGATGAGCCCCGCCGAGATGTCGGGAATGAACATCGGGACGAAGAAGGGACTCACTCGGTTGGGGCCCTGCTCGATGAGCTTGCGGTGCTGCTCCTCGAACGTCGAGATGCCCCCGATGCCGCTGCCGAAGATCACCCCGAACCGGTGGGCGTCCGTCCCTTCGGGAACCCCCTCCAACCCCGCTGAAGCCATCGCCTGGACGGCCGCGGCGAGGGCGAAGTGCGCGACGGGGTCGAAGCGGCGGACGTCGCGCTTGTCGAGATACTGGAGCGGATCGAAATCCTTGACCTCACACGCGATGCGCGTGGAGAAATCGTCGGTGGCCTCGAAGTGCGTGATCGGGCCCCCGCCACTCACCCCGGCAAGCAGGTTCGGCCACATCGTGGCGAGGTCATTCCCCACGGGAGAGACGACGCCCATTCCCGTAATGACCACTCGCCGGTCACCACGGCTCGCTCCGTTTCCTCCCGTCATACCCGTGCCCGTGCAGGAGTCCGCTCAGTCCCCCGCCTCGGCGGAGTGCTTCTTCAGGTAATCGATCGCGTCGCCAACGGTGCGCATCTGCTCGGCGTCCTCGTCGGGAATGTCGATCCCGAACTCCTCCTCGAACGCCATGACGAGCTCCACCGTGTCGAGGGAGTCCGCCCCCAGGTCCTCAACGAACGACGCGTCGTTGGACACCTTCTCAGGCTCCACGCCCAGCTCGTTGATGATGATCTCCTTGACCCTGGCTTCGGTGGGCTCACTCATGTGTCCTCCTCGGGTGTCATTGAAGTCCGGTTGTCTTTCACATGAAAAGTGGCTTGCCGACCGACGTCACATCACCATTCCGCCGTCGACTGCCAACACCTGGCCGGTAATGTAGCGAGCCGCGGGGCCCACGAGAAACCGAACGACGCCGGCCACGTCGTCGGGCTCGCCGAGTCCCCCGAGGGGGATGTGCTCCTTGAGGCTCTCCACCTGCATCTCCGAGAGACCGTCGGTCATGTCGGTGCGAATGAAACCGGGCGCGACCGCGTTACAGCGCACGCCCCGCGGCGCGAGCTCCTTGGCCACGCTCTTCGTCAGGCCCACCAGCCCGGCCTTCGAAGCGGCGTAGTTGGCCTGGCCGGGGTTTCCGATGAGGCCCACCACGGAGGTGATATTGATGATCACGCCGTCCTTGCGCTTCATCATCCCCCGGGAGACCGCACGCGTCAAGTTGAAGGCGCCCTTGAGATTGGTCGCGATCACCTCATCGAATTCCTCATCCTTCATACGCATCAGGAGATTGTCCCGGGTGATGCCCGCGTTGTTCACGAGGATGGAGAGCGGACCCAGGTCGGCTTCGGCGCGCTGCACCACGTCCTTGGCCTGGGCCGGATCCGACACGTCGCAGGCGTACCCACGGTGCCACTCCCCTCCCAGATCGTTCGCGGCCGCGGACGCTCGTTCGCCGTTGCGCGCCACGACGGCAACGTGTGCCCCCGCCGCGGCAAGCGCACGTGCGATGGCCAGGCCGATGCCTCGAGACCCGCCCGTGACGAGGGCCACCTTTCCTTCCAGTTCGCGCTCCGGCAGGCTCATTCTTCCATCCCGAACGAGGCAAGGTCGGCCGGCTCGCCCAGCGAGGTGCACGGCACGCCCTTCGCGTTGCGTCGGTTGAGGCCCGTCAGGACGGTCCCGGGCCCCAGCTCCAGGAACCGGTCTACCCCGGCCTGCACCATGGTTTCCACCGACTTCGACCAGCGAACCGGCGAAGTGAGCTGCTCCACCAGCAGCCTGCGCGCCTCGTCCCGGGACATGACGGGCCGAGCCGTCACGTTGGACACCACGGGAAACGCCGGATCGGCCATCTCCACGGACTCGAGCTTGGCAGCGAGCCCACCGGCCGCGGGTGTCATCAGGGGCGAGTGGAACGCGCCCGACACGTTGAGGCGCACGACCCGGCGGGCGCCGGCCTCCTGGGCGAGCGCCATCCCCTGCTCCACGCCGGCGACGTCGCCGCTCACCACCGTCTGGCCTGCGGAGTTGAAGTTCGCGGGAACGCAGATCCCTTCGGTCACGGAGGCGCACACGCGTTCGAGCGCGTCGTCGTCGAGTCCCAGGATCGCGGCCATCGTGCCCGGACGCTCCTGACCCGCCTCGAACATGAGCTCTCCCCTCAGCCGCACCACCTCGAGGGCATCCGCAAACGACAGGGTCCCGGCGGCCACGTGGCCGCTGAACTCGCCCAGGGAGTGACCGGCCGCCAGAGCGATGGGACCGAGGCGGTCCCGAACGACAGCCAGCACCGCGACGGAGTGGGTCAGGATGGCCGGCTGCGCGTTGCGAGTGGCCGTGAGCTCCTCCTCCGGGCCTTCGGCCATGAGCGCCGAGAGGCTGAAGCCGAGCACGTCGTCCGCCTCTTCGAGGATTCTGGCCGCCCCGGGAAAGGCCTCCGCGAGTGGACGGGCCATCCCCACGTACTGCGACCCCTGTCCGGGAAAGAGCAGTGCCAACGTCATGAGCGAGCGGAGGGTTGGAGAACCGGTCTCTTCGATCTGCTAGAACTTGAACACCATGGCACCCCACGTGAGGCCGGCGCCGAAGGCGGCGGACAGCACGTTGGAGCCGGAGGTGATACGCCCCTGCTCCAGGGCTTCGTCGAGCGCGACCGGAATGGAGGCGGAGCTCATGTTGCCATACCGATCGAGGTTCACAAACACCTTCTCCATGGGTATTCCGGCGTACTTCGCGGTCGCCTCGATGATGCGGATGTTGGCCTGATGCGGAACCATGAGGTCGACGTCGTGTGCCGTCAGCCCGGCGTGCTGGAGCGCGAGGTCCGAGGCTTCCGCCATCGACCGGACCGCGTTCTTGAAGACTTCCCGGCCCTCCATGCGCAGCAGGTGATCTCGGCGACCGAGCACGTCCTCGTTCATGGGCTCGGCGTTCCCACCCGCGGGCCGGTACAGGAGGTTGGCCAGCTTTCCGTCGGAGCGAAGATGGCTCGAGACGATCCCTCGGCCGGACCCGTTGGCCGGTCGCACCACCGCCGCACCCGCTCCGTCCCCGAAGAGCACGCAGGTGGAGCGGTCCGTCCAGTCCACGATCGCGCTCATCTTCTCGGTGGAGATCACGACCGCGACCTCGCCGCGCCCGGCGCTGAGATAGCCCTCGGCCAGCGTCACCCCGTACAGGAATCCGCTGCACGCCGCCATGAGGTCGAACGCCATGGCGTTCGTGCATCCCAGGAGCGCCTGTGCGTCGCAGGCCGTGGACGGCAACCACCGGTCCGGCGTCGCGGTCGTGAGGATCAGAAGGTCCACTTCGCCGGGCTGTACACCCGCACGCTCCATCGCCACGCGGGCCGCCTCGGCGCCCATGTAGGCGGCGTTCATGCCCTCCGGCGCGATGCGACGCTCGCGGATGCCCGTGCGCGTGGCGATCCACTCGTCCGAGGTGTCCACGATTCTCGCCAGATCGTGGTTCGTCATCACGTTGGCGGGCAGGAATCGCCCTGTTGAGACGATCTCGACGATCGGGTTCGGCTTCCTCATGATCCTCCCGACGCCTCTGAGTCCAAGCCCCTTCCGCCGGGCAGCTCGCGGGCCACGTGGCGGACCATGCCCGCTCGGACGGATCTGGCCGCGACGCCGACAGCGTTCTGGATCGCCTT